>PHAM01000002.1 GCA_002841685.1 Elusimicrobia bacterium HGW-Elusimicrobia-2 | reverse complement strand
TTGACCGTCCGAAATGCTTCCCGTCGTGCCGTCGTCGCCCGGCGCGATCCACGAAAGCTGAACATCGCCGTTGTCTTCAGCAAGCGACGAAAGCGCCGTAACCGCCGCCGGAGCAATTCTGCACCACACCGTCGCCCCGACCGATATATCCGACCAGTTTCCGGCGCTGGCCTCATCCCTCGTCCATATCCTGAAATAATAAGTCGTCTCGCTGTTAAGGGAAAAGTCATATGACTGTATATCGTACGGTGTCACCGTGTATGTGTCTATTGTGACATCGGCGCTGTCTTTACTCCACGACACTTCTGTGTATGTCGCATACTGGATCGCAAACCGCGCCACATCATCGGAAGCGCCGAGCTCTCCCGTCCAGCTATCGTCTCCCGGAGCTTCCCAGGACAGAGCCACCTCGCCCGTCAGCGTGCGTGTTGACGCCGAAAGCGTCGTAATTGCCGCGGGAGCGGTGTTATCAGTAGGCTGAACATAAGGATACGCTGCCGCGAAATTGTGCGAATAAGCCGAACCATTTTTATTTGAAGAATTGTCTGTAATCAGCGCCGCCGAACCGAAAGAATTTGACGAGCCGTCCCATTTCTGAACATAAATGTCCGGCGTGGCGTCCGCGTTGCAGGTGACAAGCATAATATCGTCGGTGTTGTTATCGGAAACCAGTTGAACGCAGCAGGGAGCGGCGGCAACATCGGAAGCCGAAGTGTCAGCCCCGTCCCAGACGCCCGCGCTCAATCTTCTTGCTTTCGGAACAGATGTGCCGTCATTAAATACGACAAGGCCGTCACCTGAACTTGTTTCCCATGCGATATCAAAAGGCCTCGTCGTGGAAACAGAAGCGCTGGCTTCCACTTCTGTCGTCGTACCCCAATTCGTTCCGTTCCACGATGAAACATTTATATCAAAAGGGGTTGCTCCATCAAGAGTCCCCAAAATCATAGCGTCGCTTTTTGGGTCAGAAACAAGCCGCACCCACCAAATATCAACGCCAATATTCTGAGGACCGGGTTGCTCTGCGCCCCACGAACTACCGCTTAAGATGCGGTATCTAATCTGACCGGTATCATTATCCCAGGCGACCATAGCGTCACCCGACTGCATTTCATAAGCGCCGTCAAAACAACTCTGTCCATACGTTTCAAGTTCTGTATCAAGCAGTATGCTTGAACCTGTTTGCGTTGAAGTAGCAAACCAGACATGGGCGGACAAATCTTTGTAGCTGTCGCTTATCATAAGCAGCATATCATTGGAATTTGGCTTGGGTATAAGTTCCAGCCAGGCGACATATCCCGCGCCGTTAGTTGAAATGCTTAACGCGAAAGCCGTTCCCCAGCCGCCCGTGTCCGTCCAGGTAACCGCCTGAGGAATTTTAGTATTCGCGTCTTTATAGACGATAACCGCCCTTCCTGACTGCTGTTCAAATTCAATATCAAAACCGCGGCTGCCGGCATAAGAAATATTCGTTGTCAATTTCTTCGGCGCCGACCACTCTTTCGCTGTCTCATCGTAAATCATCACATTCAGAACTTTCGCCGAGTCCTGAATGCCAAACATCCATTTGTCCGCCGTCGGACATTTTTTCACGACATACCATCCGGTCGCCGTCTGCGTAATTCTCTTTACATCGTATCCTGACGCCCATGAAGAACCGCTCCATGAACCGCACTGCGGTGTTTCCCTCAAAACCTGGTTAGTGGAACTCGCAAAATAAACAAGAAACGCCTCGGGCGTCAGCATTTCGCCCAGAGGACTGGTGCTTTTTTCATTTGAAAAAGCGCTTTCTCTCGCATGGCTGAAAAGTCCGTTTCCGGAATCGCCCAGGTCAACAACCGTCATTTTGTAATAATATGTCACCGTATTTGAAAGGCCTGTGTCCAGATAAGACGAATTGCCTGTATCCACCGTGATTGTATAGGCATCGGCGTAATTGTAAGGAGTGGAGGAATCCCTGTAAATCTTGTAATAGTCAAGGTCAGGTTCGCCGGTCACTTCCGTCCAGGTCAGTGATATTTTATTCTGCCCGGGCTGTACTGTCAGATTTGACGGAGCGGGAGGGGCAAGGTCCTGCGCGGGGGCGGTATCCGAGGAACTTGCCGTATCAGACCACGAAGCCCAGTTGGCCGCATTTTCGTCCCTCAATTTCATCGCGAAATAATAAGTCGTTCCCGGATATAAGCCGGTAAAACCGTATGAATGTTCTGTTCCCTGCGTATTATAAGACGTTGAAACATCAACAGTGAAACTGTAATAGCCGTTGTTTGCCACCGAACCAAAATTCGCCGAAGTTATGTTGTATGTCGCGGCCTTAATCCTGTAAAGCCCGCCTGAAACATTTCCGCCCGCACCGTCGTCGCCCGGAGCCGTCCATGTTAAAGTCACCTCGCCGTCGTCGCTTCCCGCAATCGCCGTCAGATTACTTATCGCGCACGGCGGCGTTGTATCAGCGGCAGGGGGCGCCGGATATGTTCCGTAGGCAATTGAAAAATTTTCATAAGGGTCTGATTCATAGGAAGTTGTTGTAAGTTTTTTTGCTCCGTCCCAGGAACTTTCTGCAATTCCCTTCCATCTTTCAGCGCAGATTGTTGCTGTTGAGGCAGTGTGTCCAACACTGTAAATTGCCCATATATCATCTGAATAAGGGTCAGGGCAGAGCCGAACCGTATCGGGTTCATCTGAAGTTATGTCATCAACATCAAGAGAATTTCCGTCTATATCATTTACTGTTTTGCCATCAATTGTGCCATATCTTAAATCCTGGGAGTTGTTCTGGGCATAGACAACAATTCCCCTGTGTTCGGAAGTTGCTTCCCATTCAACATCAAAACTCCTTTTTGCATCGCTCTCAACCGTTGCTGAAACCTCAACACTTGTCCCCCATGATGAACCATCCCATACCTGAACATCAAGGTCATTCCCGTCATCAAGATTTCCACAGATAATGTAATTTGAACCGGCTCTCTTTTCTGAAGCGAGTTTCACCCATCTGACCGCCGCATCGGCATCGGCTAAACCGCCTTCCGCTTCCCATGATGTCGTGCCCGAAAGAAGACGCCTGTATTTTACGGAAACTGTCGGCGTTCCGTAAACAACCATAAAATTTCCTGACTGATATTCGCAGGCGACATCAAAGCACTGATTTGTATGTGAAAGAGATGTTGTCAAAGTTGTTGATGAAACCTGCAGCCAGCCTGAACCGTCCCACAGCATCGCGAACAAATCAGCGTTGACGTCCTGCGCCGCAAGTAAAATCGCATCGGAACCGAGCCGTGATTCAAGACGAATCCACGTCGGAGCGCCCGATATTTCATAAGGCGATACCGCTCCGTGGTCAACCCACGCTGACTGCCCCTTGGCAAGCGTCTGATAATGCGGGGTCGTATCCGTCCCGTCATAATAAACCAACAGAGCGTCGCCGGAATTGTGTTCGTAGCATAAATCAAAACAGCGCTTGGCGTGTCCGCCGACATTCAGGTCTATATCCTGCACCGTGCCCCATCCGGAACTTGTCCATCTTTGTGTTTGCAGGTCGTCGCCGTGATCGAGAGTTGCAAGAAGCTTGACGTTCTCTCGCGGAGAATTTCTGAGAACCTGCCAATACCGAACCAAATGCCCGACCGAATTTGCGCTCGCGACAGAAGACCATGTCGTCGTTCCCTCTGTTAGCGTTCTATACTGCGGTATATTCGCTACTGCTGAAAGTGTAGAATAATATACCACCATGGCTCCGTCATCCGGCGGCGGAGCGGGAGGCGTCACATAAGCGTAAGCCGTAGCGGCATTGGAAATCGCCGACCAGTTAGGTATCTCGTCCGCCGTCCATATCCTGAAATAATATGTCACGCCTTCCGTGAGAGAATCCACCGTTCTTGAACATATCGTTCCCGCGCTTACAGCCGTGCTTATCGTTATATAAGAACCCGCGCCCGATGTTGCCGTGTTTGTACTCCAGACGACAGCCGTCCAGGAAGCGTATTCAATCCTGAAATTACTTCCCGCGGGCAGAGCGCCGCTTAAATCATTATCACCCGTCGCCGTCCAGCTAAGATTTACTTCCCCACCGGAATCTCCTGTCAATGCCGAGAGCGCCGTGATTGCCGAAGGCGCGACAGAATCCACCTTCACCGACCAGACGCCCGGCGAAGCCGACAAAGTCCCGCAAGCGTCTCTTGAAAAAACCCTCCAGTAATAAGTCAGGTCGTTTTTCAAATCATTCGGAATCGTCCAGGAAGGGCTTGTTGAAGAGCCGATATTCACGCGGTAACCGTATTCGCCCGCTCCGCCGAGGTTACTGCCGAGATCCGTGTGCGTCGCGAATTCAAGCAGATAAGAAGTCACATAATCGCCTGAATCGCTGTCCGAGCCCGGAGTCCACGAAAGCGGCGGCTTCGCGTCCGTTGAATATTTTCCGTTGTCCGCGGGACTCGGGTTTGAAGCTTCAACATCAGGGGCGTTGTTTGAAAGTGTGCCGTCGGCGGAGATTGACAGCTGGCACCAGAAATCAATATCGCTATCGGATATTTCCTCGTCCCAGGCGTTCAAATCATTAGCAGGGTCGCTGTGATACTGCCCTGTTCCGCTTCCCGTTGAAATCCTCACGATACTCATTGAATCCAGAGAGTCCGGATTATAGTCTTCGGTTGTGTCAATTGTCTGCGGGTTGCCGATAACATTATCAGCGCTCGCTAAAGCAAATCTGAATGTCTTAGCGTTATCAAGACAGATATCCGACCTTTTGATTTTAAATTCAAACACATTGTTCGGTTCTGAAGCGCATGCTTCCCAGTCGCCTGAGACGGGCACATACCAGGAGCTTCCGTCGTCGGCATACAGAAAAACTCTTGTGGTTGCCGCTTCACTTGAACATATTACGATATTTCTCTCCGCTCTTATCTTTTGACTATATTCGTCTCCCAGCCCCATTGAACCGGTAGCCGTTGAATCATCATCTATCCAGGGCAGCTGGGAGTCGGTTAAACTTGTGTCAGTGTCAATTGAAATCGCGAAATGCGGTATGTCAATTCCTGTGATGTCCGCGGACTTGATAAGGAAGTATATGTATGTGTCATTGGCCGTGATCCTTATTTCCTCAATATCAAAATTGCTGGCGGGGTCGGCGGAAACTGTCCGCGATTCCCCTATCTTGTCTCTCCATACATACTCGTTCTTCGCCGTATCAATTGTTGATGCGTTCACCACGGATGGCGTTTCAGAACCCCAGTCGCCAATATTCCCGTCTATCGTTCTGCCTTTTACATAAAAAGACCATGTGGTTGATACAGGCGAAAGGTCGCCCTGTTTGTCTCTCGTATAAACCCGCCAGTAATAAGTTTTATCGCCCGCAAGAGGCGAAGGAACCGTGAAAGAGCCCGTCTCTGAAACATTGACTTTGTATGTGTGCGGCGTATAAAAAGTCGTATCAGTATCAACCAGAAGTAAATACGAAGTTATATCGTCAGCGTCGCCGTCCGTCGCCCCGCTCCAGGAAATCTCCGGAGTCGTGTCAAAAATCTTGGAAGCGTTCGCGGGCGACACAGCCGTATTAGGAGCAGTCGGCTCATTGTTAGCGACGATTCCTGAGGCGTCAAAACTCAGTTCAACCCAGAAATCAAGGTCGGAGTCGTTTATATCCTCGTCATTTGCGTTCATACTCCCGTAATTATCATTGTATGTGTTTGAGCCGTCAGACATTCGTATAATGCTCATCGTATCCAACGCGTCCGGCGGCATATTTATACCGTTTGAGTCCGTCGTATTATCGTCCGTCGCCCACCATTCGCCCGCCAATTGGGCCTCTGCATAAAGTGAAAATGTGAATCTCGCGGTTTTGCTGCCGTCAAGACCAATGTCAGAGCGGGCTATTTTGAATTCTAAAACATCGTTATCAGCGCTTAGAAAATTTGCGCCCCCGCCGTGGGTTGCGGGAGCAGCCCAAGCCGCCGCTGATTCTTTATACTGCTCAATCTGAACCGCTAAACCGCTGTTGGTATGATGCACAATGAGATTGTGCTCGGGATAATGATATGTGTCACCTGCCCTTCCATACTCCACCCCCATCGTCACACCCGAATCATCTGCCGTCCAGTTCATTCCCGTGGAAGCGGTATTAGTATCAATAGATATCGCGACATAAGGATAGAGCGTATCCGTTATGTCCCCCGTAAATCTCACAAGAAAATACAAATCCGTATCATCCGACCACATTCTCCATTCCTTAAACTCAAAATGGTCATCCGTCGCTGTATCAACATCCTGTCTTTCGTCCCACTCCTTATCCTTCCACACCCATTCTGTGCCGGACATTAGTGATGAGTTATCAAGCTGCGAACCGGAATAATTTCCCCAATCCGCCGGATTGCCGTCAACAATTTTCGCGGCCGTTATAAATTTCCGGTACCCCGCCGTATCTGCTTCTCCGCGCCAGGGGGACTCATTGCCGACATTGTCTTTTGCTTTCACCCGCCAGTAATAAGTCGTGCTCTGCGCAAGTCCCGGCGGGCTGTAAGGCGATGTTGTCCAGCCGGAATCTATATCCCCCGGCTTATCAAATGAAGACGCGGTTGAAACCTCAAAACTGTACTGATCAACGCCCGACCCTCCGTCGGCCGCCGTCAAAGCGGTAAGAGATGTGGAAGTGTTAAGATTATACGCCCCGTCAGCCGGCTTTGAACATCCAACGTTTGTTGGAGAGGAAGTGTCGCAGCCGAAATCGGATTCTGTTTCCGCCTGACCAACATTATAAGGGAAACTTATCCAGCCCGAAACATCGTCCCCATCGTAAACCCTCGCCCGCCAGTGATATGACGTATTCGTTGTCAGGCCGGTAACGGTTATTGTTCCTATTACCGCCGTACCGGAATACGAGACGCCTGTTCCCGTCGTCAGAGTCACTCCCGTAAAAGCCGTGACTATCGGTTTATATTCAATAATGGGATACAGCGTTTCGCTGGAATCAGGGTCGCTCATCTTAACTGACAGGCTTAAACCCGTCTGATTGTATGTATTGCTTATCCATGAGCCCGTAGAAATAATAGTCGTTGTTGAAGCGTCCCACTGATTCAGCCCCAGCGGATCGTTCGGCGCGGTGTTTCCCGCTCCCCCTGCAGCCACAACAAAGCTATAAGGATTATTAGACGATATAAAAATTTCATACGACCGCCGGGCAAGGGAATTTGTCCAGTAAAGATTGGTAGTATCGTGGCTGTCCGCATAATTTACGTCAATATAATATTGCACAGTGGTTCCCGCGGCATAAGAATTTGTGATAATGGTTTTCCAAAATTTGTTATTTCCTGACGTACTGTAGTAACTTAGTGCCGATTCCTGCCAGTTTGTTTCAGTGATTGACTTATAATATACCTTTCCTCCGGACATATCACCGGGATTTCCAGCTCCCTGGAATTGATTTCCCGCGTAAAAAGTGGTAGGTGTATTTAGCTGAATCCCGGTCACTGGATCACGCATAGAAACGCCAAGGTCATCGGTATTATCCGGAATATGCCAGCAGTTGCCTAAGAACCCTTCGCGGGGCGATGTGCTATTCCGCGGTGTCCATGAACCGACAATTGTTACAAAATCATTTGAATTGTCGTGAGTGTCCGTAAAGTGAGCGGCGTACTCATCTGCTCCGCCCACCACCATGGCGGCTGATGAGGTAGTTGTTGACCACGCTTTGCGCTGAATGCTGTTGTCCGACGCAAACACACTGATAGCTGTTGTTTCTATCCCGTTTGCGGATGGGGCGCCCCATCCGACTTTATCTACGTTAGTACTTAAAGTTGGATCGGCTCTGTTCGCCGCAGTGCTTTGATTAGAATATGAAATAACTGCGGCATCGTTACTTCCATCAAAAGCCATATTCGAAGTGCCGGTTATATCAGCTGATATAGGCAGGGTTCCGGCTCCTATTAAACTAAAACCTCTCGATCTAACTGTATTTGTAGAAACAACAGTTGCGATGTTTACGGTCTGAGCGGTTGATGCATTCCACCTCATCAAATAAAAAACTATGCCCGGGGACAATCCATGATGAGATTGCAGGTTACTTAAATAAATCGGCTCATCATTAGGGTTGTAAAGTTGCACATATTCATTTGCTGCAGCACCAGCGTCATGACAGATATCGGCAATAACTACTCCGGGATAACGGTACCGCATCAAATTCGGAAAAACCCCGCTGGCGCCGGCGCTCGGATAATACCACGACAAGCCCATTATCCTGCCCGTAGCGCCGTTTGGATTTTCCCTCGGAGTAGTGCCAAAAACATAATTATTTGACCCATTGGTGATATAAAGTGTCACTCTGATATTGGAAGGACTGCCTATGTCTGTCCGCGGGATTTTTATTTCCACTATGCCCGCGCCATAATTCTGGCTTGTTGCCGCGGTTCCTGCCCAATCCCCTGACCATGCCGAACCCGTCCAATTTCTATAAGTTTTGTATTCGTTATTTGGCCTGAATAGATAGACGTATCCGGCTCGGAACGGCAAAGTATGCGTACCGCTCCAATCCACTGACGTAAAAGTTCCCGCTGTAGAGGTGGGGGTTACGGTGCTGATATAAATCCATACTACGTCAGGGTCAGCGTTAAAAGTTTCACCTTTATTATAAGCAAAATAAAAATTATTTGCATCCCATGTAAAATAAAACTGGCCAAAGGATGTCCCCAACTTCTCGTCGTCAGCCCAATCAGCAAGGCTGGCATCAATTGTGATGGTATTATTCGTCGTTGCAAAACCTTTTGCCGGCATAAGAGCGATAAAAATAAAAGTTATCAGCACGCCGGTGACCAGATGCTTTCCGCCACGGCGGATGTTCCACACCGACCTGAAAAGATATGTGAAGCCGAGGCCAAAATGAGCGAGGCACGCCCTGAAGTCGGCATTCGCCGCTTCAAAGCGCTCTGTTCTGCTCTCGGCTAATTTATTCATGAGTCCACCTTCCGTCTTGACAGAAATTTTCGCTTTTAATAGAATCCAAATATATGAACTTTGATAAAAACCAGCGGAAAGAATTGGCAAGAATTTTTCTCAATCTTTGCCAGGCGGACTTTATCGCTGTAATCATCGGTAAAATAGTTACGCCCGAAAGCATAACAAACCTTGCCTTTATCCTCGGCGTCGCAGTTTTTACCGTTCTTTTTATAATGGGAATTTTATTGAGTAAAACAGGAGAATAAACATGGATCAAATTTCTATTTTCTTTCTTGTCGTAATCATCATAGCTCTCACACTCGGCGGCGTGGGTATTTATTCCGCAAAAAAGGAAAAACACCAGCCAGTTAAGTAAAAGTGCTCTGAAGTCGGCGAACGCCGCCTCAAAGCGCTCTGTTCTGCTCTCGGCTAATTTATTCATTTTTTACCTTGCCCCGCGAGAAATATGGAGCTTGCAGGGCTTGACACAATCTATAATTATTCGTTACAATTTCCGCATAGGAGGTTTTTATGGCATATGCAAACACATTAAAGATTTTTGAAGCGCTTCGACCTGTCTTTGACGAACCTAAATCAAAAGCAATTGCTTCTGCCGTTGAGTCCGCTTTAGAAACAAATAATTCTTCTTTGCTCAATGAAATTGCAACAAAAGATGATTTAAGAAAATTAGAAATTAAAATGGAGCAAGTCAGAACAGAAATCATCAAATGGATGTTCATATTCTGGATTGGGCAATTCGCATCCATTACTGCCGTTCTTTTTCTCTTTTTCAAAAAATAATTCTTATAGTGATATTGGTGACCCCATACCATCGCCTCTGGCGAGTTACGAGGCACACGGTTCCTAATATCTTCTCGCGCCCCGTCTAAATGAGCTTTTCTGCTCTCGGCTAATTTATTCATTTTCTTCCTTTTTCGCTCCTTAACTCCAACTGCGCAACGCGTATCGCTTTTTTAAGTTTTTCAGCGAACAGTTCTTTCGACGGTAACTTTGTCAGATACTCGGAAACCCTGATCCTCTCCTGAGGCAAGCACAATAATTCAATCTGCTTTCTGCCCTTTTCAGCGCAAAGAATCATGCCGACAGGCGGATTCTCACCCTCGTCCATTTCATATCTCTCTATGTATCTCAGATACAGTTCCATCTGCCCTTTGTATTCCGCGCGGAATTTATCCAGTTTCAAGTCGATCGCCACAAAACATCTGAGTTTCCTGTGATAGAACAACAAGTCTATGTAGTAATCAATATTGTCAAGGGTGATTCTTTTTTGTCTGGCGACAAAATAAAAATCACTGCCCATTTCAAGAATAAATTTCTCTAAAGCATTTAATATCGCGCTTTCCAAATCCTTCTCGCTGTAGGTATCGGATAATTCCAGGAAATCCAGCACATAAGGGTCTCTGAAAACCATCTCGGGCGTCACTTTGTCCTTCTCTTTCAATTCTTTAAGTTGCATTTCAATTGTCTTTTCAGGCAGTTTGGATAACGCTGTCCGTTCATAAAGCATAGTGCCGATTCTGTTTTCGAGTGTCCTCGTGCTCCAGTGTTCTTTCAGACAGAGTATCGCATAAAATTTTCTTTTTAATTTATCCTTTATCGGCAGAAGGGTTCGTATATGGGTCCAGGATAGCCCTTCTAATTCTCCACGCACTGCGTGGAGAATTGGATAAATCTCATACAACTGAAGCATATACCACAGATTCTGGACAGAAAATCCTTTGCCATATTTTTCAGTCAATTTGGCGCTTAACAACTGAATCACCTGTTTGCCATACCCGGCTCTGGCGGATTTCATTATTTCCTCTTTAATTGCCTTGCCGATATTCCAGTAAAGCAGCACCATCTCATGGTTGATTGATGCGGCAACTTTTCTTCTTGCTCTCTCAATCAAACCTGAGATTTTGCCAAGCAGAGGACGCTCCTGTCCCTTTATCTCCCCGTCGACAGGTCGGAAGCTACCGGGCGAATTTTTTCTCTTTTTCATTTTCAAAATCCTCCGCCCCGGCGGACTTTCAGCATTTTTCCTTTCGGTTTCTCTGGCGGATGCAACATAGCTACGCCTTGTTCTGTAAAAGCAAAAGGCAACGCGCCGCCAAAATAAGATTTCGATGGTATGCCAAAATGGCACACCAAGTCCTTGACCTCCTTGTCATTAAGCGCAAACATAAAATCATCCGGAAAGCGCTCTTTGTTTCTCCTCACCTGCCTTTTGAGCATTGCAGTATCTACTCCATAAAGTTCCGCTAAGTCCCTGTCAAGCATCACCTTTTGACCGCGAATCAAAAAAATCTGAGACGCTATTATTTCAACCGGCACTAAATCAGACATTTAGA
The DNA here is from genome assembly GCA_002841685.1 of Elusimicrobia bacterium HGW-Elusimicrobia-2. Lineage (GTDB taxonomy): Bacteria > CG03 > CG03 > CG03 > CG03 > CG03. Next base: position 45,262 of record PHAM01000002.1, on the reverse strand, counting down.
TCGCTCCTTTTCATCATCCCTCAGTTCCGCTTCGGCCTTAGTTCGGAAAGAGAAAGACGGCGGGATGTCATCGCACGGATGGCGATAACCCTTCTGATGGTCTTGTCCCTGTCGTAAAGACGGTAGCCGCCCAATGTGCGGTCAGCCACATCCAGAAGCCCTTCCTCGGTGTAAAACTTCACCGTGGACGGCATAACGCCGGCTTCCTCGGCGATCTCGCCGACCTTCATCAAACCCTTCCCCAGACGGATCCTCTTCGCGCTTGTCATTTATCCTCCAATGCCCGCATGAGAGCGGACGCTTCCAAACAGCACAAAAAAACGGGGACGGAGGTAATTAATTTTCCCACTATCCCTATTTTCACGATCATTTTTTCCGCAACCATTGTCCGCGCTGTATGAAGCGCGCTGTTTACTTACCACTTTCAAAAACAAAAAAATATTCTTAAAAATCAAATTGTTGTTCATTACGGCAGTAGTTTTTGAACCGTGTTCAGAAGTTGTTCCGCTTTTACCGGCTTCTGGAAATAATGATCGGCGCCGCATTCCAGAATACGCTTTTTGTCGTCGGGAGTGCCGTAGGCGGTGACGGCTATCACCTTCACCCCCGCTGTCTCTTCCCTGTCTTTTATCCTCCGGCAGACCTCAAAACCGTCTATGCCGGGAAGTTTCATGTCCAGTATGACAACATGGGGTCTGAACGAAATGACCTTTTCCCCCGCCTCAAAACCCTCTTTCGCCGAATCAATGCTGATGTTCTCCACCTTGCCCAGGATGGCCGCGGCCATCTCAACGAACAGGGGATCGTCGTCGACGATGAGCACCCTGTTCACCTCACGGAGTTTTTCCGGCATGGGCATGTCGTATTGGCTGATGAATTTGACGAGGTCGTGCTTCTCTATGCGCCTGTGGCCGCCGGGGGTTTTATAGGCGTTGAGCTTGCCCGCGTTCACCCATTTAATAACAGTTGTAAGATCGCATGACAGCAGTTGCGCCACCTCTTGAGTAGTAAATATTTTTTTACTCATCTTATTGAAAGTATAAACTCTTCGTTCAATCTTGTCAAGGGGCAATTCTGGTATTATTGGCTATACGGTGATTTCTTGTTTCCGGGTAGTTCGCTTCCCGCTTTCGCGGGCGCACGAATACCGTCGGAAAATAGTTATTTTTTACGAACGGGATTTTCACACCGCAAAATGTCCTCAATCACGAGTTGTGACATATATCACAACTATTTTTCACACCCCTTGCTCATATTCGCAAACGATATCTCTCCCTTTTTCTTTAGCCTTATACAACGCCTTATCCGCCGACTTTATTAAATCTTCCGCGGTCAAAGCATCCGCCGGGAAAAAAGCCAGCCCCGCAGAAATCGTCACGGGAGTTTCGCATCTTACCGCCTCCACAATCCGCTGCGCTTTTTTGCGTGTGCCGCTTTCATCCGATACCGGCATATACACGCAAAACTCTTCGCCGCCGTAACGGCCGGCCAAATCGGATTTATAAATATTTTCCTTAATTTTAGCGGCCACTGCTTTGAGCGCCTCATCGCCCACAGGATGGCCATAGGTATCATTATAGGTTTTGAAGAGATCCAGATCGCACATGAGAAACGCGATTTTATAATTGTACCTTCCGGCGCGAACAATTTCTTCGTTCAGACGGCCCATGAAATACTTCCTGAGGAAAAGCCCTGTTAAACCGTCTATTCTTGAAAGCTCCCTCACTTTTTCGTAAAGCAGTATTTTTTCCCAGCCCAGCGCCACCTGTGACGCTATAACCTCGGCGCTTTTAATCTGCAAAGAGTCAAGTTTTCCCCCAGCCATGACCGAGCCGAGCTTCTTCCCCCCGGCCACAAGTTCAAATTCATAGTATTCCGCACCGGGTTTGTTCTGTATTTTGCCAACCATGGATTTCCATACCCCGTATTCATCCGCCGACAGATTTTTTGAGCATAAAATTTCGTTGCCGCCGCCCGTAGCGCTAAAAAAAGCGAGCGCATCCACACCGAGTTTCAGTGAAAAAGTTTCAATCGATTTCTTCGCAAGTTCTTTTCCGTCGGAAACAGATTCCATGGTTTTTGAGAGCTCATAGAGTTTTTCATATCTTTCAATTTCGTTCTCAAGTTCCTCAATTCCCTTTGAAGTTTCGGAATTCTCTTTCTCCAGCGCAAGAAGTTTCTCCTCAATCCCACCGAATTTTATTTTAAAATCACTGTAATTCTTTTTCCGGGATGCAAGTATTTTCAAATCGGGAATAACTAAAAACAGCGCGAGGGCCGCGTACATATAATGCATAGCGCCGCCGAACGACACAAGCGGCACGGCGGCTGTAACGGAAACGAATAATTTGCCGGCTGTGTTAATTTTCCCCGGCGGTATAGAAAAAATAAGTATCATACCCAAAGAGGCCGCTATAAAAATACCGTATCTCCCCGGAGCGGTAAAAAAAACGGCAAGCATCGCGGCCGCAAGAAAAAACCGCAGCGCGTTCATGCGCGTTTTGCCGCAATTCATTTTAAGCTGCCTCGCGCCACAACCCTGTCGCGCCCTTTTTTCTTGCCCTCATACAGAGCCTCGTCGGCGGCGGTAATAATTTTATCTTCTTCCCTGTAGTCCTGAAAACTTGAAAGTCCCACCGTCACCGTGACTCCCGCGTATTTGCCGTCAAAATTAAATCTTTCCTTCTTTACCATTTCTGTTATGTGCCGGGCAATCACGAGGCCTCTTTTTAAATCCGTCCGCGGCAGTATCACCGAAAATTCCTCGCCGCCATAACGGCCGACGATATCAGTGTTGCGTATTGTTTGTATAATTCCAAGGGCAACGCGTCTAATCACCTCGTCGCCGGCCTGATGACCGAAATCATCGTTGAATTTTTTAAAATGATCAATGTCCAGCATCAGGAAAACAAATTCCTCGCCGTGCCTTGATGCCCTTGAAATTTCTTCTGCCAGTCTTTCCATAAAATACGAGTGATTATACAGCCCCGTGAGATCATCCGTTATTGCCAGATTCTGCGTTGTTTCAAAAAGCTTCACATTCTCAACCGCCAGCGAGGAAAGAGTCGCTATTAAGGTCAAAACCCTCAAGTCCGACGGTAAAAGCCCGCCCTGCCTCCCTATCACTTTTATAATAGACTGTATGTTCTCCCCGTTGAAAACGGGACAGGCTATTATAGACGAGGCGTCGCCGGAATTGTGCAGGTCAAATCTGTAGTCCATGGCGGTATTTTCTATATACACCGGTTTCTGGCTTGAATACACCCATCTGTCGCAGGCGTCCCCCGCCTGTTTTATAAGTTTCACTTCCGCTTCCTGAAAAATACTCCGCGTAAATTTTATTATAAACATGGAAATATCCTTCAGAGAAAAAGTCGTGCCGAGTTTCAGCGAAAATTCCGCCATTTTCTCATAACTCGCTATGCCCTTTTTCAGCGCGGGAATAAGTTTCGCTCCGCTCTTAAGGGCTGTTTCAAGTTCCGCGATCGCGCCTTGCATATTTTCCAGCAGTAATTTATTCCGGCCGCAACTTTCGGTTTCTCTATTTTCGTACATATTCAAAAAGCAGATAATTGCCCAGTAAATTAAAACAGCAAGCGCGGCAAAAACTTTCACTCCGTCGGACCCCGTAATAAACGCCGCTGCAGCAACCAGCGTCGACAGAACAGCAATCACAGCTGACGCATAAGTCGAAAAAAAGAGAAATGCCGCAATCTGAATAAAAATAAAAAAAACAAAATAGTGTTCGGGCGACTCCGCCTTTATCAGAATGTACAAGACAAACCAGAAACCCGCGCTAATCAAAATAAAAGAGACGCACTCAAAAAGTAATTTTTTCAGAGAATTATCCCGGCGCCCATGCCCTCTCCCTGCGAATGATTGTTTGTTGGCCGGATCCTTAAATTCCGTATTCATCTATGATTGCCGCGGGCTTTTATCCAGCCGTTGGCGAAACTCGTATATATCAGCGCCGCCGCTGACCATGCCTGGTGGATACATCCTCTGCCGTAATAAGGCTCGTCAGCGTCAAATATCTCGGAGACACAATCAATTCCCGCTTTTTTAAAATGGCCCGTCCATATTTTTTCAAACCTCGCGCGGGAGGGTTTCCGCAGAGCATAATAAAACTGCAGAAGCCACGGCCACACTGTTCCCTGATGATACGCGCTATCTCTTTTTTCAAGATTCCCCCAGTATATCCCTTTGTATTCGCGCGCTTTTCTGTCAAGCGTCCGCAGTCCGAAAGGCGTAAGCAGTTTCTCGTCAATAATTTTCATAGCTTTTGAAACGGGAGCGGACGGAAGAACATCTTTCATAATAGCGAGAGTTATTATCTGATTCGGCCTCAAACTCTTATCAGCTTGACCGTCGAGATCTATTAAATCAGCCATATAGCCCTCTTTAAGAAAATATTTTTCTTTAATTGATTCGGCAGCTCGCGCCGCAAGAATTCCCGCATCCTTCACGCCCATAGCGGCTGCGAATTTTAAGGCGTTATACCACAAGCCCTGAATTTCAACAGGTTTGCCCGCTCTGGGCGTTATCGGGCGGCCTTGAAAAACAGCGTCCATCCAGGTGAGAGCCTTGCCTTTCTGCCCCGCCGTTATAAGCGCGTCCGAGGGATCCATTTTTATGCCAAATTCCGTTCCCCTTCTGTAATTTTTTATAATTTCGCTCACCGGTTTTTTCATTTCTTTTAAAAAACTATCGCGGGCGCCGAAATTTCTGCGGTATTGGGAAAGAGCCCAGATAAACCACAGCGACGCGTCAACAGCGTTATAAGACGCTTTATTCGCCTGCGTTGAAAAAATATTCGGCAATAGGCCGTTCCGTAGCGAGGCGGCCGCGCTTCTGAAAATCTTTTTTGCCTTTTCTTTTCGCCCCGTGCATAGAAGAAGCCCCGGCATGGAAATCATCGTATCCCTGCCCCATGCCTCAAACCAGTGGAAGCCGGCGACAATTTCTCCGTGCGCGTCAAAATCAGGAGATTTCAACAGAAGTTTTTCAAAAAAAGAATTTTTGCATTTGAAATTTTTCAAAAATTCTTTTCCCCTGCGCAGCCTCTGTCCGGAAAAATTCATCTTCTGATACTTGCTCAAAGCGGCGGCGCCGGATGAAAAAACAATTCTGAACTCACCGCCCTTTTTGATATCCGTTTTCCAGAATCCGGGAGAAAACAGCATCTCGCGACAGCTTCCGTCTCTTATTTTGTCCTCGGAATAATAAGCGTTCTTAATCTTTTTTTTGCTTATAAAAGCGCTGTCACCTTTAAAAAAACAAACTGTTTCCGGCGTTTTCAGGCTGCCGCCGAGCGCGTGTGCGCGAAAAATTATATCATCAGCATTAGCCCTCAGATAATGACTCAACCTCATTGAAAAAAAAGGCCGGATTTCAAAGGGCTTGACGCATTTCCCGTTTTCGGCGCGATAACACAGCTCCACCGCGTTTTTACGGGGGGACAATGATATTTCTTCAATAAGCGTAAAATTTTTTCCCGACAAAGCGTACTTAACGCTCGGGGAGACCTGCAGAAGAACAACTTTTGTCAAGCCGGCGATTTTAACGGAATTGAGCAGATTATACCGCGTCAGATTGCGGGATTCCATAAGCAGGGAATGGAATCTCCGGGAGTTTTTTCTACCGGATGTTTGTGAAGAATATCCGCCTAACTCATTTGTCAGAAGCCATTCCTCGGCGGGCTTTATGTTTTTTCTGCTTTCAGTCGTCAAATTTAACGGCTTCCTGAGAAAGCGGTATGCTGCTTTCCTTCTGCAGAGACATTATAAAATCACCGGTTTTTTTGAGAATTTTTATATTAATTTTCAGTTCTCTTATAACATCATCAAGAGCTGCTCTGTATTCTTTTGAACCGAGATTGTACGTCGGCGGTGTGCCGGTTTTGCTCTCATCCTCAAGCTGCTCAATCAGAAATTTTATCTCGCCCTTCATTTTTTTCAGACTGACAGGCATTTTCTTAATATCCTGCATCTGTTTTCTCAAATTGGCTATCAGCTCTTCCTTGCTCTTCACTTTATCCTCCTATAATGGGGTCAGGTCTTGACATTTGACATACTATACTCCTATTCAATGTCAATATCTGGCCCCGATTATTCGCACTCTTTTACAAAACAGAAAACGTCGGAACTTGCGGCGGGCATTTTTATCACAACCTGTCCTTTTTTAATTTTATATTTTATACCCGTAAATATGCTTTTGTAAAAGCCGCCCGGGGGAACATATTCAGGCAGCTTTAAAACCAGCTTGCGCTTTTGCTGGTGGGCGTTGAAAACAACTATAACGCTGTCCTGAAAATAATGTTTTATGTATGCCCACAGTTTATCTTCCGTCAAAAGATCGTCGTGACGCCCCATTGTGACGGCGGGAGATTTCGCTCTGAAATGAAGAAGTTTTGAAACACGGTCAAAAACGTCCTTCTCATTTTTTCCCGTATTATCCCACGTCATCATTCTTCTGTTGTCCGGATCGGCGGCGCCCGTCATAGCTATTTCATCCCCGTAATAAATCATCGGAACGCCCGGATTTGTCAAAAGAAAAGTGAAAACGTTTTTTATCTTTCCATAACTTTCGGGATTATCTACCCGGGGAGGATTCTCCCATCCTATTTTCTTTTCATCTCCCGTAATATCGCCGTCGGCATAAGCCATAAAACGCGGAAAATCGTGATTTCCCAAAAGAGGCGACATATAATAAACATTCTTGTAGTTTTCAAGCGAATCCCCAAGCTGTTCTGAAAGCATTTTGTAATTTTCTTTCCCGAGGGCGAACACGTCTCTTATGGGCCAGTAAAGCGGAAAATCAAACTGTCCGTCCAGCATTTCCGCGGAAACAAAACTGTTTATGTCTTTTCTTGACGCTATGGATTCCCCCACCATATAAAATTTACGGCCAAAGGTTTCTTCCGTCGCCCCAGCGAAAGCTTTCCAAAAATTATAAGGAATGTGCTTAACCGCGTCCATCCTCGCTCCGTCAAAGCCGAATTCTTCTATCCACCACAGCGCGTTTTTTACCACAGCCTCAACGGCTTTGCCATTACTGTAATCAAATGAGGGTAAAAAAGAATCAAACCATGTGGTGAAAGGATACTCATCAAATTTTCTTATGTTCTTTTCTCCGTTGGGAAGTTCCAGTTTTCCAAACCATTCAGGGTGTTCTCCATACCACGGATGCTCCTTATGGACATGATTGAACACCATATCATCTATCACTTTTATACCGTGAGCATGAGCCGTTTTAATCATAGCTTTTAAATCAGCCGCGCTTCCGAAATGTTCTTCGGTTTTTACGGATGAAACCGGCCAGTAACCGTGATAAGCGCTGAAATAACGGTACGGCGGAAGCGCATCCTTAAAAGCTTCATCAGTGTTGTCTGCGACGGGAGATATCCATAAACAATTCACGCCGAGACGGTCAAAATACCCTTCTTCTATTTTCTGCTTTATTCCGGCGAAATCACCGCCCATATAATTTGCTTTCGGGCTGAGCCCCTCCTGCACGAGGGGCTTATTATTTGATTTATCGCCGTCTTTGAACCTGTCGGTCACAATGCTGTATATAACAGTCTGGGGCCATGAGGGGTCTTCTGAAAAATTTTTCGGTATTATACACATAGGCGAGAAATTACCAACCCTGTCCGAAGCCCATAAATAGGCGGTTTCCAGGCCTTTTCCTTCAGGTAGGGAAAAACTTACTGAAGTTCCGTCATAAACTTTCTCTCTCACTTCACCCCGGTAATACAGTATTACTTTATAGCCTTTAAAAGCGTCGTCAAAATACGAGAATACGAGGTTCCATTTTCCGCCCTCAAGACTTTCTCTCTCCTGAAAAGGTGTTTTAACTTTTTTTTCCTTGATAGTTAAAATGGAATTAAAACCGCCGAAGCCGTCCGCGGATTTTTCGGGATTTGCCGGGTCAGTTATCCATTTCCCGTCAACGACTAATTTATAACTGTGAATACCCGGCGGCACGGGCATCAGAATTTCAAAATTACCCGATGCCTTCTTCGTCATAACATCAGAAACGGCATTCCAGCCGTTAAAACTTCCGGCGACAGACACTTTCTCCGCAGGAACCGGACCTTCGCTCGTATAAGTGAATAATTTTGAAGAAATTTTTTTTATCATGAGCGGCAGAGTTATTTCGGATATTTCCCCGTCCGCTTTGGTAATTTTTAAGTCTATAAGCTCAATGCCTTCTTTTTCAGGCAGCTTCAGAAAAAAAGAATCATCTTTCTCATAAGTGAAACCGGCAAAAGGCGAAACAATGTCTGTCACCCCTTTCATAAAAAGCTTTGCGCGTATCACTTCCCCTGGCAAACCCGCCCTCGGCTCCGTGGCAAAAATAGGGACGGAGGTAATTAATATTACAACAAATCCAATTATTCTAAAAATTACTTTTAAAAATGGCATAAATTAAATAACTTGTTTTCTTGAAATCTTGGAATTATTAGCAATTAAATTACCTCCGTCCCTATTATTTTTCAACAAGGACTTCTTCATCTATTTTTTCAGCAATTGTATCAAGAGCCTCTTTGACTGTTTTCTTGCCCGCAAGCGCTGCATATAAATAAGGATTCACCGTATTCGCAAGAGCCGCATAAGAAACAACTTTAGGACGGGCAACTGCCGTTTTCATCTGTTCAAAAAAAATTTCTATGTCCGGCTGCTTTGAAAAATCTATGTATTTTGCGCTGTTAATGTTAACCGGAATCTGAGTCAGATCAGAAGCCCACCTTGCCTGAACCCGGTCAGAGGTCAGATATTTCAGAAATTTAAAACAAAGTTCGGGATGGCGGGCTTTTTTAAGAACAACCATATTAGAGCCTCCGACATTTGTTGAAGTGCCGGCCGGACCGCGCGGAATAAGGGCAATTCCGAAATCCAGTCCCGCGTCCCGAAATCTCTTTATATTCCAGGGCCCTGTTAAAATCATCGCGTACATTTCGTTAATAAAGCCCGTATCAGGCGCGATCGCGCCGCTCTGCCAGGCGCCAGCCTCAACCTTATATTTTTGATAAAGGTCCACCTTAAACTGCAGAGCCCTAACGCCGGCTTCCGAATTAAGGATGCATCTTTTTCCGTCATCCGTTAGAAACTTCACTCCGTATGTGTTAAAAAACGGAAATGTCCACCACAGTTCCTTATCCATGGCAAAGCCGAACTGATCGGGACGTCCGTCGCCGTTTTTATCTTTCGTCAGCAGTTTCGCCGCTACGAGGAACTCGTCCCATGTTTCAGGCGGGGATTTGATACCGCTTGCCCTGAACATTTTTTTGTTGTAAAAAAGCGCGGCGCCTGTTGTCTGATCGGGCAAACCGTAAATTTTTTTAACGCCGTTTTCTATCCACACATTTGAGTTTATCGCTGCCTTCACATAATCTTCCGTATTTATTTCCCCATACTGCGTCAGTTCCAAAACAGAACCGGATATCACCAGGCGCGGCAGAAAAGCGACATCCACACGGGCTATATCCGGCGCCGTATTCGTTATCATTGACGTCATAAGCTTGGACTCATGACCGCCCCACGGAACTCTCTGAACGCTTATCTGTGTTCCCGGATTGTTTTTTTCAAATTCCCTTGCAATACTTTCAAGCTCTTTGTGCTCTTCATTGTTGTATGTTTCCCAGAGAACAACTTTCTTTATATCCTTTCCCTCCGCGCCGGGCCTTCCGCAGGAATTTATTGCGGCGATAGCGGCGATAAAAAAAACAAATAATTTTAATTTTTGATTTTTCATTCCTTCACCGCTCCCGCTGTCAGGCCTTCTATAAAAAATTTTTGGAGACCGAGGAAAAGCACGGCAATCGGTATTATGGAAAACGCCGAAGCCGCCATAAGCAATGTCCATTGAGTGGCATACTGTCCTCTAAAAAGAGCCAGCCCGACAGGCAGCGTCAGCTTAATGCTGTCGGGGGTATTCACCACAAGCTGCCAGAGAAAATTTGTCCATTGGAAAAGAAAGGTCAAAAGAAAAACCGTCGTTATGACCGGCATGGACAGCGGCACCATGATATTTTTGAAAATCTGCCATTCGCTCGCGCCGTCAATCTCCGCCGAAGATATCAGAGCGTCTGGAATCGTTTCCATGTGCTGCCTTAACAGGAAAAGCCCGAATATATTCGCCACATGCGGTATAATCATACCCTTGTAGGTGTTGATCCAGCCGAGTTTTGTGACTATGGCAAACTGCGGCACCATGTACATCATCCCTGGAATCATAAGAGTGGAAAGGAGTATCCAGAAAAGTGTTTCTTTAAAAATAAATTTCTTTTTTGCGAAAACATACGCCCCCATTGAGCAGAAAAGAGCCGTCATAAAAGCCCCCGACGTTGCCACAATGAGGGAATTCATAAAAAACTTTGAAAAAGGAAAGGACTCGTTATTCCACACCGCCGCAAAATTCTTAAACAGCGGCTGGGCAAAAACAAAATCCAGCTTAAATCCATGCCCTTCCGCTTTGACGGCGACAAAAAGCATCCAGAAAAAAGGAAACAGCATCACCAGCGCGCCTAATATCAAAGCCAGCATCAGCAGAGTTTTCTTCAAACTTTCCCTTATTTTTTCTACATCCATTAGTTTTTCTTCCTCATCATTTTCGCGTTAACAAGTGAAATTCCCAACGTTATGAAGAGCAGTACATAACTCACAGCGGCGGCGTAACCGTATTCCATCGTTTCCCATTTTTCAAACAGATAATAGCCCGAAACTCTGGTGGCGCCCTGAATTCCCCCCATAAATTCAACAACATAGGGACCGCCCTGAGTCATTGAATATATTTCCGTAAAAGCGTTCAGCGAACCTATTGTTCCCATAATAACAAGAAAAAGTATTATGGGCTTAACCAGCGGAATCGTTATATAGATAAGTTTCTGCCATGCGTTGGCTCCGTCAATCTCCGCCGCCTCGTAAACCGAAACCGGAATATTCTGTATGGCGGAAAGAAAAAGTATCATGCCGAAACCCGCGCCCCTTAAAACCATCGCAATCGCCACACCGGGTAAAGCTGTCCGCGGATTTGCCAGAATACCCTTATCCATAAAAGCGCTGAATCCGAGAGAATCCAGTATTTTCGGAAGAATGCCGAAATGCGGGCTGTATATAAGCGTCCAGATAATGCCCACAACCAGAATATCCAGAACGCTGGGTAGAAAATAAGCGCTTCTGAAAAGAGAAACTCCCGGAAGTTTATTATTAAGCAGTATCGCCAGGATCAAGCCCAGAAACACCGTGAGCGGAATCGTCAACACGGCGTAATAACCCGTCACAATCAGCGACCACCAGAAACGCGAATCATGAAAAAGCTTTATATAATTATCAAAGCCCACAAATTTCATGTCTGAAAAAATATTATACAGATTGGTTGTCCAGCTCACCTTATGCAGGCTCAGCACCAGTGAATATATTACCGGATAGGCGAGAAATAAGGAGAAAACTATGAGAAAAGGCGCAAGAAACAAATACGCCGTTATGTTATTATGAATGTTTTTGCCGTTAATTTTCATTTATTCTCTTCTCTGTATCGGGGTGAAAAAAATGCATCTTTTCCGCGTTGAAAATCAATTCAAGGCGATCCCCGGGTTTTACCCTGTTTGAACCTTCTGTTTTCATCACAATTTCGGAGCCGCCCACCGTTTTCAGATGAATATAATTTTCACTTCCCATGGGCTCTTCCGCTTCCACGACGACAGGCACGGTATTTTCCGCTTCCTTTACACCCGCGTAAATCCTGTCTATTATGTTCTCCGGACGAACGCCCATAATTAAATTTTTTCCGGAAAACGCCGCGAGAAAATCAAATCCTTTGCGGCTGTATTTCAGCTTAAATCCGCCGGCCGCCTCACTTATTAAAAACTTTTCGCCGTCACGGGAAATTTTCACTTTAATTAAATTTATCGGGGGAGAGCCTATGAAGCCCGCGACAAATTTTGACACGGGCCGTTCGTAAAGTTTCATCGGGTCGTCAACCTGCTGAATGAAACCGTCTTTCATCACGACAATTCTGTCGCCCATTGTCATAGCCTCAATCTGATCATGCGTGACATAAATTGAGGTTATCTGAAGTTTCGCGTGCAGTTTTTTTATTTCAACGCGCATCTGCACCCTGAGTTTGGCGTCAAGATTTGAAAGCGGCTCGTCAAAAAGAAAAACTTTCGGCTTCCTGACTATCGCGCGGCCCAGCGCCACACGCTGCCTCTGCCCGCCGCTCAACGCCTTAGGCCGACGTTCAAGTAAATGCTCTATTTCCAGAATCCGCGCCGCTTCAGTAACCCTTTTTTTTATCTCATCCGCTGGATATTTTCGGAGTTTCAGCCCGAAAGCGAGGTTATCCCACACTTTCATATGCGGGTAAAGGGCGTAGTTCTGAAACACCATCGCTATATCTCTTTCTTTCGGAGGAATATCATTAACTATTCTGTCGCCTATCCGCAATTCTCCCTCCGTGATATCCTCAAGACCGGCTATCAGCCTCAGGGTCGTGGATTTTCCGCATCCGGAAGGCCCTACCAAAACGCAGAATTCTCTGTCTTTTATATGCAGATTGATATCCTTGCATCCGACGACATCACCCTTGTAAATCTTCGCGATATTTTTTAAGATTACTTCAGCCACAATTAAGCCTCCCTTTACTCTTTTGCCGTTTTAATTTCTGAGCTGTCATGGCAAAGTTATAACAGAATTATTTCCGCCGAGCCCGTCCGCGGCCGTATTGGAATTGGACGGATCAATTATCCAGTTTCCGTCAGTCACAAACTTGTATTGATGCGATCCGGAGCTCAAAGGCACAATCGCCGACCATACTCCCGCCGCATTCTTGCTCATGGGATTAGCGTCCTGAGACCAATTATTGAAACTGCCCGCGAGGACAACTTTATTCGCGGTTGGGGCGGCGCAGGCAAAAAGAATCCCGCCTTTAACCTGCTTTGGTGCCCCTGCGGCGGACACCACTCCCGCCGCTTTACCAGTAGTAGCTGCCCCGCTGACAGTAACAACGGAGTTTACGCCGCCGACGCCGTCGTCCGCCGTATTGGAATTGGCAGAATCGGTTATCCAGTTTCCGTCCACCACAAATTTGTATTGATGCGCACCCGTTGCCAGAGGCACAATCGCCGACCATACTCCCGCCGCATTCTTGCTCATAGGATTAGCGTCCTGAGACCAATTATTGAAACTGCCCGCGAGGACAACTTTATTCGCGGTTGGGGCGGCGCAGGTAAAAAGAACTCCGCCTTTAACCTGTTTAGGTGCCCCTGCGGCGGACACCACTCCAGCCGCTTTACCGGTAGCTGCCCCGCTGACAGTAACAACGGAGTTTACGCCGCCAACGCCGTCGTCCGCCGTATTGGAATTGGCAGAATCGGTTATCCAGTTTCCGTCCACCACAAATTTGTACTGATGCGCACCAGAGGGCAGTTTCAAAGTCGTCTCCCACCTGTCTTCTCCCAATTTGCGCAGAGGATTTGCCTCCTGTGACCAATCATTAAAACTGCCCGCGATAACTACCTTATCAGCTACCCCTGTATAACTGAAAATTGTGCCGTTCTTCCCTGTAACAGGCCCCGCCCCACCCTGGCCGGGTAAAGATGAAACAGTCTCTTTCGGAAGAGGAGCGCAGGCGGTAAACAAAAGAAACGAGCAGACAAACGATAATTTAGATTTCATTATTCCTCCCTAATTTTTAAACAAAGGACAAAAACAAAACATTGAAAACTCAAGCGCATTATACATTATTTATTTCACAATTAAAAGCGAATTAACATTACCCGTGCCGTCATCGACGGTAAGCGGGTTGTGCGGGTCAAGAATCCACGTGTAGGAATCAAGCACATATTTATAAGTGTACCTTCCAGAAGGAATAATCGCGGCGGCTTCCCACACGTCGTTTTTATTTTTTTTAAGCGCTATGGAGCGCTGTCCCGACGGCTGGTACTCCCAGCCGTTGAATTCTCCGGCGGCAAAAACGCTTTTCGCGGACGGCGCGTCCAGGAGAAAAAGCACTTTGCCGTCCGCACGCTGCGATGGAGGCGGGATTCTTTCTTTCACCCACCTCAAAGCGCATGATGAAAAAAGCAGAATTACCGTCAGAAACTTAAAACAGCTCTTAACCATATTTTCTCCTGTTCTCTAAGAAGTTCATAGCCCTTATCCCAACTGTTCTGATTATACAAAAAATCCTCCCTTCTATCACTCTCATCAGTCAAAGAAAAATCTTCCGGCGACATTCCCGCTCCCGCTTCAACACTTAAAGCGCCTTTCTTAACGCCTACCGAAAATGAGCTGCATAAATAATTTTTCACACCGTCTGAAAAATACATGGGTGAAAATTTAAATGAAAAAAGCGAGATGCTCTTTTCGGCCGTTATCACAGCTTCTTTTATTTTTTCGGCCGGGAAAAATTTAGCGGCTAATTTTAGATTATAATTGCGCCCCTTGAAGTTACCCAGGAGCCAGTATTCTTTCCAGCTTTCGTACCTTCCTGTTTTTCCGTAGTAATAATTTATGCTGTACGGATCAAAATCATCATGCACATTATAGCCTGCGGGAATATGGTTTTTTATTATCGCTGTTTTAGCGCCTATATACGAGTCAGCAAAATTCCACCTCGCGAGAAAAGAATATTTTTCGCTCTTCGTATTAAAATTCCAGAACTCCGAGAATTTTCCGTTTTCCGACGCGTATGAGCACTGTGCGGAAACAGGGCCTTTGTATTTCACGCCGGCCGTATATTTTTTAGCTTCATAGAAACGCCACTTCTTATCAATGCCCGAATCTCCGAGGCCTCCTTCATTCCAGCGGACTGCATGCAGCATTTTATTTATCAGAACACACTGTCCGAAATAAACAGCCCGCCCCTGCTCAGCCTGCGCGTCAAGAGATAATTCGCTTTCTTCGTTAAAGCCCTTGTACCAATCAAGAGCGTTGGAACTTCCAAACCATGTCTGCGCAACATCGGGATCAGGAAACCAGTGGCTGGACGATGCGAAAGGAAAATCAATCCCTTTTTTCAAAAGATATTCCGCGCGTATGCCGCCTATGCCGGCCGAAGCGAAAAGAGTATCTTCTTCGGTCTCATAATCATCGCTGATTAATAAGTTCGCGCTCGTAATGCCCTCGCCCCCGAATCCCATAAGGATCCCCTGCATACCGAGGCCGAAGTCTTCGGCGGGATTGGTCTCATCGCAAAAAACAATCTCCTGCTGCCGCAGAGGCGCAGGTGACTGTCTTTGAAGCAGCCTCATGGGATCAGGTGACTGAAAAACACGCAGATTATAAAAAGAGTTCAAATCAAAAAGCCCTGCTCTGTAAACCATGGAGAGCTTTTCCACCTTAGAATTTAATCGGTCATCCCGCCCGGAAGAATTTATAATGAACATCCCCGAAACATTGTTGTTGAGTGTTATTTTACCTTGAAGCGAATGGCAGCTTTCAGCGGATGAGGAGGAAACGTTCACAAGAAATTTTCCGCTCCAGAATATTTTCGGCGACCACGCAAAATTTGAAGTTATTATTGTCTGCCGCAGCGCTGTATCGTATTTGAGATTTGCTCCGTTCAGCCACTCGCCGTCAATTATCACTTTGTATTCGTGAATCCCCGGCTCAAGTTCAAGCGTTTTGCGAAAATAGCCCCCCTCAGTTTTATCCATAGTAAATTCGTCGGGGTTCCAGCCGTTAAAATCTCCCGCTATATTAACTTTTTCCGCTTTCGGCGCATAATACTTTAATTCATACTCCTCTCCGAACGCAGCACAAAGAAAAAAGGGGACGGAGGTAATTAATTTTCCAATTATTCCAAGTTTTCTAATCATTTTTAGGTCTACCTTTATGCCAGGTTCTTTGCTGTAAGCCGCTCTTTTTTAGTTTTTCAACAAAACCCTCGTCTCCATAAACGCCGTCCCTGAAATATCTTTGCAAAGACCTTTTTTCTTTTAATCCGTCCCTTAAATATTCCGAATACACTCTTCTTCGTTCATCCTTATTTTCCGAAATTGCCGCGTATTCCGGATCAATATCAATTAAATTACTTTTCTTTCCGCTAACATAAACGCCGCAGCTTGACCACCTATAATCCTCGGGATTATTCGCAAGTCCGGCCATAACGGAATTCAGCTCTATGTAAATACCGCACCGTATCAGGTAGATTCCACTTTGTATTAAAAAACTTTTGAATCGGTCCTGCCAAACATATCCGCAACCGCCATATTTAGCTCTGTAATATTGAGCATAATTCTGATTTAAAAACCTCATCGCCTTTGTTAAATCTTCACCTTTTTGAGCATTTATTATCAAATGCACATGATTGGGAATTAGTGAAAAATGATAAATCTTCAAACTATATACAGTCTTCGCTTCTCTCAGCGTTTTCAAATATTTTAAGAAATCACTATCCTCATGAAATATTTCCCGCTTATTATGCCCTCTGCATAGTACATGATAAAACCCATCATTAATTGTAAATCTTGGAATTCTTGGCATTTAAATTACCTCCGTCCCCATTTTCTACCATTTTCTAAAAATTCATCTTCATCGTAAACTTCACAACCTTATCAAAATCCAGGCCAGTGTTATCCGAAAATGACGTGCTGGAATAGAGAGATTCCGTGGGCCATGATTGACCGCATTCCAGATATATTTCAAAATCATAACCTATAAAGTATTTGAGCTGAAAAAAACCGCTTCTCCATGAAAGAGAGTCAGTTCTCGCGTCAGCCAAACGCATAAACATCTGTAGTCTGTCGCTTATATTAATTTTTTGCTCCGCCGCCAGCACAAGTTTCTGGCCGGGATAAGTTTCACCGCCGATATCCACAACTTTTGCGACCAAACCGCAGTAATAAAGCGGGGTTTCACCGTCAAGTTGAAAAAGGAAATTTCTGGCGTCGGCATCACCGGATTTGGTTTCAAAACCCAATCTCATGTTTATACCGCCCATCATCCTCATATACAATTCGGTAAAACTCCATACATTTTTATTCTGCTCTCCGGAATAAACCGCATTATAATCCTCTCTCAAATCCGTATTGTTTGAAACGCTTATCCCTTCGGCCTTATAAGCTGAATATTTATATGTCAAATTTACAGCTTTTTTAGGCACAAGGAAAAGGCATTCACCGGAAAAGCCTTTCCTGCCGAATTCGGAATTGCCGTCATAACCCGAAAACTTTTTTGAACTCTGCACGTGAAAATTTTTGCCGTAATCAAAATAAGATAAATTTAAGCCCAGCGGGCCGTAAACAAAATCTCTGATTTCAGCCTGCCATGCGCCGTTGTCGTCCGAAGTGTCATGCCAGTCCGATTCACTGCGGGCGGCTTCGGCAAGCAGTGTAAATTTTCCGAAATACAAACTCATATCCGCGGAATTCACCGTATTCCCATATTTTGTATCGCTTAAAAACGCTCCGGCGGAATCGTATTTCTCGTATCTTTTTTCGCGTTTAATCATATCAGAACCGATTTTAAAAATACCATAAGAATAATTCAGCCTTCCAACAACTGAATTTCCATCAGTGTCAAAATAGTTGCCATACCACTCATCGTTTTTTTCGGACGCGTCTTTTGAAGCAATCAATTGCCCCGCAAAACCGCCAACATTCCACATTTCGGCTCTTATCCCCCGTGCGTTCCTCTGCACTTTTCCCGTATCAATCAGATAAAGCAAGGGCGAGGATATCCAGTGACGTTCCTCTTTGTAAAGCAGCATGAGTTTGGTTTTCTCAAAAAAAGTTTTTTCGGCATAACCTCTGTCAAATTTTATGCGAGCGGATTCTTCCAAAGTAGAAGCCGAAAACTGGGAATAAATTCCCGAATACGGCAGCGGGTCAGCCCATAGATTCATCTGCAGATAATGCTTGGGCTGCGAAATATTAAACCTGTATTCTCCGTCTCTTTGAGCTTCACAATAACTCTCATAATATCCGTCTATGTAATATGCTCTCAAAACACCGCAGGAAACAGCCGTCAGAAACAGCGCTTGAAGCGAAACCGTCAGGATTTTCTTAATCGTTTTTATATGCGTTATCATTTTCCGCTTATGGATATAAAATAAGTTTCGCCCATTTCAGTGTGCAGAAGTGTTGAAAAATTAAGCCTAAACCCCGGCATCCTCAGCGAAAATCCGAGCGTAAACATATTTTTTCTTATTCCAATCTCGCATTTAAGCGCATCCGCCACCTCAACTTCAACCCCGGCCTTCAGCGGTTCACCGAATTCGTAATCCAAACCCAGATTCGCTCCCTTAACAGGTTTAACCATAATCCCGTAGCAAATTTCCTGAGAATTTCGCTCCGGTATGCTTTTCAGCGTCACATCTTTTGAAGAAAGCTGCTTGAAAGAGACTCCGAAATTAAAATATTGCCCTTCGCGCAGAATCGCGAAATCGTAATTCGAATACATTGTGCGGGTGTTAATACCGTCTTCAAATTCCGCGATGTCAATCCGGTATGTGTTGAGACGCAGGCCCGCGTTCAGATTTTTTGTCAGATTTTTCGCCAGAGCAAACGAATAAACACTCTCCTGATAAACTGAAGAAAATTTCAATGTGGAGTATATAAAATTAAAACTGTTCGCTTTGGACGGTATCTGCAATGACAAAAATCCTCCGTTAAGTTCGCTTATTCCGTAATAATTGGCCCTGCCGGCTTCCCAGTTAAAAACTTCGCTCGTAACCGCAGAATTATCAAGACTGGACAAACGGTCATCGGCGACCGACCAGCCGCCCCTCCCCAGCAGCTCCGCGGAGACGGGGCACATTTCAAAAGAGGCTGCTGCCGGAAAGGAAATTAAAAACGCGAAAATAATAATTAAAACAGACAGCGCATCAAACCGCGCCACGGACATTAAGTATTTCTTCACTCCCTTATTTTTAATTTCAAATCTTTTTATCATTTTATTTGACTATCGCCACCGGCTTGTTTTTATACACTTCTTCACCCGATGAATTCACCGCCCTGATATTCAGAATATAAACACCGTTTCTAATCATCGCCCCCGAAAAATCCCTGCCGTTCCACGTCATCGTCGTTTCCCCCGCTTCAGCTGAATGTCCGGCGCTTTGCCACACTTTTTTTCCTTCAATATTGAAAGCTTTCATATATATATCCGCACTCTGCGTGAGTGCGACAGTTATATTCAAATCATCGTTTATGCCGTCCGCATTGGGTGAGAATATTTTAGCCATTCGCACATAGGAAATTTCAAAATTAGAAGAACTTAAACTATCCGGCACACCATCGCTGTTTGAATCACAGTTTATCACCGTGCAGGTATCCACTAAAGGAAGCACAACCGCAATATTATCCGGCGCGCAGTCAAGAGCAAGAGCAGTTCCGTCGGCCAGACTGCAAAACATGGCGATTTTTGTTCCCGCCGGAAAACCAGAAGGAAAAAGGGTATCCCATCCTATGGATATTTCGGTGCCCGGAGCATACGAACTGAAATCCGTCTTACAGTTTGCGGAAACGCCCGACGCTGATAGGGAACTCGTAATCTGATAAAAACTGCCGCCGTCACCGTCCCATGAACCGTACATAAAATCGGGAAGAAAGCCGCCCGCCGAAAACTTCGCGCCTTTGTTCCATGTGTCTATTTTTGTCAGGTCATCAAAGCCGGATGACAAGCCGTAATCAGTATCCAGATAAAGCAGCATGCCGCAGTCATCAAGTTTATAGTTAACCCCTATGTAAAGATTGTCCGCATCCCATGTGACGTAAAGAGCGTCTATTCTATTCATGACTTCTCCGTCGTGAATATCATTCGCAATCTTTTCCCCCTCCGGCCATTCATCAAGATTCCCGTCTATATCAATCCTGTGATACGGCGCGCAAAGAAGTGCGCTCGCCATAAAAAATGAAAAATAGAAAGCAATCAGTAAAAATCTATATATGCTCAACAACTTAACATCAATTGTTTTTTTTACATTAACGCTCATTTTCAACGCGCGGAGCTTTATCGCCGCCCTCTTCCTTTAATTTTTCATAATCCCGCGGAACCGCCGGTAAAAGTTTCTCTCCGGATTCAAGGCGCTTTCTCGCCTTCTCTATCTTCTGCTTTGATAAATCATGAGAAGGATCTATAGCAAGAACTTTCTGCCAAAAATCTATGGCTTTTTCGTAATTGCCCATTTTATATTCGTAAGTGGCTAAATTAAAATAATATTTCTTTGAATCTGCCCGGGCTTTAACAATATTTTTCTTGGCGAGAATATGCTCCGGATTCAGTTTAAGCACTTGTTCCCAATTTTGGATCGCTTCTTCAAAACGCTTATCGACATAGGCTTCATAAGCCCTGTTATAATAAATTTTCATTTCACCTAATTTATCAACCTGCGCGACGGCTGTACTGAAATAATATTTAACCGCTATATCGGGCTGAAAAGCTATGTCTCCGACAAAAGGCACGGAAACCCCAAATGAAAATTCTATGCGCTCTTTTAGAAGGAACTGAGCGGCCGCGGAAAAATAGTTTGAATTTATTCCCGTCATGATATTCAATCCTTTTATATTATATTCGGCCGCAAACCCGTAATCCGGTATTTGCTGACAATCCATATAAGAAAAAATCAGTTTGATATTTGAAATTTTTTTAGCCAGCGAAAAATTAAATTCGCGGGGCAAAGGCTCTTTTTCCTTAAAACCTATATCCGTATTGCCGAGGTTTTTAAAAGCCATTCCATATTCAAAACCGTCGGTGAATTTGGCACTGATAAAAAAATCCCAGGAAAATGTTGTGGCGGAGTTGGAATAATTTTCATACGGGAAATGAGAAAACTCTAAAGAGCAGATGTTAAACGAAGCGGCGACATCTATACTTTCCTCAAATCTTCTAATTATCAAGTCATTGAGATTCCTTGCCAGCAGAAAAGAAGTTTTTGATTCTTTGTGTATGGGCGTGGTCAATAAATTACGGCTCACTCCCATACCATAGTTTTTATACGGAAAAATCGCCGCGAGCACCATCTTATCCGCATCGGGAGGATAATATCCCTGGACAGGATTATCAAGTTTATTTAAACCGTAAAATAAATCGCTGTATTCCGCATACAGCGACGGCGACTTCTCTCCGCATATCAAAGCGGGATTGGAATAGGCGGAGGAGACAAGTGACCCGGCCAAACTTTTTGTCTTCAAATCCACAAAACTATAATATGCAAAAATGGGGACGGAGGTAATTAAAAATATAAAAAAACCAATTATCCAAGGAATTGCTCCCGCAAACAGCCTTGATTTAATTCTAAAAATTAGAATTCTTGGCAAATTAATTACCTCCGTCCCCATTTTTTTGTTTATTTCCATACGCCTAAGGTGCCCCAAAAATCATCGGAATCTGTTTCCAGATGATAAAGATATGCTCCTGCCGGAACAGTGTTATTGTTCCGATCCCTGCCGTCCCAACTTGATTCCCCCGACAACTCCTTTATTTTTCTCCCGTTCATATCAAATATCTCAATTTTAATTACCGCAGGGGTTTGAATGAAATTGAATTCTATCTTCTCTCCGAGACCGGGATTAAAAACAGGTTTGCTGATGGACGAAATATTTTTCCCCGAAACGAGAGACGCTGATGTTATTTTAAATATACCGGCTTTCCCGTGTTGATTTACGCTAAAAGTTACAGTATTGGCGGATATATCACGCGACGAGTTTTTGTAAATCCAATTACTTCCGTCATAAAAATAAACGGCGTATTTATCTTCATCCGCATCATCAAAGTAAGACAAAGTCAGTGACGCGGGCGGAATATTCCCTTCTATTTCATAAAGTTCCGCGGGCAAGCGCATACCATCCGTAGAAATATTGATTTCGGGATTAATAGGAAGAATATTATCCGTAATTAATGATTCCGGCTCAAGGAAAAATAGTTTTGCGCTGTCTTCAAGCGGCTCCTTAAAAATAATTTTAGATTTACCGGTTGAATATTCTCTGCTTCCCGGGGTTAAAACAATTTCAGGCATAACATCTATGTTGTAAACACCGGTATTCAGAGACTCCGTTCCCTTATAGAGGACAAAATAATAATCAATACTGCCGAACACATAATCCGCAGACACCGCGAATGTAAACGTTGACGCATTAAGCGCCGGATATAAAGTAGCATAAACGCTTTCGGCGGCATTTTTCCATTTCAAAACGGCGCTGTCGGCATCAACGCTGTAAACCGACAGAGGCATATCACGCTCTTTGTAAAAATATTCCGGCGCGTTGAAATTACTATAGCTTATCTCTCCCGAAGATACGGCCATCTGTGAAGCCGCCGCGGAGGATGTTGAATACGCTATATCTGCAATATACCTGCCTGTATCAGGAACGCCGTCGATATCTTCATCAAGCGGCAGAACAAACCATTTATCAAAAGAAAATTCGTCAAAGGTATCGCCGCAAGGCGCGGACTGATCGGGAATAATGTCTTTAGCCGAAGTGCCGTCTCCTCCGCACACAGCGGCGGCAACGCCTAATTTCGCGCCGGCGGGTATTCCGAATGCCGTTATTCCGTTGTATATTACAGAAAAAGGTATTTTAATTTCAAGGGAACCCGTCTCGCCGCTGCCGCCTCCTTTAACCGCCTGAGAAACCTGCGATGTAACATCATCCAGAGTCGTTGAGGAAGTTATTCTGTAAAAAAACCCCCCTGTAAAATCCCAAAACGTAAACTGAAAATCCGGCCGGAAACCGTCAGGAAATTTATGATTCCGGGACTGCGCCCACGGCAGAGCGGAAGCGTCGTCTATAGATCCAAGGTAATCTCCGCAATCAAGATAAATAACAACGGAATTATTTTCAAGCACTCCCTTGAGCCCCAGATATAAATTATCCTTATCAAATGTGGCCCACAAATTATAAATATCGTTTTTTGCTCCCCAGGAAGAATCACTTTGCGAATCAACCCCTATCAGTTCGTTCGCGCTAAAATTCCCTTCGCAGTTTCCATCGAGCGTAAATGAATGCGGCGTCGACGAATATAAAAGGTTATAAGTTTTTGAAACCGAAGAAAATGAAACAGTGTCATAAATCGTCTGATAATTGCCGTCTTTTATAATCAGTTCAAAATTGCCGCTGTAAAGCGACACGCTTGCGAAAGAACTTACGGCGCTTTCATAAGCTTTAATAAACGTGCCGGCTTCATAAATCAGCAAATTCTGAGGAGTCGTGGCCGCCGGCGTTAGGTTTATATTAAACGCGACAGTGGAAAAATTCAGCGTAAAAGGAGAAGCCTTTGCCTCATCCTCACTGCCGCACGCCACGGAAACACTGTCATCACCATAAACATAGGTAGTGTTATGATCATCATAAGTTACCGAAAAATAATATGATGTCATCCCCGTCGACGTTAATACTGTTTTCCAGTATTTATAATCTCCTATATCTTCACTCCAGTTTATGGGCGAAGTTTTCCATACACCGTTTTCGCGATAATGGAACTGCCCACCGTTCATATTTCCGTAATTCCCCGAACCTGACGCCTGATTGCCTACGAAAAAAGTGATTTCATCCCCGGACAGAGGATTCCGCGGCCCCCTCATTGAAGCCGTATTGCCGAAAGATGTTTCGGGATAATGAAAACAATTTCCTAAGCCCGCGACCATAAAAGTAAACGGTTTCGCGGCGGCGGCGGCCGAAGAAATGCCGAAAGTATAATTTGAGTTATTGGACAGCTTATCTTCGCCGGAGCGGAAAATATAATAACCTCCGGCGGCAATAAAATAATCAATAACAGTCCCCGTGGAATAATTAAAAGTCCAACTTGTAAAATAAACGGAATAAGAGCTGCCCGTTTCTTTATAGACAAATGACGATGTCTGCCAGGACGAAGAGCTCTTCTGCTTCCAGTAAAGCACGGGCGAAAGTGAAAGCGATTTTGCCGAATCCGTGAAATAAAAACTTGTTTTTTCGTCCTTCCGCGGGAAAACAGGATTTCTGTAAGGGAACGGCGCTCCGCCGATTTCAAGACTGCCCGAGGGCTGATGCTTGTATCCTTTGCCTGAAAGCGCGACAGACGAATAATACAGCGCACTCATATAACTATCCGAGGTAAAAAAATAAAGGGTCGCCCCCGCCGACAAAGCCGTATTTATTCCTGCTCCGTAATTCAGTATATTTTTCTTCACATATCCGGAAGTTGAATTTGAGAATTCCCACCAGCTTCCTCCGTCGGTATAAAGATAGATATTATCACTCCCCGTAATATCCGCTGTCACTATACCGTTCACTCCTCCCGAGGTGTAATCAACGGGAAATATTTTCCAGCCGTTTTTGTAATAAATTTCCCTTAGATACGAATCAGCGCCGCCGATATAAAGCCTGCTCTCGCCGGAAAAAGAAGAAACAGTAATTGTATAAAGTTTTGTTCCGGCATTATATATTTTTTCCCGTAACCATTGACCAGCATTCTTATAAAATCTGTACAGGCATTTGTCTCTGCTGACGGCAAATACAGCGCCGCTATAATATGCTATATCCGTCATACCAAGAGCCGAAGAACCGATTTCGGTCATTTCTCCGGTACTTGAATTATATTCCCGCAAAACGCCGTATTCGTCCGAGAGATAAAATTGATCTCCGCAGACAATAATTGCTTGATATGAGCAGTTATTGGTAGCTATCACCACGGAAAAACCGCTCTCTGCATCAATTTGCCACAATTTATTATTAACGGCGTATATAATACCGTCCTCGTAAATCATATCAGTAATTTCGGAACCGAGCCCCGTTATATATGTCATAACTGGCGAATCCGAAGATGTATCTATTTTGTAAATGCTTCCATAGACGCCTCCGGCGTAAATAACGCTCACTCCGGAGAAGCCGGATATACAACTCGTGATATTCTCTCCCGATTTTAAAATCAGCGAAGAATACCAGCCTGCTCCAAAAATAGGGACGGAGGTAATTAAAAATACAAGAATACTAATTATCCAATGATTTTTTAAAGAAAATAAACGCTTCACTTCAAAACCCCATGCTTCCATTTTTCTATAATTCTTGGAATTTTTGGCAATTTAATTACCTCCGTCCCCTTTTCTTTTTCCCCATTTCACCTGTAGCGAAAATCTTTGAGTATCGCCGAATTCCCCGAAGGGAATAAACGCATAATCAAAACCTATTTCCCTTATCTTAATTCCGATACCGAATGTAAATCCGGGGAATTCCCCGTTATCCTCTGGTATATACTTATATCCCGCCCGCAGAAATACAACATTTATAATATTCGCCTCCATAGCGCAAGCACCTGAAGTTTTTCTGTCAATATAAAAATTCCCTGCCGAATAAAGGGATATGTATTTTAAATTAAGCTTCACAGCCATCTGCAGTGTCTGAGGTAATTTTTCTTTAACATCTATAAATTTGATTTCGGGTCCCATATTGCATAGCGCCGCCCCGTAAGATAATTTACCCGGAACTAAAAATCCGAAATCGGCAGCGGGAGTGCCTGCTTTCTCATCCTCTATTCGTTCCTCTATATATTTCACCCGCCCTCCCCATATCCCTTTTCGGGGGGTAAATGTAGCGGCAAAACATCTATCCTGAAAAACGAATTTACCAATATTTTTATAACCGTATGGATCAGAAGTATCTATCACCGTGCGGAGAGCGTTTGTATGAAGATAGTTCAGTGAAAGCGCAAGATTAAATTTATCAAACTGCTCAACATAAATAAGCGATTCATAATCTATATCGGCATAAAGGTTTATATGCATCAGCTGAATCTCCCGGCCTTCGAGAGTCAAAAGAGTGGCGGGATTATATTCCACCGCCGAAGAATCAGAATAATCAGCGGCGAGAGAATCGGCAAGCGCGGCGCCGCGA
Organism: Elusimicrobia bacterium HGW-Elusimicrobia-2; assembly: GCA_002841685.1. GTDB lineage: Bacteria > CG03 > CG03 > CG03 > CG03 > CG03. Next base: position 19,449 of record PHAM01000002.1, on the reverse strand, counting down.
GCGGAAGTTCCTATCCTCAAAAAATTAAGCGCCGTCTCTCCGGCTCCAAAAATAGGGACGGAGGTAATTAAAAATATAAAAATGCCAATTATCCAAGAAATTGTTTCCGTGAACGACCTCAATTTAATTCTAAAGATTGGAATTCTTGGCAATTTAATTACCTCCGTCCCTATTTTCTTTTTCATCGGATTATTGCCGCCTTGCCTATAAATTTCTTTTCGCCAAGCGCGTTCGGATCCTCGGCAAGAATAAGATAAAGCCCCGAAGACACATCTCTTCCATCGTCATTTTTGGCATCCCACACACAATTGCCGTCGTTAGAAGATTGCAAACCGCCTCTCACCGGCACTCCGTCAATAGTAAATATCCTTATTTTCGTATTTGAAGTCAACTTTGTAAAATGAATTCCAGAGTACTTATTCCCCTCGCTGTAAACCGCCCCGGTCTCAAACTTTTTATCAAAAGGCTTAAAAGGATTGGGATAAATTACAGCGTTTGAAAGATCCGGTTCTCCCGCAACCGTCATAAGCGCAAAAACCGAAAAATGCATTGTCCTGAAAGTAATCGTAGCGCTGGAACTGTTTATCTCCGGTTTTTCAAAATGCGGTCCTATTTGTACCTTCTTCCAAAAATTATATTCCTCGTCAAGATAAAAAGCGGCGATGTTCTCCGTGTCTGCTCCGGCGGGATAAGGCAGAGTTATTTCAACGGGCCTTCTGAATTCCTCTTCCAGCAAGGTACCGTCCATTTTCCTGAGATTGAACATAAATATCGTAGAAGTGGCCATTTCCTGCTGATATGAAATCTGCCCCGCTTGCGTATTTGCCGCTTCTATCTTCGCCGAAAGTTCTTTAAACTTATTTGCCGCGGCGAGCTCTTCTCTGTCATATATTGTCAAAAATGCCTTTTTCGCGGGAAGCGACGTTTTCGGAAAAAAGATACTGGCTGTCTTGCAATAATAACCTCCTTTTTTATCCACTTCCTGCGGCGTGACAAATACATCAGGGTTGGAACAATAAACTTCGCCATTGCCGAAAATATTCATATTCCACAGATAAAATGTTTGAAGAGGGATATCCGAAATTTTTGAATAAAACTTCAGCGCCTCAGCCGGCGAAAAACCTCTCCTTTTCGCAACAAATTCATATTTCTCCCAGTCAATCTCCGACCCCTGAACGATATTCCGATTATACGTCGATTTTAAAACCCAGTATATACCGGTAAACGAGTCATTATTCTTAAACGGAGCGCTGCATGTTATTTTTACCTTATCGGAATAAGGCTCGGCTGTAAATTTCTGATCCACTATTCCGCTTACAAAAAGCGCCTCCGGTATTTTCACGACGGAAGCCGTTGATGTATCCACTTCCTGCGGCGCGGACTGAAGTAAAAAAGAACCTATCGCGAAATAATATTTCTTCCCCGCAAGCGAAACGTTCCACAAAAAGCCCGAACCGCCCGTAGAAATAACAACACTCCAATTCAGCCCGTCGGTGCTCTTGTAAACCGTCACATTATCGTCGTATTCGGGGTTTTTCTTCCATGAAAAATTAATATCACCGGTGCTTGCGACAATTTTCCAGCCGATTATCGCCTCCGGCAGAGAATCCGCCGTGTTCACTCCCCATGTATCAAAAACATAGAACTTTCCGTCGCCGTCTATATCAATGATTTTTACCGGCCTTGCGCCGGAGGGATCTTCCGCGCTCGGACTTTGGTACGAATAACTGTATGTCTCCATTTCCGTAAGCGTCACCCATGAGGTGTAGTATTCCCCTTCCTTTTTAAGGGCGTAATTTTCCCCGTTCAACGACAGGGAAATCTCATTCCGTCCCGGATACGTCAGCGCAAACCTGCATTTTATCCTCTTATTCGGCCTGAACTTAACGGTTTGAGAATAATTCCAGCGGAAAGTACGGACAGCGGACGAGGCGGGATAGAGTTCTGAATTTATGTCAATATCCGCGTAATCGTACTTATCTACAGATCTTAATCTCAGATAATAAGTCGCGTTGTTTTTTAGTGACTCTATCTCAACCTGCGCGGCATCCGGCGATATCAGCGTAGAAGTGTCGTTGTAATTTTTCCAGTTTATATTGTCGGTCGAAAGATAAATGAGATAACCCTTATTGTCAAGCAGGCCGAAGCCTCCGAAATGCGGAACCGTCCATTTAACTTTTACGCGGCTGTCGTCAACTTCCACAACAGGATCCTGCGGGGGGAAGGGAGCCCCCGCCCAGTTATCCATAACCGAAGAGGCCGGAATTGATTTTGTGAAGTTGCCGTCAAGATAAACATTATTCTCATAACCGACATAAACCGAATGCCAGAAGTTAGTTTGTTCCCATATCCGCGTCGTCACAGAGCCGGTGCCGTATTCAAGCGCATACTTGTAATAGTATGTGTTTCCCGGTATCAGACTCACCGGCTTTCCCCAGCAAGTGCCCGTTGACTGCCAGGTCATTGAAGAAACGACGCCTTCCCAGAAGCCCACATCGCCTTCCTTCAAATGAGACGGTGTTTTACCGCTTATATAAACGCCTTTTATACTCACTGACGACGGAATACCGGAGTAGGCGTGAAGCATGGAACAAGCAAAATGAAAAATGAAAAACGCCGCGCCTACTGTCAGACAGGCAAAACGCATTTTTACACTTTTATTCATATACAAAAATCCTCCCACATTACACCGCGGATTTTACGCATCTTCCACCTTCGCTCAACTTCCATCATCTATATTCAACCTTCCTTTTCGCGCGTTCGCGGAAAATCCGCCGGCGAGGAACAGTCTCCCACCTGTCATTCCGAACGAAGTGAGGAATCTTAGATTTCTCAGTCGTAAAAACTCTTTCGAAATGACATTCACTCCTGTCATTCCGAACGAAGTGAGGAATCTCAGTTTCCCCGCCTACGAGGAACAGGCAGCTCTGCTAATACCCCGTCCCGCCATAAGGCGAAACACCCCTTTTTACAAAAAGGGCAATTCTGTCCGTATGCGGACAAAACTTCGCAATCAATAAACAGGACTAATTCATCAACCCCCTTATCATTTTCTCACAACGCGGGGTTTAATCTCCGCCTACACACGGGATTAAAATCCAGCCAATTATGTCCTCGGCATACACACTCTGGTAATTTTACCCTGTATCTTATTGCGGAAATACCTGCCATCTTCGCCAACCGGCGTCAGATAAACAAGATAGCCGTTTGCTTCAATGTAATCCCAGTTCGGTTTTTCAACCTTGAAATAAACCGGAATAGCGGCTGACGGACGAGCGCTGGCGCTGTAGGGAACATCCGTGCCGCCGGCCGTTGTTGAGATTACGGTGCTATAGGCGTATGTGGCAAGATTACCGTCGGGCGTGTTCGGCGTGTTTGTCAATCCCGCATAAGCGTCGGAAGAAACAACAACAAAATAATAAGTCGAACCCGTTATAAGGCCCTGTGTGCTGATTGAAGTGCTGTAACCATGCGTTGAAGTGGAAAATTCATAAACCGAGGCGAGCCCCGTGGATTGGTAAACGAAATATTTACCGCCCATAATTACGTCAATCGGTTTGGATATTCCCCCCGTCCACGGGTCCGTCTGCACCCAACTCACGGTAACGCTGTCCGCTCCCGTAGGTGATGCCTGGACACTCGCGACGCTCGGCGTTGAACCCCAATTGTTATACACCCACAGTTGGCTAACATCATAGGGGATACTGAGAATTCTCCTCCCACCGTCTCCTGTACCACCATAATAGCCCGCTCCCGATATGTTGCTGAGGGCTGGTTGGCCAGCTCCCCCCGAACTTGCCGATACAACAAAAGCCGCATCACTACCGCTACTTGGCACGGGGTCATAATAAGTTGTTCCGGATGTAAGGCCTGTCGGCGCCGAAGTTGAAACCGCCATAAACTGATAGTTGTAAACCGCGCCTGGACAAAGTAGATTTTCAACCTTTATGTAATATGTCCCGTCTCCAACAGCCGTCATTGTTGAAGCCATCAGAATATCTCCGCGATCCACATATGCCCCGACCGAAGTCCCCTGCTGGATTGAGATTTTTTTCTGGACTCTCTTATCTCCCCAGGCGCTACTTGCTCCCGCGCCGCCCATTGCCGCAAAAGACTGAGCCGCCATCAAGCCGCTCAACAAAACCATAACCAAAAACTTTTTCATTTTTCCCTCCTAAATTTACCAACAGTCCATTAAAATTTAAACAAAATTTTGACTTTTACTTTTTTATCACCTCCTTTTTAGCCCGCAAAGGGACATGTTATTTCGCAGGCTAAAGCCCGCGGCTACCCTTCGTGCCCGAAGGGTAAAAAACACTTTTATTAAAAAGCATCTTATCTGCATAATTCTCAATTTTTGCTGAGCACCCCATATCTCTCACCTTATCACCGCCCGCGCTCCCGCGCCCCGAATTTTCATTCCCCGCGCAAGCATCGCCGTAAATATTTTTTGCTTTTCCGGCCCGATGTAATCCACCTTAAAATAAACGGGTATTGCATCGTTCGGTATCGCGCTGCCGTCGGAAGAGCTGAATTCCGGCGCCCCTGTCCGCGCGAGATTCGGTATTTGCGCCTTCGCAGGGTCTCCGCAATAGGCGTCGGAAGAGACAACAACATAAAAATACTCCACCTCCTTCAGAAGCCCTGCATTATCCCCCTCAACCACCCGGTCATTATCCGTCAATTCGGAAACACCGGATGTGGAAAGTATCTTAATATAAGGTCCCGCCTCACTCACGCTCGAGCGGTAGATTTCATAGCTTCCTCCGGCGAGCACATCGGCGGCTTTACTTGTTTCTGCCCCTGTTCCCCACGACCCGTATGGCGACCAGTCAAGCTGAATTGTGTAAGAATTAACCGGCACGGCATAAACTTCCGATGTGTTAGGCGCGCCCGAAAAATTGCAGAAAACATAAACGGTTGTACCGCTTGCAAGTTCTTTCGGAACGCAAAAAATCCTCCTCGTCTCCCCTGTTCCTCCGACCCCGCCAAAGCGGACGCTGCCGTGATTTGTTGTCGTTAAAGTTGATGTGGAAGTCAGCATGCCCGCGCTGCCCGACGCGGGAACCGTATCAAAATAAGTTGTATTAGCGAGAAGGCCGGAAATACTGTAAGTTGAATGAGCAAAAAGAATAAAATTATATGTCGTTCCCGGGGTGAGAGACGCTGAAAACTCAAGTTCATCAGGCAGTCCGTCAGGCGCGCTCATCGCGACAGCGCATCCGGTCGGCGTCACATTTGAGCGCCCGTCGCTATCCCATGCCGAAACGGTTGTTCCTTCCTGTATAGCGATTGATTTTCTCACCGCCGGCCATGGTGAAGAGGAATTGCTGTTTACGCGTATTTTCGCAATAATAAAGTCCGCGTTCGGACAAACGCTTACCGTTGAAGATAAAACGCTGTAACTATTTGCGCCTATTTCTCCGGCCTTCGCTTTGAAAGTGTCGGAAGACCTCATCAGAAAATAATATGTCACATTGTTGGTAAGGCCGGCAAAATTCTTTGAAAATACTGTGCCCGCGACCGTCGCTGTTATTTTGTATGACGAAAAATTTCCGGGCATAAAAGTCGTCATATAAATATGATAACAACCGCCGCAGACGACATCGGCCGCTTTCATCTCCTCGCCGGCGCTCGTCGGCTCATTGTTTCTTATATTAACCCATGCCGCCCCATAGGGAGCCGACCAGTAAAGCGCGGCGGAGCTGTCCGACGGAACAGCCTGAATATAAGTCGGAGCCGTCGGCGTGGAACCGAAATTCGCGTAAACGTACCACGTCGAGTTGTCGTCAAGAGACGCGGGCACCTGTATCATGCGGCGGGCGTCGCGGTTGGTGCCGACGGGATAGAAAACACCTGTCTGATCTCCCGCAATGGAAGTTGAAGAATTTGACACTATAAATGTTCCGGTGTTCGGGACAGTGTCATAATACTGATAATTCGCCTTGAGTCCATTCGGCGGGTCTGATGTGGTTTCGGCAAAAAACAAAAAATTATAATACTCTCCCTTTAAAAGTGGCACAACCGTTTTGTATGTTCCCGCGGCCGCATCTGCCGTCATCTCCTGACGCCCCCCCGTTACATCCGCGCGGTCCGATGAACTCCACACGGAAGTCTGCGTTGAAGACATAACCGCGAGATACATTTTGAGGCGGGTACTGTCTCCCCATGGACTTGAACTCAATCCGGCAGAATAAGGAACGCCAAAATGAACAAAAACCTGACTACTTATATATGCCGAAACAACAGTCCATGTGCTGCTTTCCAGCGCCGTATTTCCGGAATCGGCGGCAAGCACTTTAAAACTATAATTCGTTCCCGAATTCAAATCGGCGACCGTATAAGGTTGAGAATAACTCACGGGACTTGAATTCACAAGAATCGTCGGATTCCCCGTAACACCGTCGTCTCTGTAAATATTATATCCCGCAATATCTTCCGCCGTTGTCACTCTGTCCCAATAAATATAGGCCTTACTCACGCCGGGATACGCAATTACGCCGGAAACACCGTCGGGGTTTTCCTCCCAATTCTGATTCAGCGTGCTTGATGCCGTCGATACGAGATAGTCCCTGTAACCGGAATCCGTGGCAAAGCCTTGTTCTTTCGTTTGAAGATTATTATATCCGAACTGATACTGAATTGTCGCGCCCGTTACAAAACCCATAGTTATGCTGTAAACATTTCCGCTTTCAGCCATTGTGCTTGATGCCGTCCAGTAAAGAGGTTCCGTGTTGCCCAAAATTCCGACATCCACCGGATTTATGTTTCCGGTGTCTATCTTAAAAACAAGCGGTACGAGCCGGGCATAAAGCTGAGAGCTGGACGGAGAAGAGTTGCCGGACGAATCAACCGCGGCAAGTTTATAATAATATGTCGTTTCCTGCGAAATTCCGGTATCTGTGTAATAATCTTTTTCGGGGGAGACAAGAGTGCTGTTTAACTTATTCAGTGAAGACGGTGTAAATCCGGATTCCGTTGACCTGTGTATATTATATCCGGCAAGGTCTCCTTCCGAATTTAAATCCCAACTAATTTCAATGCCGCCCAAACCATAGTTACCGTATCCGTGAGCAACGAGCCCCAACGGAGCGGCCGGAGCTGTTGTGTCCCCGCTTTTCGGAAAATCCGAATAAACGGATGTGTAGGCGCTTTCGTTGCCTCTCCTGTCCTTAGCGCTGATTTTGTAATAATAGGTGTTATTGTTTGTCAGATTTTTGTCAACATAATTATTAGCGGCGGAGCTCTTGCGCGCTATTTCGGAAAAACCTTCCGTTGAGCTGTAAGTTGAACGCAGAACGGTATAATAATCCATATCGGGCTCAACATTCTTAGTCCAGGAAACAGTGATTTGACAAAAAACAGCCTCGAGACTTATTCCTGAAGGAATACGCGGCGCTCTGTCGTTATAGTACTTCCAGACATTGGCAATTGTCATTTTGCCGCCGCCCTCATCAATTATTTCAACATCAGGCACAGCGTCATCCATCAGTTCTCCACGGTTGGCGTCGCTGCATGACCCATCAAGAAATTTATAGTCCGCCGCGCCTTCCCAGTTACCGTCAATAACATATTTATATTCCAAAAACGTCGTGTCATCAAACTCAAAAGTCCTCTGATATGTTCCGTCGCCGTTTGATGTCAACGGTACTTCCCCCCAATAGTTCTCGCTGAATTCCAGCACCCCTCCCGCGATGTTCACGATTGAAGGCGTCCACCCGCAGTCCCGCGCATCCAGCCAGAAAGTTACTTTCACCTTCCTCGGCACAACAGTTATCTCATTTGAAAAAGCCGACTTATTCCCGTTTCTATCAACTGCCCTAACTCTATAATAATAAGTTGTGCCATTCTGCAGACGGTTTATGCTGTTGTCTTCCGAGTCCAGATCGCCGTCAAGATTATTGTCATAGTAAAAAGTCTTAAAAACTTCAAAAACGGGAGCGGGAAAAGAGCCGTCGGCAATATGCGACTGACTCCTGTAAATCAGATATGTCTGCAAATCCTCTTCCGTGTTGGCCTGCCAGGAGAGCATAGCCGCCCTGTCTCTCGGCTGACCGGCGAGCGATATAGGCGCCGCCGGAGCGGAATTATCAACGGTCAAAGTAAAGTTAACAGTGTTATTTCCTGCAGAAATTGTTTCGTTCTTCGTATTTATCGCATAACCCAAAACCCACGCCTTTATTGTCCAATCGCCTGCGAGAACCCTTTTAATCTCGTAATTACCGTTTGAATCGGCGGTTGTCGTCCAGTGACTTCTGCCATCAATATCAATGATTGCATTCGCAACACTCACCACACCCGAAACCGTAGCAGTACTGTACCCTCCCTTAACAAGAATCAGACCATAATGCGAACCGACATCAATAGTGTAATTTCCGTCAAGATTAAGATAACCGTCATTATTCGTATAATAAGTGCCTTCGGAATTATCTGTCATCCAGTTTTTCCATGTTGCATTTGCAGGCAATCCATGCACATTAGTTACATTTTTGGTAACATCATCACGGTTCATCATGCAGAGAACATATTGGTCAGCGCCCCATTTGCGCAAATAAACCATGACATCATCACCGGCGTCAGCTGTGAATGACGGCCAACTCCAGCCATCTTTATACGGGTCGCTTCTCAATGGAGCGAAATTCGCCTTTGCCTGCACGGTTCGTCTTATTGCCGGCTGAACATTGTTCCACGGGTCTATATTCACTCTGTCAAATTCCATAAGACGGACATTACCGTCCCGATCCATCTTTGCGGAATTGCCGCCGTCATAAGGTCCTTCAAGACCTATTTCTCCGCCGTAGAAAATTATTGCGGGAGCCGCTACTGTCAGCGCCGTCATATAACCCACCTGCGAATCGTAACCCCAACTCGCTCCGTCGTCGCCGCGACCTCTTGAAATAAATCTCATCTCATCGTGATTTTCCATCATTATCGGATTTATTGACCATTCATTTTTCCAGTTGACCTGCTGGTCTTTTATACCCTGTGCCGCCGTTGCAGTGGTCTGTTTATCGCCTCCTTCTCTTACCCACGAGCAAATATGGGCGGCCCTGTCGTTTTTATATCCTCCCGACTTCATATCCTCGCCGCCGTGAATCATAGGTCCGCGTGTTCCTGTATAATTATTCACCGCACCAACATCTTGCGGTATCTCTCCCATAATGAAAAGCTGCGGGTCCCATCTGTCCGAAATTTTTCTCAGAGCCCTGTTGAATTCCGCTTCCTCGGGGCCTATATCGTAATTCCAGAATTTAGGGTTATCGTAACGGAAGGCATCGCAGATGGAAAAATACCATACCATATTATTCAGCCAGAAAGCGCGCGGTTCAGCGAACTCCTGTTTTGTCCCCCATCCGAACTGTTCATCTTGAAAATAAGTCGGATTTTTCTTTGCCGTCGGAGAATCCTTGCTGCCAACCTGACCGCAAACCCAGTCAATCATCACGTCAATATTGCGGTTATGAAGCGCTTTCACCATTTCAATGTACATTGCCGTGCCGCCAAATTTTGTTTCGTGCCTGAAAGCGTCGTCTATGTTAAAGCCCCATATTCCGCCGCCGAATTCCGTCGGCGGCCCGAAGTATGCCATATTTATCCCCATATCGTTAAGATAATCAATTTTGTCAATAACGCCCTGAAAATCACCGCCGTAATCATTCGTATCGTTTATGTCGTCGTTTGATGTATCTCCGTTATACCACGCGTCAATAAACATGTTGTATAAAATGTAATCCAGCGCCGACGGGGGCGCCGGCGGAACGCCGTTTGATATCGGCTCAGGCTCCTCCGGGGGTGGAACATGAGCGACTTTTTTTCCTTCTGCGGAGGTTACAATGCCGGCGGTAGAAAATGTAACCTGCAAGTAATAATCAACAACTTTATCCTGCACCTCGTTCCATGTATTTGTACCGGATGATGTGACAACGTCAACAATGTTTGAATTGCTGTCGCTGCCGCACAAGCCGACCCCGCCGCCGTCATTCCAGAAAGTAGCCGCGGTAAAATTCACGGTTTTTCCTAAAAACTTACCGGCGCCGCCCATAAAATCAAGCGGAACAGCTATTTCATAGAAATAACCGCTGTTGTGCTCCGCATATTTCGCATACCGCATATTTGAAAAAAGAGAATTTTCAACGGTGACAATATCATTGCCCGTTTTAATCTCAATCAAATATTCCCATGGAACATCACCCGCGCAATAAGAATCCTGATACTGATTGCCGTTGCCGCGAAACACCCTTTCGGTGGAAAATGCGTCGTTATCAACCATTATCTGGAAATAATTCCTTCCGTCAAATCCGGAAGTTGAGGTGCTGGCAAAACTGAAATAAAAATAAAGATTGTATTTGTCGCATGATATTGTAAATGAGGAAATATCAAATTGACTGGAAGTGTGCAAATCCCCCCTCTGATCGCCCACAGCGTCCCGCCAAAGCGCGTCGCCTGCTGAAACGGTAATAGAGTCCGTAACCGTCGCATATGTCCCCGTCCAATCAGAGTTATTGCTGTCTGTCTGTTTGCGGTTTATATAAATACCGTCTGAAACCGTCCCTTCTCCGGTCGTTCCCTCGCTGTTTTTGGCTTTTACCTGCGCCCAATAAAATTCGCCGCGTAAAAGACCGCTGACCGTGTAAGTGCTCACATCCGCCGCTATTGTCGCCGATGAAAAGTAAGTTGTAAAATTGAGATTTGAAGACACCTCAATAAAATAATTAACGATTGTGCCACCGTCAGGAATAAACGGCCAGTCAAATGTAACTTTCCCGTCGCAGTCTTCAATCCCGTCAACAACTCCGTAATTATTTTTGTTATCGTTAGAGCGGGAATCGTAAACAACACTCACTTTTACTTTAGCCGGATCCGTCGGCAAGGGGCAGGCGCTCGCTTCATTTGATGGAGCGGAATTCAGCACATTGCTAAAAAGCCCGTTACCGACATCACCTTTGTCATAGACAACTACACGGTAATAATAAGTCGTGCCTGTCACAAGCCCTGATTCGTTATAAACGTCCGTCGGATGAGGGACCGTCGCTATGTGCACGACATTAGCCGTTGTTATGTTAGAAAAACTGAATGTCGCTTTGTATAAATAATATTTTGATAAGTCGTCCACATAGTCCGGTACCGGTTTCGACCAGCTCACATTGACCGTATGAGAACTGTTGCTTATCACCGACACCACCGCTTCCGACGGTGCGAGGTCAAGTGACTGGTCGCTATTTTCTGAATTTACGCCGGAAACAGTCCATGTGGAAGACCAGTTACCCGCTTCATCACGGGTCATAATGCCAAAATAATATGTCGTCCCCGGATTAAGTCCCGTCATTGTGTAACAGTGCTCCGTCCCCTGCGTGCTGTAAGAAGTTGAGATATCAATCGCGAAAGAATAAAAACCGTTATCAGCAATGGAAACAAAATTATCCACGGTAACAGAATATGTGGCGGCTTTTATTCTGTATAGGCCCCCCGAAATATTACCGCTTGTGCCGTCGTCTCCGGGGGCCGTCCATGCCAGTTTAACATCTCCATCGTTGGCCGTTCCCGTAAGCGCCGTAAGATTTGATATAGCGCAGGGGGCGGTCACATCGGGAGCAAGAAATATCCATTTATCATTGTTATTCCCCGAATCCACAGATTCGCTGCATGAAATCGTACGGTCAATTGCGTTCCCGTCCTTTACGTCCACATAACTTGCCGTCTGCGAGCTGAGCAAGCGAATATACCATGTGGTTCCGTCAATCGTAGAGCGCAGTTTTATTCTATTTCCTATAGAACCGTCAAGTGTCAAAACGTTCGTAACCGTCTGCGTTGAAAGAGCGGCAAACCGGATTTCCTTTGCCGCGGTCTTACATTCAAGACAGTAAAATGTCGTGTTGCCCGTGAGTGTGCTTGAATATGTCGTATAAAAAGTTACGGTGGAAGTCCCGCAATTGAATGTCCCGTCGTTCTGCCAGCGCCTCGCGACATTGATATGAGCGCTTCCGCCGTCAAGCACAGCGCCCGCGCCGACGACAATCCCGCTTGAAACCTCAAGCGTCGCTGAGTTACTTAATGTGACCGTCCCGCCGTCAATTATAAACGATGCGGAAACGTAAGAAGACAATAAGAATATTGAGAGAACAGAGATTAAGAGATTAAACTTTTGCAATCTGCATTTCGCGTTTTGCATTCTGCTATTTAACTTCATCAATCCTCTATCATCCTTCGTTCCCGCATTTACACTTCTTTGTGTTGACAAATTCGCTTATTTTGTTAAAGTTAAAGTGTATGGAATTAGATAAAACCCAGCGAAAAGAATTAGCCAAAGCATTATATGATGTCGGAAAACTGTTATTGGCCGTCCTTGTAATCGGACAGCTTATATCCAGAAGTTTAGACATCCCCATTTTCATACTCGGGTTGTTCTTGTTTATAGCATCTTTTGTCATCGCGACAAATTTTAACAGGGAGGGAAAATGACAGGTCTTTACATTCTTCTTACGGGTGTTTTGATTTTTGTCCTTGCAATCGGCATAGTCGCTCATATTCAGGACAAAAAACAATCTTTTAAGAAAATCTAATTTCTTTCCATGCAAAACTATTTCCAGATAATGTTTAGGTGACAATTTTATTCTCCTTTTTCACACAATTATCCATTTCAATTGCACCCTAACCAATAAGTATAAAATGATCTTCCGCCTGCGGTTGTAGCTTCTCCTCCAAACCCACCGTCAGTCCATTGTATTAAAACCTTGTATGTTCCGGTTACAGTGGCTCTATAGGCACCGCACACATTCATCGGGAGTAAATTATTAGCATTCCCTACTGGACATACTCCATCACTAAATCCAACTTCCACATAGGACTCGGAAGGGGTAACAACATATGCTTTTAACCTGCATCTTGCCCATTCAGCCGCATTGCTATTTTTAACAGGAGCACAAAAATTAACAAAAATCATAGACGGTTGCGCGGTAACGTTAAGTTCTGCATACATCCCGGGAATACTTACAAAGGTATCAAATGCTGAATCAACTGAAACTGTGTCAGTTAAAAATGTGCAACTTGAAATTACAATCAAATCCCCTGATTCCACGGTTCTGTCTCTTAATGCCCCTTGCTCTATATAAACATTGGAGGAAAATCGTGTTGCGTAATTTGCCGCGTCATCATAAATTTTTCTGTCAGTCTGACTATCGCCGAAAAAAATATCATTTCCCTTGACACGGATATCTGACCCGGCAGTGATTGTGTGTGTAGTTGTAATCGTGGCAAACACCGCATTGCCGTCGGATGTTATGCTTGAAACAACAACATCAGCCGAATCCCTCACCTGAAAGGACGTCGAACCATCGGCGGAATTCAGCTTAACCTTCACGTCGCTCGCCTTAACTATTTGCGCGCCTATTAACAAACAAAAAAACGAAAGCATAACAACTTTTTTCATTTTATTTCCCCCCATAATTTACCATTTTCAAACTACTTCACTCCGATATAGCGAAAATTGACGCTATTCAACGCTATTTCTATCACATTATATTTTCCCAAAATATTCATTTCCCATTCGCCCTTTTTAATTATAATTCCTTGTATTTTTGGAAATTAAATTACCTCCGTCCCCATTTTTTTCAGAAAACATATGCTTTATTTATGAGGTAAAGACCTGTTTTGGGTTTTAACTTCACTTTCACTCTACCGCCGGACGGTTTATACGTCGGTTTTTTATCTATTGATACACAGTTAACCGCATGACTGCCGTTTATATATATACCTGTACCGTCGGGGTGAGCCGCGCCGTTTTGAACATATTCATCTTTTGTCACGGCTTTTATTTCACCTTTAACATTCAAAACATCCCACAGTTCTTCATCCGCCGTCAACTCCACAGATTGCCTGCTCGCCGAGTTATTGATTAAAATATACGCCGTTTCATCTCCGAGCTCTCTTCTGTAAATAACAACATCGGTCGCGTCATCCGCCGAAACAGGATAAAATACGCCTGTTCTCATTACAGGATACGTGTTTCTGACTGCTATCAGCCGACGCATAAATTCTTTGAGTTTCTTATTCGGCTTGTACTGTTTATTCTCGTATTTGATATCATCCCACCACATGGGTTTCCTGTTATTCGGGTCGTCGGAACCCCACATACCGATTTCATCCCCGTAATATACCGCCGGGGCACCCGGAAAAGCGAACTGGGCGGCTCTGATAAGTTTCAGAATATTATAGTCTTTCTCCGATGGACGGGAATTATCGTAATTTCTGCCGTCGGCATTCTGAAGACGGTTGCGCGTGTTGTATTCCCTGTCCGGATTTTTAATCATTGAGGCAATCCTGTCGGTGTCATGGGAATTCGTCAAATTATACTGCACAAAAACAACCTGCTGGGGATGACGCACGGCAAGCTCTCTCAATTTCATATCAAATTCATTCGCTGAAATTTTAGTATTTTTGTCTATAAAATAATCAACAAGCAGTTTCGCGAATTCATAATTCATTACAGAATCAAAAGTTTTACCGTCATTAAGCCAAACGGAAGCGTCCGTCCATATCTCGCCGGTCGAAAAAGCGTCAGGATTGGATTCACGCACAACTTTCCGCCAACCCTCCCAGAAATCTTTTTTTACGCACATGGGCACATCCAACCGCCAGCCGTCAATTCCCGTGAGGCCGACCCCGGGCTTTTCCCACCTTCTCGTGATATTAAAGATAAATTCTTTTACCGGAGGCACAAGACCTTTTTCATCCTGATTAAATTCCGGCAGAGAACCGAAACCCGCCCAGCCTATATGCTTAAAAGGTTCCCACGAAGACACCTTGTACCAGTCGGCGTATTTTGAGGCCTTTTTTTTCATTCTCAAATCCTCAAAAGCAAACATCTCCGTGCCTGAATGATTAAAAACGCCGTCCACGATGACTCTGATTCCTTTGCTGTGAGCGTCATCTATAAACTTAAAAAAATATTTATCGGTAGCTGTAAATTTCCATGTCGCGGGGTCGTCCGTTTCACCGGAAGCCGCGAGCAAATCCCCCTTCTGATAAAAAGTATCGTCAATGTGCCTGAAATCGGCGGTGTTGTATTTCTGATATGATTCCGATTTAAAAACCGGATTAAAATAGACAGCGGTTATACCGAGATTCTGCAAATAAGGGAGTTCCTCTTTTACTCCTATCAAATCACCACCGAATTTTCTGTCCCAAACAGCGTTGTAAAATCCTTTATTTTTTTCATTCGGTGTGGGGTTAAACCAGTCCCATGAAAAAGGCAGAACGTCAAAGGTCGGGTCGTTAGAGTTGTCGCCGTTGCGGAAACGGTCCACCATTATCTGATACCATACGACATGCTTTGCCCATTCCGGAGTTTTGAGGTAATCCGAAAAAGTGTTTCTGCTTTCAAATTCGCCGGCCGCTAAACTATCGGCAGATGCCCCTGATTTACCGAAATATTTTTTCGCGCCGGAGTCATACGCGCAGAAGACAAAACTGATATCATCTTTGGCGCACGTCACATAAGAGACAAAATAATCAAACTTCCCGTCGCTGTAAAAACGCGTGAGCTCGTATTTTGGTTTTTCCGCGCCCTTAATCAAAAGCTCCGCTCTTTCTATATCATGCGCCGCCGTGCGGAGCGTAAAGCGTATTCTTTTCTCCGCATAAGGATTAAAACTCACGGCGTCTTTCATATCAAACGACAACCCCTCGTCCCTTATTTTCCCGTCGCCGGTTTTCTCGTTAAACTTAACCTTATAAGAGGCGCCGACCAAAAGAACGGAATTAAAACCTCCCTGTCCGTCGTCGGTTTTTTCGCTGTTTTTCGGATCACTCTTCCAGTCACTGCCGTTTACCACAAACTTGTAGAGATATTTTCCCTCCTCAAATTTCAGTGTTTCCCTGTAAATGTCTTCGGCTTCGTAATACGTCATTTTATGCGCTGTCGCATTCCAGTCGGCGAAATCCCCGGTCACATAAACAGCTTCCACCTTTACCGGGCTCTTATACTCAAAAGTGACGTCTTCCTTTTTCGCATACAAATGCAATTCACCGGCAATCATCAGCGCCAAAACCAAAATAATTTTTTTCATTACATCTCCTTTACACTAAACTCAAATTTGTCAAAAATTCACCGCTGCCTCCGGCGTTTATCAGCAGGAATCTCTCTTAATCAATTCAACCGGCAAAAATTCTTTGACCTGTTCCGGCTGCCTGCCCTCAATTATATCAATGAGCTTTTCCGCAGCGCGCCGGGCAATGCCGTAAATATCATATTTCACCGTCGTAAGAGCGGGCGACATCGCCGAAGCCAAAGGAATATCATCCATTCCGCAGACCGAAATGTCGTCCGGCACACTGAGCCCTGAACGCTTTATCTCCCTTATTGCGCCCGCGGCCATAATATCGTTCCCCGCAAAAACAGCATCGGGTTTTTGTTTAAGAAGTTTTTTCATCGCCGAAGCGCCGCCTTTTTCGCTGAATCCTCCGGGGGCAGTTAAACTATCATCAAAAACTATGCCCGCTTTTTCCAGGGCATCCCTGTATCCGTTAAATCTATCCAGCGAACTTGTAATATTAAAATCTCCGTAGATATGAGCTATTTTCCGGCGGCCCGAATTCAGCAGATGCTCAACCGCGAGAGCCCCCCCTTTTTTATTGTCCCCCGTGACGAAAGGAAGATTACTGCCGTTAAGATAGCTCCCCGCAAAAATAAAAGGATACTTCAACTCGTACAATTGATTCAAATAAGTATCCGCGGATGTTGAACCCGCATACAGCATTCCGTCCACACTTCTTTCCTGGAAAAGTTTGATAAACCGCCGGCTGCTTACAAAGCTGTCCGATACGACTTCCAGCCGGAGACTATATGATTTCGCAAGGCAGGCGTCATACACGCCATTCATGGCAAGCGCAAAAAAAGACTGCTGAAATATTTGATCCAAATTGGGAATCATAAGAGCGATATTTCCAGATTTATTCATAGCGAGACTGCGGGCGGCGGAGGACGGACTGTATCCGAATTTTTTCGCGGTCATAATAATTTTCCGGCAGGTCTCTTCTGAAATCCTTGAATTGCCTGAAAGAGCAAGCGAAACCGTCGCTGTCGACACACCAACAGAACTTGCGATATCCTTAATTGTCACATGATGATTGCGGAGCGCTGTATTACCTATGTCTTTTCTAATGTTCTGATTTCCATACATAAACGTACCCGGGGCTCCTTATTTTTCAGCACTGTTCGGATGTTTCAACGGAAAATTATAGGTTAATCAGTTAACCGATTAACCTATCACTTTTTGATTGTACACAAAAAACAAATCTCCCGTCAATAAGTATCAAGAATGGGGATCAAGAATGGGGACGGTTCCTATTTGACCAATATTATTTATGAGTTCGCTCTAAGAAGTCCTTCTCGGTGTCATTTCGAGGAGCTTCGTCCGCCGTGGCGGGAGCCCATTCGACTTCGCTCAGGGTAAACTCCGCGACGAGACAATGCACAAGTATCAAGAATTGCAAGCGCTTCGCTTGAAATCTTTGTGTTATAAGCATTTTAGATTCCTCACGGAGCCTGTCCCGAGCAAGATTCCTCGCTTTGCTCGGAATGACAGGAGCGAGGGATTCGGAATGACAGGCGTAACGCTTTTTAGAGCGGACTCATTTATGTTTTCGGCCCATCCATTTCATATCGCCCGCAATCCCCTGCGCAATATTAGACAGATGGTCTCCTATTTTTTCAAGATTGTCCACAAGATCAAGAAACAATATACCTGCTTTCAAGTTGCATTCACGCCTGTTCAACCTCTCAACATGCCCTTTTTTCAGGTCATTCTGAAAACGGTTTATCCTTTCTTCATGCGCGAATATTTTTTTTACTCCGGAGATATCATTGCCGGCAAGAAGCCGTCCGGTTTCTATTATCATGCTGTTTAGTTCAGCCCACATAAGATTTAACTCTGCCATCGCCGCGCTGGTCAGAGGAAGCCTGTCTTCAATTTTTCTTTCGGCAAGTTCAATAATATTTTCCGAGTGATCTCCTATTCTTTCTATGTCATTTACATTGTGTATCAGCACAGGCAGCTGACTGTTTTCATCCTCGGACAGGTCTTTTCCGGACAGTTCAACAATATACTGAGTTATCTCGGATTGCAGATTATCGACGGCATCTTCCAGTCTTGCCACTCTTTTTATATTGCTTACTTCGTTTTTCATGAAACTTTCAAAGGCCAATGAAACCGATTCTGCCGCCAATCTAAGCATATACCCTGTTTCCTTTTTTATCAGATCCAGCGCTATGGCCGGTGTTGCGAGAACATGTTTTTCAAGATACTGAGTTCCTATATCCACCGCGCCTTCTTTTTTTGGAACCAGAAATACACTGATTTTTTCAAGCCATCCGGTCAAGGGCAGAAATACTATGGTGTTTACGACATTAAACAAGCTGTGGGCCACCGCAATGTAGAACATTATGCTCTTTGAGGATATTTCCCCGGGGATAATTAAATATACCGCTTTTTCATAGAGGCCGGTGTACAGAAAAACCAGCATGTAAACCGTTCCTATCACATTAAACAATGTATGCGCCATTGCTGTTCTTTTTGCCGCTATATTTGTATTTAGTGCGGCCAACTGAGCGGTTATTGTCGTACCGATATTATCCCCGAGTACAATTGCTATTGCGGTAGGAAAACTTAATACTCCGTTAAAAGCCAGTACCTGAACAATGGCTATTGTTGCGCTTGAGCTTTGCAATAGAGCTGTAAAAATGATTCCGGCCAGGACCCCTAATATAGGGCGAGACCCCCATGCGGCAAATACGCTGATTATGTAACTGCTGTTCTTTAGAGGTGTAAAAGCGTCCTTGATGAAAGAAAGTCCCGTGAAGAGAATCCCAAACCCCAGAATTACCTGCCCTGCCGACTTGATTTTTCGGGTCTTCCCCAATTTTGTTAAAAGAAAACCTATTCCTATTGCGGGCAGCGAATAGCTGGTAACTTCAAATATTGACATTGAGGATACCAGCCATGCGGTGAATGTTGTCCCTATATTGGCGCCCATAACAACGGTTATTGCCTGGCTTAGAGAGAGAAGCCCGGCGTTCACGAAACCTACCACCATAACCGTCGTTGCGCTGGAAGACTGTATTAAACAGGTTACAATTGCCCCGACGAAAACACCCATCACGGGAAATTTGGTTGCGCTGTGTAAGAATGATTTAAGTTTTTCCCCTGAAACCTTTTTAAGGCCGTCCGACATCAGTTCCATGCCGAAAAAGAAAAACCCAAGGCCACCCATCAGCATAAACAGCATTTCCACAGTCATGCTCGGATTATATCAAATGCCTGCCTAATTCAAAACATGCCGGTGCGCTTATCATGTTTGAGTCCACTCTAATAAGTCCTTCTTGGTGTCATTTCGAGGAGCGTAGCGACGAGAAATCTTTGTATTATAAGCATTTTAGATTTCTCCCTTCGGTCG
>PHAM01000071.1 GCA_002841685.1 Elusimicrobia bacterium HGW-Elusimicrobia-2 | reverse complement strand
TGTCATTTCGAAGGAGTTTTTACGACTGAGAAATCTAAGATTCCTCACTTCGTTCGGAATGACAGACTGTTGTTTTTGTCATCGGAGTATGAATAATGCGGGATAAGTCTATTGCGGAGTATTCTCTGCGCTTATTTGAACGTCTGGATTGCAGGGATTATGTCCGTTTCGACTGGAGAATGGATGCCGCTGGCAATCCCAGGCTTCTGGAGGTGAATCCCAACCCCGGCTGGTGCTGGGATGGACATATGGCAAAAATGGCAAAACTCGCGGGAATGTCATACGTGGATTTACTCAAGTCAATTTTAAACGCGGTTGAGCAAAGAATAAATATTTGATGGAATAAAGCCGGAATATTTTATATTATGTCGATATGGGTAAAACGCAGATAATAGCGACGATAGGTCCGCCGACGGTAAAAAAACTCAGTGAGCTGGCCGCCGCGGGCATGAGCGGCGCGCGCATAAACAGCTCTCACGGTTCAACAGCCCAGCACATAGAAATTATAAATCTCGCGCGGAAAATTAAGAGCCGGCCTTTTATAATATACGACATCAAGGGCCCGAAAATAAGGCTGGGGGACATTCCGTCACCTCTTCATCTGAAAACAGGGCAGCGGCTTATTTTGAGAACAGGCATGAGCGAAAAAGACGGCTGGCCTTTTACGGAGGATTTTTCGGACGGTATTCCCGTGGCTTTTGCCGAATTTCACAAGTTCGTAAAAAAGGGAGACAGGCTGCTGATAGACGACGGACTCATAGGCATGAAGGTTGAAAAGGTACGGGGAAGGGAAATATTCTGCGAAGTGCTTTATGGCGCGCTTCTCCGTTCAAGAAAAGGCATAAATCATCCTGATACCGTTGTGGATTTTCCCTATACCGTTGAGGGGGATATTCCGCTGATTGCATTCGCGATTAAGTACGGCGTCGATTATATCGCGGATTCTTTTGAACGTAACGCGGCGGATGTTATGGAGCTCTGGGGACGGCTTAGAGGAACGGGAATAAAGATAATTTCCAAAATTGAAAATCCCGAAGGCGTTAAAAATTTTAACGCGATACTTAAAAAAACAGACGCCGTTATGATAGCCCGCGGAGACCTTGGCGTTGAGCTTGACCCGTGGGAAATACCGGAGCTTCAGAAGCGGATGATAGAAAAATGCCAAATTGCGGGACGGCCGGTGATAACGGCCACGCAGATGCTTGAGTCTATGATAGACGATCCCAGGCCGTCGCGCAGTGATGTTTCGGATATCGCCAATGCCATCTACGACGGAACGGACGCGGTGATGCTTTCGGGCGAAACATCCGCGGGAAAATATCCGGTGCGCTGTGTTGAGATGATGAGAAAAATAATCCAAAAAACCGAATCTACGCCGCGATACAAAAAATTGCACAAAACTTTGGCGCGGCTTTAAAAGTTTTATCACAAGCAAGCGCGGCAGACGGCACTCGTAGACGCCCTGTGAGATTCGTAGAATCTCCAGGACTAAGTCCCGGGGATTTCATAGAAATCCCTCGGGGGACGCTCACGCCTGCGGTTCGCTCCTTATTCGTTTCGGGCGCTGCACAAAACCCCTCACTCATATGGGCCGCTCCGAATGCCGTCTGCCGCGCTTGTTGGAAATTTTGATTTCGCGGATGTAATTTTGTAGAATATATTGTGAAACTTCAAAAACAGATAGGCCTTGCCGGCGTATTCTGCATCGCCGCCGGAGCGATGATATCTTCGGGGCTTTTTGTGCTGCCCGCCATCGCTTTCGCCAAAGTGGGGCCCGCCGTTATTCTTTCGTATATGCTGGCGGGTTTTCTCGTTATTCCGACAATGTTTGCTAAGGCGGAGCTTCTTACGGCCATGCCCAAAGCCGGAGGCGATTATTTTTACATAAGCCGCAGCATGGGTGTGGCAAACGGCTTTTTAGGCGGAGTGTCAAACTGGTTTTCACTGAGCTGCAAGAGCGCTTTTGCTCTCGTGGGAATAGGAGCTTTCGCCAGCCTTATATATCCTCAAATCACGGAAATGCAGATGGACATCATCTCGGCGCTGTTCTGCGTTATTTTTACGGTGGTGAACCTTAAGGGTGTGGAGCTCGCGGCGAAATATCAGATATGGCTGGTGTCGTTTCTGATAGCCGTGTGTGTGATATATATAATGTGGGGCTTGCCGGAAGTGCGTATTGACCATTACAGAGGATTTTTTGACGGGGGTTTTTTACCCATTCTGTCAACAGCCGGACTGGTTTTCGTATCTTTCGGAGGCCTTACAAAAGTGGCGAGCATAGCCGAAGAGGTGAAAGACCCGACGAGAAACATACCGCTGGGCATGATTTTGGCATGGGGTGTGGTTATGACACTTTATGCTTTGGCTATTTTTGTGACAGTGGGCGTTTTGGCTCCTGCCACTTTGAGCGCAACCCTTATGCCTTTGAGTGCGGGGGCTGAAGTCTTCGAGGGGAAAGCGGGTGCGGCAGTTCTTGCGTTTGGAGCTATTCTGGCTTTTGTCTCCACGGCTAACGCGGGGATAATGACAGCTTCACGCGCGCCTCTGGCCATGAGCAGGGACAAACTGCTGCCTCCTTTTTTTTCAAAACTGAATGGCAACGGTGTGCCGTACTGGCCGATATTATTCACATCGGCGGCGATGCTGGCGATGATTTTCGCGTTTGACATAGAAAAACTTGTCAAAGTGGCGTCGGCTATAATGATAGCGCTGTTTATTCTCGCGAACGCGGCGCTGATATTTATGAGAGAGTCGCATCTTGCAAATTACCGCCCTGTGTTCCGCGCTCCGCTGTATCCCTATCTTCAGATAGTTGGAATTATACTCTACGCCGCGCTTCTCGCGTCGATGGGCGCATTCGCGCTTAAGGCGACCGGATTATTTTTCGGAGCATCTCTCCTGTGGTATCTGATTTATCCCTATAGAACAGAGGTGAAAAAATCAGCGCTTATCCACGTCGTGGAAAGAGTGATAGGACGTCAGATAAAAACGAACACGTTAAGCCGCGAGCTCAAGAATGTGCTCCGCGAAAGAGACAGTATAATGGAGGACCGCTTTGACATAATTGTCAAAGAATCGCTGATAATGGATATTGAGGACGAAATGAGCGCGCATGATTTTTTTAAAAATATATCAGCGCGTTTCGCTGGCCTTCTCGCGCGTGACGCGGGTGAGCTTTACGGCCAGTTCATAGAAAGGGAAAAGATTTCGGCTACCGTGATAAAAAAAGGGCTGGCCATTCCGCACATTATAATTGACGGAGAAAAAATATTCACTATGATACTTGTCAGGGCGAAGAAGGGCGTGATATTCCCCGATAATAGCGAGCCTGTTAAAACACTGTTCGCTATTGTGGCCAGCGGCGACGAGAGAAATTTTTATCTGAGGGCGCTTATGGCCATCGCCGAAATAGTGCAGGAAAAAGATTTTGAGGAAAAATGGTGTGCCGCGGCCTCAAAGGCCGACCTGGAAGATGTTATTTTATTGGCCAGCCGCAAACGCGAAGAAGTGCTGATTTGACGTGATTGTTTAACGTCCCCATTTTCCCCTGTTCCCCTTGACAACCGAAACGCGTTTTTGTAATTTAGCACCTGAAACGAGTTGGTGCTAAACCTTAGCGCAGTTGCGGGTTTGGTAGATTTTAAGGAAGGGGGAAATTCCCCTGATGAATAAGAAGGAGGAGAGATTATGAATCTTGAAATGCTTGGAGACAGGGTTTTGATTGAGCAGGAGAAGGGTGAGGAGAAGACCAAAAGCGGTATTATCATCCCCGACACCGCGAAAGAAAAACCTCAGAAAGGCACGGTTGTGTCTGTCGGCCCCGGAAAAAGGGACGACGCGGGAAAAATTATTCCCATGGAATTAAAAGCCGGAGATAAGGTGCTTTATGGAAAATACGCCGGCACGGAAGTGAAGCTTGACGGAAAAGATTACGTTTATATGGACCAGGGTGACGTTATCGCGAAAGTAAAAGAAAAAGTAAAATAAGGGGGAAAATAAAATGGCTAAACAATTAAGATTTGATCATGAAGCTTTCGCATCGCTTCAGAAAGGCATTGAACAGTTAGCTTCTGCCGTGAAGATGACGCTGGGGCCGAAAGGGAGATACGTCGTTCTTGACAAAAAATTCGGTTCGCCGACGATAACCAACGACGGCGTGACCGTGGCTAAGGAAATAGAGCTCAGCGAACCTTTTGAAAATATGGGCGCGCAGCTTGTGAGGGAAGTGTCTTCCAAAACAAATGATGTCGCCGGAGACGGCACGACAACGGCTGTTGTTCTGGCTGAGGCCATATTTAAGGAAGGCCTGAGAAACATCACCGCCGGAGCAAATCCGCTGCATTTAAAAAAGGGCATGGACCGCGCGGTGTCAGTGGCGGTGGAAGAAATAAAAAAACTGTCGCGGAAAGTGACAACCAAAGAAGAAATATCCCAGATAGCGACGATTTCGGCGAACTCAAAGGAAATAGGAGACATGATTGCCGACGCTATTGACAAAGTGGGGAAAGACGGCGTTATTACAGTTGACGAGGGAAAAACATCATCCACCGAGCTTGAGACGGTGCAGGGAATGCAGTTTGACCGCGGCAACATATCGCCTTATTTCGTCACCGATGCTGAGAGGATGGAAACCGTTCTGGATGAACCTTATATAATCATAACGGACAAAAAAATCTCATCCATGCAGGAACTTCTTCCTGTCGTTGAACAGATAGCGAAGACGGGAAAGCCGTTTTTGATTGTTGCCGATGATGTGGAAGGCGAAGCTCTCGCGACGCTGGTGGTGAACAAACTCCGCGGCGTGCTCAAATGCGCTGCTGTGAAAGCCCCCGGATTCGGCGACAGAAGAAAGGAAATGCTCGCCGATATCGCGGTGCTCACAAAAGGCACAGTTATATCCGAGGATGTGGGAATGAAGTTTGAGGAAACAAAACTTAACATGCTCGGCCAGGCCAAGAAGGTGACGATAGACAAAGAAAACACCACCATTATAGACGGCGCGGGAGACAAGAAAGATGTGTCCGCGAGGGTGGAGCAGATAAAGAAACAGATAGAGGAATCCGATTCCGATTATGACAAGGAAAAGCTTAACGAGCGGCTTGCCAAACTTTCAGGCGGAGTTGCCATTATAAAAGTGGGCGCGGCCACCGAGACCGAAATGAAAACCAAAAAATTCAAGGTTGAGGACGCCAAGCACGCCACGATTGCCGCTCAGGAAGAGGGAATTGTGGCCGGAGGCGGAGTGACGCTTATAGCGGCCATAAAAAAAGTGAAAGCTATCAAGTGCGCCGACCCCGGGGAGCAGACGGGCGTAAATATTATCGCCAAAGCTCTTGAGGCTCCCATGAGGGAAATCGCGCGCAACGCCGGCGCCGAAGGCACGGTCATCGTGCAGGAAGTGATGAAGATGCCCGCGGGCCACGGTTATGATGCCGAGCGCGGAATATTTGTTGACATGATCAAAGCCGGAATTGTTGACCCCGCAAAAGTTGTCAGAGCTTCGCTTGAAAACGGAGCTTCCATCGCGTCTATTCTTCTGACTTCGGGATGCCTTATAACGGATATCCCTGAAGAGAAGAAAGACATGCCTATGGGCGGCGGCGGGTACGGCGGCGGTATGGGCGGAATGATGTAAAGAAGACGGTTGCAAAACCGTTACCGCCTTAATCAGGCGGGCTTCGCATGCGGGGACGCGTGAGAGCGCGTCCCCGCTTCAAATATAATGAGCAAAATTAAAAATATCGCGATTATCGCGCACGTGGATCACGGCAAGACCACTCTTGTTGACGCTATTCTGAAACAGTCCGGCGTCTTCAGAGAAAACCAGGTGGTCGCCGAAAGGGTAATGGATTCAAACGACCTTGAAAGAGAAAGAGGGATAACGATTTTTTCAAAGAACGCGTCTTTTACCCACGGGGAATATAAAGTGAACATCGTGGACACCCCCGGCCATGCCGATTTCGGCGGAGAAGTGCAGCGCATAATGAAGATGGCGGATTCGGTCATGCTGCTCGTGGACGCTTTTGAGGGGCCCATGCCGCAGACAAAATATGTCCTTAAAAAATCGCTGGAGTTAGGGCTGAGGCCAATCGTCGTCATAAACAAAATAGACCGCCCGAGATGCCGGCCGCTCGAAGTGCTGGAAGAAGTCTTTGACCTTTTTCTGGAATTAAACGCCGAGGACAACCAGCTCGATTTTCCTGTCATTTACACCTCGGCCAGAGACGGCATAGCGAAGTATCAGCCGGATGATGAGTCCTATGACCTCACGCCCCTTTTTGACACAATAATAAAGTATGTGCCCGACGCGACGGGCGACGCTGAAGCGCCCGCGCAGTTTCTGGTGTCCGCCATAGAATATGACAATTACCTGGGCAAAATAGGGACGGGCAAAATTCATAACGGCAAATTAAAAAAGGACGGCAAATTCATTTTGCTTAAAAGAGATAAAACCTCTGTGGAATTTACCATAACGAAATTATATGTTTATGAAGGCCTGCTCAAAAAAGAAGTGGCAGAGGCTTTCGCCGGCGACATTGTGTCCGTAGCCGGAGCGGTAAATATTGACGTGGGTGAAACGGTCGCGGATATAGAAAATCCCGTGGCTCTTCCCACTATTGAAATAGACCTTCCGACGCTGTCCATTGAATTTATGGTGAACGATTCCCCCTACGCCGGGCTGGAAGGCAAATATATTACTTCACGCCATATATGGGACAGACTCTGTAAAGAAGTGCAGAGCAATGTGAGCATAAAGATTGCAAAAACAGCATCTCCCGACAGCTTCACGGTGAAGGGCCGTGGCGAACTTCAGCTGGCCATACTCATAGAAAATATGCGGCGTGAAGGCTACGAAATTCAGATGTCAAAACCCCGCGTCATAATGAGGGAAATAGACGGTGAACTTTGCGAGCCGTTTGAAAATGTCATTGTTGACGTCGGCGGGGATTTTGCCGGCATTGTCATAGAAAAATTAGGAAAAAGAAAAGGTGAAATGCTGAGTATGACTCCCGGGCGGGACGGCAGCACAAGGCTGGAATTCCGTATTCCGTCGCGCGGGCTTCTCGGATACAGAAATGAATTTATAACGGACACGCGCGGGACAGGAATTATCAATCACAGTTTTCTTGAATACGCGCCTCATCTGGGGGAAATGCCCGGAAGAATAAAAGGCGCGCTCGTCGCCATGGAAAGCGGCGCCGCTGTCGCTTACGGGATAGCGAATGTGCAGGACAGGGGAGTATTTTTCATAGCTCCGGGCGACAAAGTTTACGCTGGCATGGTGGTCGGCGCGCACACCCGCGAGAAAGATATGATTGTGAATGTGTGCAAAAGCAAAAAACTTACCAATATGCGCGCCTCCGGCACCGACGAGGCTATCAAACTTCCGCCGCCGAGAAAATTTACTCTTGAGATAGGGCTGGAATACATAAATGACGACGAGCTTATGGAAGTGACGCCTACCTGTATAAGAGTCAGAAAAAAAATACTGGACCACAGCATGCGGAAACGCACTTCAAAAAAATAAAAAAAATATCTTCCCGCTCAGCAGCGTTCCCTTTTTTGGTGGACAGGAGCGCCGCGGATTTAATATAATATCCCGGTAAAATAATTTATTGAGGAGAGCGCAATGAGCATACTGACAAAGAATGAAATTTTGGAAGAGATAAAACAGGGCGGTATAAAAATTGAACCTTTTTCCGAGGAACATATGGGGCCGGGCTCGGTTGATTTGCGGCTTGGGAATGAATTCCTTGTTTTTAAAAAAGTCCGCGACATTGTGGATATAACAGAGGACATATCGCACGAAGATTATACCGAGAAAATTTTTGTCAAAACCGGAGATAGAATAATATTGATGCCTGGCGACACAATTCTCGGCATAACGGTTGAGAAAATCACGCTGTCTGAAAACATCAGCGGCTGGCTGGAAGGGCGCAGCCGTTTCGCGAGAATGGGGCTGCTGGTGCATATATCCGCGAGTTTCATACAGCCGGGTATCAGCAATAAGCAGTGCCTTGAGATAACAAATTTTTCATCAATGCCTTTGGCTCTGCATCCGGGAACAAAAATCTGCCAGTTCATTTTTCAGAAACTGCGGGGTAAGGCCAAATACTCCGGACGCTTTGCCGATCAGGACGAAAAGAATTTTTAATAATGGGGACTTCCGCGCGTATGTGACGGGAGATTTACTTTTTGTGTGCAATCAAAACATGAGCTTACTCCAAAAAGCATTAAACTTGTCATTTCGACCGAAGGGAGAAATCTAAAATGCTTATAATACAAAGATTTCTCGTCGCTACGCTCCTCGAAATGACAC
>PHAM01000070.1 GCA_002841685.1 Elusimicrobia bacterium HGW-Elusimicrobia-2 | reverse complement strand
GTCCGCAGGGTATCTCACATAGTATTTGCCGTCCGAGAAATAGAAATAATACTCATGAGCGCCCGCCGAAAGAGTGGTCGCGTAGGTGTGAATACTGCCGTTGTTATAAACCTCGTCCGTGGAACCCATGGGATGGCCGGCGTCGCCGTCAATATAAACCTTCGCGATGGTCGGGCGGTCGTTGCCCGAGTCCGTGTAATTCACGCTGAAAGAAAAAGAGGTCGCCGTTGTCCCTTTTGCGGGCGACACTGTGCCTCCGGCCAGCGTCGGGGCGCTGGTATTCAGCGGCGGCTCATGAGCCGAAAGCGAATTCTGCGGCGTAAAGGAATTTGTGTCCTGATGAACCACAAAGTCAGCGGAGTTATCGTTCGTATCCACAGCATTGCCCTTGTTGTTGTCAGCGCCGCCGGGAGCCATTGATTCCGCCGTTGAGTTCGGATAGGCCTTCCTCTCCATTGACCAGTTGCTTTTTATGTCTTTCAGCTCCGAAATCCTCGTCGTCTCGGTGCACAAATCCAAGCCGGCGTTGCCGGTTGAACCCCATGCCGCCTTATCTATTATAACGCTGTCATACCTTATTTGTATTCCGAAATTTCCGGATATAAAAGCCGTGCCCATGGTACAGTCAGGAGAAACACCCTGCGGTGTTTCTCCTGCTGTGGCTATAAGGAAAAACCCGTTGCTCTGAATATCGCTGTTGCTGAAGGTCAATGTCCTTTTACTGACGCTGGGATCATTTTCATAATACAAATCCATGCGTCCGTCTAATGTCCACTGATAAGTGGTCGGATTATAAAGCTCAACATAATCTACGCTCGCGCCACCGTACCCGACGCAGACCTCGCTTATGACTATGTGATCGGTGGTGACGGCCGTTATTGTAAAAGTGGAATCGGACTCATCAAAATCCGAATAGTCCATACCGTCGTAGGCCCTGATTCTCATGAGAGCCCCTGCATACGGAGTGTTCTCAACCGTCCATGCGTAGGAAGAGCCCTGAGCGCTGCCCGTTATGCCGTTCCAGCTCACGCCGCCGTCTACGGAATAATCAATGTCGTAATAAAGCGTATCCCCGTCGGGATCTGTGACGGTTGACCATATTATTGTCCACACATCGCCGGCGAAAAGTTCTTCTCCGCCGTTTGGAGAAGTCAGAGACGGCTCAGGCGGAGGCGTGTTGATGATGAAGAGCTTGAAGGGCTTGCTCACGGCGTCCACGACAAAAGCGCTCGTCGAACTATCGTCGTTTGAATAAAGGTCGTAGAGATATGTCCTGTCGGCGCCGGCAGAATAATCTGCGGCAAGGTAGTAATAGAAAGTCGTGCCGCCGGATTGGGTGATCGTCGCCGTGGCATACCAGAAATCGTAAGAAGCGTCGCTGGACTCGTACTGTCCCGCGGCGGAGCTGTAACTTGCCCCATCGGTGCCCCAGTAAAGAGTAAGGCCGGACTGCGTCGCGGCGGCCTTGGCGCTCTTGCTGTAGAAATAAACTCTTGTGCCCTTATGTACCTCATAAGCGGGATCCCTGTATGTGTGTCCGCCGGCAACAACCGCCGTGGACGAAGGTATGTGCCAGATCGAAGCCGTTACAGCAGGCGCCGCGGCGGTTCCGGAAACGCAGTTTGATATACCCGCTTCATTTCCCGCTTTATCAAAGGCGCACACAACATAGAAATACTCCACCCCTTCCGCAAGGCCTGAATCATCCGTGTATGTTGTCGTCGTGGGATACGCGATCGGCGTGAGAGCCGCCACCGAGACAATATCAGCCACATCCCTGTAAACATTGTAATGCAGAACGCCGGAAGTGGCGTCGGTGACGGAATCCCACTCTATCGTGATCCTGTCAAATTCCACAACCGGCGGATCAGTGACGGTTGTCGCGGGTGGAGGCGTGTTGTCAACATTGACGGAATGATTCCCGTAAGCGCTGATGTTGCCGACAGCGTCTTTGGCGGCGGCATAGAATATGTGACTGCCGTCGGAAAGCGTTTTTGTGTATGTCAAACCTGACTGAGCAGCAGCAGTGCCGGTATCGTAACGGACAAGATAGGGCTCCGTCGCGTGAAGGCCCGAACCCGGGTCAGTGGCGGCCGCCCAGCTCATTTCAGGATTATTGACCTGAGTCCAGTTTGAGCCGGAAGCGACAATCCCGTCGTCGGGCGAAGGCGCCGGCGGGGGCTGATTATCAACCCTGAAGCCGGATGAAACCGACCAGTCCGAATATTTGTGCAGGTTATTGTCTTTTGCCCTGGCTCTTAACCAGACCGTGGAATCCTGCGTTATGTAAGAGGCGCTGTTCCATGTGTATGTGCATGTGCCCGTTGAGGGGGCAGGTATGGGCGTATCCAGATATTCCGTTCCCGCGTAAAGCCACGGGCCTGATGCGGAAGCTGTTGAATATTGAAACTCCACAGAAATAACCGAATCCGCGTAAGCGCTGTCATTATCCCAGGCCGTCGCCGAAATATCAAAAGCTCCGCCATTCCAGCCCGAGGGCGAGGCGACTAAGCATACAGGCGCTGTGTTAGGCACGGGAACGCCCGGAGAAACATATCCGTAAAAAGAATCGCCCACCGTAGGTTCGGAAGCGTCCACAAACGACGCCGGGGATTCGTTGCCCCATGTATCCGTCTGGAGGACGCACACCCAATAGGTTGTGTTATTGTCCAGCGGCCTTCCGTGGGAATAAGTCTGGAGTTCTATCTGCACCGTGCCCTCCCCCTTCACTTTGACGACTTTTTCGGCGAGGATGTTTATGTCCTCGTCAAACAGGCCGTCGCCGTCATCATCAAGGCCATTGAATATTTCCTCATCCACCGCTTTATCGCCGTCGTTATCGCACGCGTCAGAAAGATGCGTCTGGGATGTGTCTATGAATTTCTGCTTCACGGCCATGGCATTGGCGTGATTCTGCAGTGTGGAGATAAAAATATAATACCTTGAGAAATTCGGATCGGCGGATGCGTCAAACTCAACCGTTATCTGACCCGCGCCGCTGCCGTAAGCGTAAACATTGCTCACGGCGTCCGGCTCAGTTGTGTCGGCAGCGGGGTTTTCCGTGGTATCCTCGTCGGAAGCGAGCTCATGCAATCTCATAAGATAGCGTATATACTGCCTGGCGAGGATGTCATCGTGAATAAAGAGATAATTCTCGTCGTTAGGATCGGAAGAAGCGCCGCCGGCGACCTGTGTCCAGTTCATTGAACCCGTCGCCACTATTTCCTGGTCTATGACCATAAGCTTTGAATGCATGATATTGGCGTTGTTATCCGGGCGGACATTCATTCCCAAACCGTCAAGATCTGAATAAGGGGAACTGGCTGGAATTTGATCTCTGTCAAGGACAATACGCACAACCTTTCCCGCGCTCCTGGCCGTTTCAAGGTCATCTTCAAGACTCGGCGCATCTGAGTCCGTAAAAGTGTATATCGCGCCTATGCAGGATTCGGCGGCGTTCTGCACTTTGTTACGCAGGCCGAAAGAAGTGTCTTTTATCGCATTGGACGCGGTGAAATAAAATTCAACATTCTTCCCGCTGACATCCTTTGAGCCGTTTCTTGTACTCGCGGTGTGGAATTTGCCGAGATTGAACATGTCCAGAAATTGATTTTCATAGGCCAGCGCCACCGTTTCGTCCTGAATTATTATCACATCGTTGTCCTGCCTGTCAAAACCGCCGCCGGATGTCCAGTTCGCCGAGCCCGTCCAGACATATTTGCCGTCTATAACGGCGAACTTGTTATGGCATTCGGGGTAAGCCGTGCCGTCGTCCTTCACCGTGATTCCCGCCTCCTTCAGGGTGATTATCGCGGCCGAGTCGTTGTTTTTCTGATCGGTTATAGCTTTGACATTACCCGCTCCAAGAGCGGAAGCGCGCGCGATGAGCGAATCCGTTATTGAATTACCGGCGGGGTCATCGTCGGTCAAATTGTAAATCGCGACATAACATTTGCTCTGCGCGGAATTTATGAGCGCGCAAAGCCGCTGATTCATATAAGGTTTCCATGTACCGTCAAAAGTGTTGTCGCCCGGGGTGAAAATCGGTTCGCAGTAATAATCCGTGCCCATTAAGCGCGCGCTGCCGATGCTGGCGGGAGTGGCCCAAGGGCAGTTTGATATACCTGATTCGTTCTTCGCCTCGTCAAAAGCCGTGATCACATAATAATAAGTCGTGCCGAAATTCACCGCGGGGTCGGTGTAGCTTCCCGCTGTCGGGACGAGAGAATTGCTCAGCACGGTCACATTGGCGGCGTACTGATTCGTTATCGTGAAAGTCGCGCGGTAAAGCACCTGATGGTCAATATCGGCATCCACGGCCGCCGTCCATGTTATTTCTATGTTGCTTCCCGCTGCCGTCGCCGCAAGGTCGCCAACGGCGCCGGGAGGCGTTGTGTCTATTATGAGCGTTCTGTAAGCGGCATAACTTCCCTCCACGTCGTCAGCATCCCATGTCTTGACTTTCCAATACCAGGTTCCCGTCGCCATTGTCAGAGTGTGTGAAGAATACGATGTGACGGTTTTCCCCGAATTATAATTCGGGGAACCGAACCCGGAGTCATCGTCGGCCACCCACTGATAAGCGCTCTGGCTGTCGCCGAGATTCGGGTCTGAAAATGTCCAAGTAAAAGCAGGCGATGTGTCATTTGTGGATGCATTGTCAGCGGGACTGGTTAAAGTCGGCGCGTTCGGCGCGACATTCCCCACGTTATGCAGTGAAACAGCGTCTATGCACTGTCGGCCAGAAGAACCTGAATGTTTGCTATATATTTTGATTTTCGCTTTGGCTGTGTTGACCGGTGATGTATGTGTTGAAATCTTCAGTTCCCATGCATTTTGCGCGGATAAACTGAATTCTCCGCTGGTGGCAGTGCCAAGCGATGTATCGCTTGAATTGAACCATTCAATCTCCAACTGCAAGCGCTGATCCGCAAAATATGTCGCTGATGTTGACATCCAGTAACAGGAAATATTGTACATCGTACTCGGAGTCAACCCCGTTACGAAATTCACAAGTGATATATATCTACCCGTAAAATTAGTTGTGACGGTGGGCCAGGTAAAACTCGCAGTTCTTTCGTATTTTTGAGAAGTATAATGATATACAGGAGGTCCGGACGCCGTATTCGTTGACCAAAAGACGCCGCATCCGTTCGTCGCCTCAAAACCCCAGTCGTGGTCTCCGTCAGTCATAAGATTCGCCGTTGAAATGACAATTTCTGTCACAAACTTTCCATAATCCGCGGTATCAGCCGTATGACCGCAGGTAACGCTCGTGTTTCCAGCCGCATCCTGCGCCTTCACTCTCCAATAATATGTTGTGCTGTCGGAGAGCGCCGGTGACCACGAAGTCCCGCCCTGCCATCCTGAATTCGCCAGAGCCCCGGAATTAAATGTCGCAACCTCATCTACCTCAAAATAATACTGCACTCCGCCTGAAACAGAATCCGCGGCGGTCAGCGCTGTAAGAGAAACCGAGGGAGACACATCCACCGCATTGTTTGCCGGAGTTGCACAACCGACATTCGTCGGCGTTGTCTTGTCAATTTTGAAAGCTATAGAGCCGGTATTTGCCGTTGTCGTTGAACTGAAAGCGCCGTTCTCATCCTCAAGCCACACTCTCCAGTAATATCCGTCGTCCTCGCCCAGCGTCTGGCTTTCGGCGCCTGTTTTATATTCGCCTCCCGCCGCGGCCGCCTGCCCGACGGTAAAAGATGTTGAACATTCCGCCGCGAAATGAGACATATAATAAACAGCGTTTGTGGAAAAATCGCTGAAAGATGAAATCTGTAAATAAAATTTCACATTATCGTTGTCGGGATCATCCGTTGTAAAAGAAAGTGTTGGAGTGGTATCGCCTATCCATGTATCCGCCGCGGGGCTTAACGCGGACGGAGCCGTCGGAGCCGTATTTACGGCCGCCGGCGTAACATTCGTTGATGCTCCCACAGCATAATTTTTGACGGTGTCATAAGCATACGCCTTAAAATAATATTTCGTACCGTTTACAAGACTCGTTACCAAAAGAGTTTGCGCCGCTTTCGCGACATTCTCGCACCAGTCGCCGCCGGGCCCTGTCCCCGCTCCGTCGGTATAAGCCGTACCGTCGCTCGGCGCGGTAAAACTTCCTGTTTCATTTCTCACTATGAGTATTTTATCCAAATCAGCGTCGCCGGGATCCGTCCAGCCGAGCGTCGCCTGGGTGTTTCCGGGAGTCGCCGTAAAGCTTGTAACATCCGCCGGAGGCGTCCTGAAAACAATAAAATGATTGCCGTCCGAACCGTTAAACGCCGTCCACGCTGATGCCGCGGCGTTGGAATCAACTGTCCTTGCCTGCCAATGATATGTCACCCCTTCCGTCAGTCCCGACACCGTGAGCGTCTGCGTGGAGCCGCTGGCAACCAATGACCCAGTGTAATTCGCCGTATTCGTAAACGCCGTACCCGTCGGCTTTATCTCAACCTCTAATTTTACCGTATTGCTGTCAGGGTCGCTTATCATCGCGGAAAGCTTCACCGTCGTAGATGACGCTTCTCCGCCCACCGCGATATTGGTAGTTCCGTCGCTCTGGAACTGTCCCGTCTTCACCGTCGGCCCCAAATCCGGCGCGTTCGGAGCATTATTTCCTCCGCCAATAGCTACAAGAGCAATCCTATCAAAACTAAGAGCTCGCCCAGATGTTGTTTTATTTGATCTCATCCAACGAATCAATACCTTTGCTTTCACCGCATCAGCATGCGCGGTAGATGTCTGGGTTTTAAGTTCCCAAACACTTTGTGCTGAACACGTTAAATCAGCTGTTGTATCGGTCTGAACCAAAGCATCGCTACTATTATACCATTGAATGTTGATTTCAATTAGCGTGGTGGCAAAATTTGCACCGGAATGATAGGCAGCAACGTCTAATCGGTACTCGCTACCGCCGGTGACACCGGTAATAAAGTCACCTGTAGCAAGTGTTCGTCCTGTATAAGCGGTGGTGCAGCTAGTGGTTCTAAAAGTTTTAGAGCCATCAGCGGCAGGGTCAGTTCCAGAACCGTATGTAGAATCCGTAGCTGTAAATGACCATTTTGCTGTAGCGTCTTCAAAACTCGGGTCATGATCTGCCGCAGTCATCAAACCCATATCATAAGCAAAAACGCTGCAAACAAAAAGAATAAGGCCAATAAAAATAATTGGGACGGAGCTAATTCTTTTTCCAAAAATACTATGCAAAAAAAGATTGGGGACGCCTGCCTGCCGAAGCCCGAGCGTAGGGACGGTTACTATTGACTCCTTCCTTTTTACGGTTTTTTTATGAATTTTCATTTTTTGCCCCCGGTTTTATTCTGTTTTTTTATCTCCCTCAGATATTTTAAATCCTCTTTATCCTTCGGTCGAACCGAATGTTGTTTTGTTTTTATCAAAGTCGGCAAGTTAGCTATAGGAATTGTTACTCCCTTGAATGCAAAGTTTTCAATGCCGGCTGTTTTATATGTCACTTCACAGGCGTTTTCCATTATATCTATTACAACCTCATCGGAAACTTTCACCACTTTATATTTCTCAATATCGCCCGGGGCTATTTGTGCCGCCGCTTTTTCCGGTAAATATTCCAAACCCTTTTTGATTTTTACAATATTTTCTTCCGAGGGGTCGACAAGTATATCTATGTCTATGGTCATTCTGGCAAAGCCATAGTAATTGACGGCAAACCCTCCAATTACGACATATTTAGCTTTTACGGCGTTAAGATTTCTGCAAAGAACAACTAAATCTTTTACTGTCAGTGTCCGGGTCTTTGTCCCGTTATCACTTGGAATCGCCATTTATCAGCCTCCTTAAAAGTCCTAAATTTAAACACCCCTATCGGCCAGTCTGTTTTAACCTTTCTGAAAGCGGCAGAAAGCTTAAGCAACTCATTAAAATGCCTGAATCTCTCCATGGGAGTAAATGCCGACATTTGAGCCACTTCATATTCAAACCCATTTTTTTGTTTTTCTTTCCCCATATCTCTTATCCCCTCTTCCCTCATAATTTTCATATCAGGGAAAGGCCTAAGAAATTATAGAAATTTCGCTGAGATGAAAATTAGACGCGAAAAAATACTACTCGAGCTTGACCGAGTATTTTGAACGGGGGATGCCCGCTGTGAAAAAATTTTCCGCGCTGATAAGTTTTGCGCTGTCCGCAGCCTTATTAAAACACGGTAAACCCGATGAAATAAGATAGTGGGTGAACTTCCCGCCGTCGTCGGACAGAACCGGCACCCCGCGCAGGTCATTGTCAAAGACAGCCGAGATTGAAGAAGTGTCGTCGGGCGTTTCAAGAAGAAACGCGCAGTCAGCGGCTATATCGCCGGAGGTCCCAGCGAATGATTCCGCCGGAAAAAAAACGGCAACAGCAACAAGAGCCGTAATTATGAAAATTACTTTTTTCATCACTATATTGTATTCTAATCACCATGGACTTGTCAAGTACCCAGAGCGGATTCTGAAGTTTTGCCATAAGGATTTTTTGATAAAAAAACGCCGTTCACTTTTTGCCGCGAATTAAATCGTATTCATGTCTAAATTTATCAGGATTGGTATT
>PHAM01000069.1 GCA_002841685.1 Elusimicrobia bacterium HGW-Elusimicrobia-2 | reverse complement strand
ACATTGCTATGATCCCGCCTGTTGATCTTTGTTCTTTGCTTAAGAAAAAAATTGCTTTTTCAAATAAAAGGGGTTACGATGTATTTGCCGTTCCCTCTATTAGACAATTTTGGTAAAGGATTTGATAGCAGTAATTTATGGAATATGCGTAAATTCTATCAGACGTATCCAATTCTCGACGCAGTGCGTCGAGAATTAAGCTGGACACACTTCTGCGCAACATCAGGCAATTTTATCTTTCCTATCCAAAATGTGACGCACTGCGTCATGAATTAAGCTGGATGCATTCCGCATCTCGCTGTCACCCTCATCGCACTCGTACGGGCGCTTGACAGGCATATCACAATGTGATATGATACAGCAAAGGAGGAATGAAATGAGAAAAGGTAAAATTAAAGACGTGAAAAGAAATTATTTGTCGGTGTATCTCCCGTTGATAGCCTCGGACGGGAAACGGCATTCCAAGAATGTCTGTATCGCGTTCAATGACGGGGAAAAACCGCTGTTTGATGAGCTGAAAAAATTAACCTCGCAGGATATCAAAAAAGCCATATCCATATTCACATACAAGAAACTTATAGAGCGCGCGGAAAAAGAAAACAGGAAGCCCACGGAACTGATCAAGTTGCTGCTGGCGGAAAAATTAATTAACAAGAGTAAAAAAATAAACAGAAATATCGCCGTCAATCCCCGCAAAATCAAAAAATGGGTCGGTATTCTCAAAAAGAACAAGATTGACGGGGAAATCGCCGATTTCCTGGAAGGCATGATATCTGATGACCGGAAGAGCCGCGGCGCGGGGAGAAACAAATGAAAAAGAAAATCACGGAAGCGAAAGACGAACGAAAACCCATCATTATCCTCGGGGTGGCGATAAGCCCTATTTCAAAGCCCCGGCTTTACCGTAGAGCCGCTAAAGATCCGGGCTGGGTGGAAGCGACAGTTCTCGGGATGATGAAGGCGCAGGGCTTCAAAAGGCCCGGTATGCCTATGGCGATACTGGACAGCGATCTATAGATTTTGTCTCTTGATGTTTGGGCGGGGCAATTGTTAGTATTTAGCAGATGAAAAACAAAATTAAAAAAGGCTTCACGGAAGAACTGAACAAGTTTCTGAAATTGATGGCCGCATTCAGAAAAGACAAAAAATTTATCCCGACGGGCGTTTACAAATTCAAGACCTTTGAGGAGGCGGAGAAATGGCGATACAAAATGATCCGGGGGCAGAGACCCGACCGCCAACAATCCCGGAGTCACCCTAAAATCGTCGCACGCGAGAGCGCGAAAGAACTATGATCGGCGGCATTATAATCTCACTGCTCATGCTTGTCATCGCGTATGCGGTGCTGAGGACGGTCGTGATCGCTATATTCGGGGGAAACAGGCACGGCGACTGGCTGAGGAAACAACTGCCGCTGTGGGAAGGAAAGGAAATAATAAACACCGAACAAAGCGGTATGATCCGGCAGTTCTATCATCTGGACAACGGACAGCAAAAGAAAAAGACAGACGCCGTAAAAATCATTTTAATCATCGGCGCTATATTTTTAGGCGTGGGCGTCATATTCCTGGTGGCGTCCAACTGGCGGAAAATCCCCGCCCACATACGCACTATAAACCTGTTGTTGATAACAATAGCGGCGCTTTTCGCGGGCTATTATTTCAGTTACGAGAAAGAAGGGCATCCTCTGCTCGGAAAAAGCCTGTTGTTTCTTGCTTCTATTTTCTGGGGGAGCAGTATCATACTGATATGCCAGATCTACAACATACCCTCGTCTGGTAACTGGATGATCATGCTCTTATGGGCGCTGCCTGTTTTGCCGGTGGCGTATTTTTTTAACAACAAATATGTTTTTCTCCTCGCGTCCGCACTGCTCATCGCCTGGAATTTCCTTTATAACTCCAGCAACAGCGCGGCGAATTATTATTACCCTGTTCTCGTTTTTTGTCTGATACTGCCGATGGCGTTTAAGCTGGGGGCGTGGGTAAACATCAATATACTGGGCCTTTTAGCGGCAAGTTTTTCCTGCTGTTTTGTTGAGTATCATTGGCAGTACTCGTGGCTGGCAATATTCATCAGCGGCGGCCTGCTGGTTTATTACCTGATCAAAAAAGAAGAAAAATATTTTTCCGCGGCCTCGCTGTCATTTATCGCCTGGCAGATAGTTTATTTCAACGCGGCGGCGGTAAAGCGGGCGAATTTCTATTTTCTCATTCCTCTCATCGCTCTGTTTTTCTTCACATACAGGGATAAGCTTAAAAAAAGTCTGTGCATCAACATCTTCAGCGCCATCCTGTGGTTCCACCTTATGTTATACCCGTATTCAGAGGTGTTCAATGATAAATACGACGGCATTACGACATTAGTCATACAGTTATTTATCGGCGTCATCCTGTATCTGATAGGGATGCTGCATAGTGAGAGCAAAAAACATTTCGCGGGCCTGTACAAAAGCATCGGTTTCGCGACCGTCGCCGGATGCGTGTATCTTTTATCTTTCAAGAAAATGCTGATACAGAACGCGGGTTTTGAGCATGGATTCTTTTTTATCGTCTGTTTAGCGCTGGTGATCGCGGCATACCTTTTGCTGATCTGGAACCTGTATAAGCACCCTGTCAGGACAAAAAATTTTAAGATGGAATTGATCTGCCTGGCCGCTCTTTTTTCGGGCAGTCTTTTCATATTGTTCTTTCCCGCGCTGGCGTCGGTCAACACAGTGATCATGAACACGATAATATTTTTGCTGGCGGTTGTCAGCATATTTTACGGGATGGCTATTAGGAGTTCAGGGGTGTTCAATTCGGGCATTGTCATTTTTGTTCTCCTTATAATCACAAGATATGTTGATGTTTTCTGGGAATTGACGGAGAAATCCTGGTTTTTTATCATCGCCGGGTTATTTATGCTGATCGGCGGGGCGTATCTTGAAAAGCAGAGAAAAAAGGTGATTGAAAAATGGGGCGCTGAATGAGCAGGAAAAATATCACTTTTTGCATCGCGGGGTTATGGCTGGTTCTCGCGCTGGGGCTCATAGGATATAAACAGCGCATCCTCGCGACGGGAATAAAAGTTCTGCTGGAAACCGTGCCGGTTGACCCGCGGGATTTTCTGCGGGGGGATTATGTCATTTTAAGATACAAGATCAGCAGTTTGAGCAGCATTCCGGGTAAATCAAATTTTAACCGCGGCGACAGAGTGTATGTAAAACTTGAACCCGTCGGGGAATACTGGGAAGCTGTCGCGATGAAAGCCAAAAACGAAATAGAAAGAGGGGATGTCGTCATAAAAGGGAAGATCCGGCGCAGGGGCGTTGTTGAATACGGCATTGAAAGTTATTTTGTTCCCGAAGGCAAAGGCAGGGAAATAGAGAAGAATATGGCCGGGCGCAGTAAAGTCGCGGTGGAAGTTATTGTCGACAAACACGGCAACGGGATCATCAACAAACTTTTCATAGACGGCAGGGTAGTTCACTTATAAGAAAAAATTAAGGACGTCCCCATTTTTTCCATTTTTTCCAATAAGTATCGAAAGTCAACCCCTGGCACCATTTCTCCATTTCTTCCTTGACAGAGAGGGGAAAGTATGGTTTACTATATAAGAAGGTTTACAAATTGGTAAACCCTGTTATAAAGGAGGCCTGCTGTGTACACACATAAGAATAAACTTATAGCGGACGCAAGGAAAGAACTGGAGAAGCGTATTCCCTTTCTTTCCCGCTGGGAAATATCCCGCGGGGGGAAAACCACTCCGGCAGGCGTTGATATTTTAGCCTCAGCCGAGTTCAAAGGCCGAAAGTACCGTTTCTGCATTGGGGTAAAGCCGGCCGGTTATCCCCAGTATATCAGGAGCGGGATACTTGCGTTAAAGGAATTTATCTCGTCGCACCCCGCGTACTATCCGGTCATGGTTGTCCCGGTTATAAGCGGGCAGGGGAAAAAGATATGCGATAAATACAATATCGGCTATATTGATTTCAGCGGAAACGCGAAAATAGCGGTTGAAAGCATATTCGTCAGCGCGCAGGGTTCAGGGCGTCTGAAAGGGGCGGCAGCGGTCAGCCAGTCTATTTTTTCGCCCAAGGCGGCCCGTATCACTAAAATGTTTCTTGCTGAGCCGAAAGCGGAATGGATACAGCGGGATATTGCCGGCAGGACAGGCCTGAGCAAGGGGCTGATCTCACGCGTTATTAATAAAATGACTGAAGCCGGATATGTCATAAAAAAAGATAAAAAGTTGGCGCTGTCAAATTTTGACGATCTGCTCTCCGCTTGGGTTGAATCAGAAGCGAATCGCCGTCAGGCAAAAAAGAATTATTATCTCTGGGCGCAAAATCCGCAAAAACTGATGGAAGTTGTAGCCGGCAAACTTTCCGGCAGCAAGATGAAGTATGCCTTTACGCAGGAAGCGGGGGCGTCATTGGTGGCTCCGTTCGCCTCGTTTAACATAGTGACGGTGTATGTTGATTCGCTTGAAAAATTTCCCGCAAAAGCTTTATCCGCCTCCCCGGCGGATACGGGATTTAACCTGACGGTTATTGAGGCGCCGGACGATCATATGTTGTTAAATGCGCGGGAGAAGGACGGCCTGAAAGCCGCGGATAATTTTCAGCTTTACGCTGATCTCAAAAAGAATCCTCTGCGCGGAGAAAAGCAGGCCGGCCATATCCTTGCGCTCATCAGGAAAGGATCAAAATGAGAAAGAAAGCGATTGAAGATTACTCGCCCGCGCATCTGAGAAAGCTGATGAATATGCTGGCTGTACTCTATGAAGCGTTCGGCAGTATATCAAAAAATCTGTATCTGGTCGGCGGGCTTGTGCCGGATCTGCTGGTCGGTAATAAACTCCCGTACTTAAAAGAGTATTTGGGAACGCTTGACATAGATCTTGCGGTAAAATTAACGGTTTTACAAAAAGGCAGATACAAAAACTTTTATAAGATACTCCGGTCTATGGGCTTTGAAAAACAAAAGACTCCCGACGGAATAGATGCGATCAATCACAGTTTTATAAAGTATGAAGGCGGCGGCCAGCCTATAATCATAGATTTGATAACTGATGATAAATTAGAGCCCAGGGCGGATAAACTGAAGGAGATATCCCGTGACGTGGATGCCGTTAAATTTCGCGGAGTGTACCTTGTGTTTGAGGATTTTATAGAAAGAAAACTTATGCATGGCACGGCGACAGTCCGGATAAAGATCCCGAATATAATACCTTTTTTGACATTAAAGGCTTTCGCATATTCGGATGAAGAGAACAGAGACGCAAAAGACGCTTATGATATATGGTATACCATAGTCAATTTTGAAAGCGGCCCGGAATCCGTAGAAAAGGAATTGATGAAATACAGGGGGAATAAAGATGTCAAAGACGGATTTGAAGCGATATACAGATACTTTGATAACGAGGCTTCCATGGGGACAAAAGATGTCGCTGATATTCTTGTGAAACGATACGGGTTAGGGCGGACATTCGCAGATAAGGAAATAGTTATGCCCATCGGGCAATTGAAGAAAATTGCCGGAAAGTTGTAAAAGCGAGAAAATAAATGGCGCCATTTTCAAAAAAATTAAGGACGTCCCCATTTTTTCCATTTTTTCCAATAAGTATCGAAAGTCAACCCCTGGCACCATTTTAATTTTTTTGCCCTTTTTTTTGGCGTCACTATTTTCTATAATAGCGGCGTTATGAGATATACAAAAACGCTTATACCGACAATGAAGGAAGTGCCGTCAGACGCTGTCACGCCGTCGCACATCCTGATGCTGCGCTCGGGCATGATACGCAAACTCGCCTCGGGGATATACGAGTGGCTGCCGCTGGGGAAAAAAGCGCTCAACAGGGTGGAGAAGGTAATAAGAGACCTGCACGACGTTGAAGGCTGTCTTGAAGTGCTGCTTCCGGCGCTTCTTCCCAAAAGTTTATGGGAGCAGACGGGGCGCTGGGGTGAATACGGCGCGGAGCTGATGCGCCTCAAAGACAGGCAGGGCAGGGAATTCTGCCTCGCTCCCACGCACGAGGAAGCCATCACGGAGCTGGCCGGAAATTACATAAAATCATACAAGGACCTTCCCAAAACATTTTATCAGATACAGACGAAATACAGGGACGAGATAAGGCCGAGATTCGGCGTGATGAGGGCGAGAGAGTTCATAATGAAGGACGCCTACAGTTTTGATGCCGACGAGCAGGGTGCGGGCTTGTCT
The DNA here is from genome assembly GCA_002841685.1 of Elusimicrobia bacterium HGW-Elusimicrobia-2. Taxonomy (GTDB): domain Bacteria; phylum CG03; class CG03; order CG03; family CG03; genus CG03. The sequence continues at coordinate 2,645 of PHAM01000069.1, read as the reverse complement.
TATGACAGGATGTTCGCGCTCTATAAGAAGATATGCGCGGCGCTGTCGCTCGAGGCGGTGCCTGTCATCGCCAAGACGGGGCTGATAGGCGGCACGAAGTCGCACGAGTTCATGGCCCCATCGGATGAGGGCGAGGAAGAGCTCGTCTATTGCGGCTGCGGCTGGGGTGCGAATCAGGAGCTGGCGTATTCAAAAATAAGTTCCGTCAAAGAAGAGCCACTGCCGCTCGAGGAAGTCTCAACGCCCGGCGTGCGGACGGTTGAAGAGGTGTCGGCCTTTCTCAAACTGCCGGCGGAGAAGTTTATTAAAACGCTAATTTACAGGACGGCTGATGGTTTCGCCTGCGTGCTGGTGCGGGGCGACCACAGCGCTGATCCGGCCAAGCTCAGGTCCATAATAGGCGACGACGCGAGGCTCGCTGATGAGAAAGAGATAGAGGAGATAACGGGAGGGCCTCTGGGCTTTTCCGGGCCCGTGGGACTGAAGATAAAGGCCTACGCGGATAATACTATTAAATACGGTTGTAACATGGTTAGCGGAGCCAACAAAAAAGACGCTCATATCAAAAATATCAACTGCCCGCGGGACTTTCAGGCGGAGTTCATGAACATAAGAACGGTGAAGGCCGGCGACCCCTGTCCCGAGTGCGGAAAGCCGCTGGTTGTCGCCCGGGGCATAGAGATAGGGCACACCTTCTATCTCGGAACGAAATATTCTGAAAAGCTCAAGGCGTCCTTCACGGATAAGGCGGGCAAAGACCTTCCTATAGTGATGGGCTGTTACGGAATAGGCGTCTCCAGGATAGTGGCGGCGCTGATATCGCAGAATCACGACGACAAGGGCATAATATGGCCCAGGGGGATGGCTCCCTATCAGATAGAGATAATAGCGGCCTCGTCAACCGGACCCGCCATGGAAAAGGCGGAAGAGATATATAAGGCGCTGGCGGAAAAATACGAGGTGCTGTTTGACGACAGGGATGTGTCGGCCGGAATAAAGTTCAAGGACGCCGACCTCATAGGCATTCCCGTCAGGATAGTGCTGGGGCCGCGGGGAATGAAGACCGGCGAATGCGAGATACAGAGCCGCGCGGACGGAAAGACGGAGGCCGTTAAACTTGATAAACTACTTGAGAAAATATCCGATTTTACTTAGCGCGCTTGTATTTTCGCGCTCTATTCTTTTTGCTGACATAGCCGGGCTGGAGGCTCAGCGCGATCAGATAAACGCGGAGAAGGCCTTGCTCCTTCAGGGAATAGAGCGCTCGGAACTGGAAGCGGACCGTGGCGGGAAGCCGGCTTCATCTGACGAAATACTGAAATTCAAAGCGGGATTCCTCTTTGATAACGGGGATTATGACGGCTGTATAGAGACGCTTAAAAAGGTGAGCGCCACGGACTATTCCGCAAACAGGTTTTTTGCGCTTTCCTATTATTACACGGGCTCTCCCACATCGGCTCTTTATCATTTTGACATGATAGAGGGAGAAGCCGACAAGGCCGGTGACGGCGAGCTTCTCTTTTACAGGGCGAGGACCCTTGAGGGAAAGAATCTTTTTGAGGAGGCCTTAACGGCTTATGGGAAAATAAAGGCCGGCGAATTCGCCGATAAAGCCGCCGGAAGATATAACGAGCTCGTCAAAAATCTTCCCCGCCGCATAGAGGATATAGACCCTGAAATAGCGGAACTGATAAGTAAGGCGCCATCGCAGGAAGATCATCCGGAAGCGGCGGCCGCTGTGCTGATGGACAGGGATAACTATGAGATATTTGCCGATTCCTCGTCGCTGTCGGAGTCGCTCAGGGTCATAAAGATATTCAATGACAGGGGTAAGAAGCAGTTCGCGGAGGTGGCGCTGACATACGATTCCACCTATGAGGACATTGAGATACTGGATGCCTACACGGTGCTGCCCTCGGGACTGACGCGGGATGTGTCGCCGCAGCAGATGAGGGATGTGTCCAAGTACATGAATTTCCCGCTCTATTCAAACGCGAGGCTGAAGATCATATCCATGCCGGCTGTGACGCCCGGCGCCGTTATCGTTTACAGGGTCCGGCACAAGTCAAACAAACTGCCGTCGGGCAATGTCATATTCCGCTACGGCATACAGGGTTTTGAGCCCTATGTCAATCAGGAATTGAGCGTGAAGATACCTCTTTCATTCACGCCCGACATAAGGTCTTTCAAAAACTCTTACCTCAAAAAGAAATACAGACTGGACCCGCGCGTGAAGAAGACGAAAACGGACAGGCTGTACATCTGGAAATTTCCCTTTGTGCCGGATATAATACCCGAGGACAGCATGCCGCCGTGGAACGAGATAAGCGACGGTTTCAGGTTTTCCACTTTTCAGAGCTGGGATCAGATATACCTGTGGTGGAAGGAGATGCTTTCCGACAGGATGGACATCACGCCCGAGATAAGGAAGAAAACGGCCCAGCTGATGGATATGTCATCCGACAGGTCCAATGCCGCTAACATATATCACTGGGTGGCGTCGCAGATACGCTATGTGGCCGTGGAATACGGCGAAGCCGGTTTCAGGCCGCACAAGGCGGAGGAGATCTTCCTCAACAAAAATGGCGACTGCAAAGGCCAGGCGGTTCTCCTGACGGCGATGCTCAGGGAAGCGGGCCTCAAAG
>PHAM01000068.1 GCA_002841685.1 Elusimicrobia bacterium HGW-Elusimicrobia-2 | reverse complement strand
AATCCTTATCTTCTTTTCATATTCTTCCCCAAAACAAATCAACCTGATAAACCTATATTTCTTCCCAGGGGGGTCACGATGTCCCTTCCTATTCCCACGCGCGGTGTTTATTTGATCTTGTCGTAGATGCCGGAAAGAGCTACTCTTTTATCCGTCATTTCTTTGTTATCGGCGTACATCAGAAATGTATCTTCCCCTTTGCCGTCAAAACCGTATAGTTCGCCGGCACCGTCGGCGATGAGTCGTTGAGGCACCAGCTTTTTCATTTCTGTGTTATAAAGGCGGTAGTCGGTTTCAACGCGGGTGTGAGAAATATCGGCGGGCATGTGTATGGCGATGAGCCATTTGCTGTCAGCGCTGACATCCACGATCTGGAAAATTGATTTCGGATCGCGCACCAGTGTCTCTGTCCCGCCGTTTTCATCGGTCATCAGTATGGCGTTCTGGGATTCGTTCACATAGATTTTCGTCTGCTTTTCCCCGGGTGATTCGATTATGTCGGTTTTATTCTCAAAAGAGATGGCGCTCAGGCAGGTGTCGTCATATTTGTCACCGTGGTAAACGCTGAGTATTTTTATCCGGAGGATGAACACTGCCCTCGGTTCCTGTTTCACGCCCGCGAGTTTTTCGCGATTGATCTTTTTAAATTTCCGTACCGCCGAGTTTTTGAAACGCGTGAGCGCTTTCCATTTGAAAGGGAAATTTATTTTCTGCGGCCTTGATGAATCCTCAAGGGTGATCTTTTTCGTTTTTTTGTATGGCAGAGCGTTAAAGAGCACGCCTGTTTCCGTTACTTCGCCGGGAGTGTGTATGCCCGCGAGAATACTGAGCTCGGCTTGTTTGATCCTGTTGTTATCTTTGAATATTTTGTCGCTTTTAGCGTCGCCGTTCTGCACGACGATGATTTTTGTTCCTTCCTTGATAGCAATGCTGACGCTTTCGCCAAGACCGTCGTCTTTGGCGCCTTCCGACCAGCATGTCGCGGAATTGCCGTCAAAAAGATTGTGCGCGCCGTAGAGCCCGCGGACATAAGCGCCCCTGTTTTCCAGTTCGGAACTTGAAAAATAAAGATGCCCGTAGCCGTCCCGCAGAATAATTTCTTCCCAGAGGTTTTTTTGAGGCGATGAGCATGCCGCGATAAAAGAGATTGACACAGCCAGATATTTGACCATTTTGTTCATAGCCCAACTCCTTTTATTCCATCACATGCCTACAAAACAGTTTAGCATAAAATCAAGGTTTTGTTAATGAGAATTGCGTGTCCGGCGCGTATTAGCTAAAATGCGAAAAAGAAGATTTTTGAACAGGGACCGGGAGGTTACAATGGATCAGTATGAAATGCAGGCGAAATTCGGAAAAGGCATAGTTTTTTTTGTGATATTATTCATAGCTTTTGTCATTCTGGTGAAAAGCATAATCGTTGTGCAGCCCGGCACGGTAGGTGTCAGGGTGCTTTTCGGCAAAGTCAATCCGAAAACCCTCAAAAGCGGACTTCACCTCATCAATCCTCTTGTCAATGTGGTGAAGATGAGCGTGAGGACGGAAGAATACACGATGAGCATCGCCTCGGCAGAAGGATACAAGAGCGGCGACGACGCGATTGATGCACTCACATCCGAAGGCATGAAGATCAGGCTGGATCTGACGGCCTGGTACCGTCTTGACGAGGCCAAGGCCGCCCAGGTGTATGAAACGATAGGAATCAATTACGAGTCAAAAATAGTGCGCCCGGTGCTCAGAACCGCCATCAGGGACGCTGTGGTAAAATACACCGCCGCCTCTATTTACACGGAAAAAAGAGCCCAGCTCGTCAGCGACATAGAAAGAATAATGTCGGAACTGCTTAAAGACAGGGGCATTATTTCCGAAAAAATACTGCTGAGGAATCTCATACTTCCCAAGCGCCTCATGGAAGCCATTGACATAAAACTCTCCGCCGAGCAGGCCGCGCAGCAGATGGAATTTGTCGTGATGAAAGAGAGGAAAGAGAAGGAAAGAAAAATCGTGGAAGCGGAAGGCATCAAGAGGGCTAACGAGATCATTTCCTCCGGCCTCACGGACAGATACATCAAGTGGTACAGGATTGATATGATGAAGCAGCTCGTGGATTCTCCGAACAACACAATAATATTCATTCCCGAGGACATGAGATCCACGCCCATAATAAATATCCCAGCCCAGAAATAAACAAATGAGCGGATGTCCAGGCTTTCACGCCCGCCGTGTAACGGCTATTTTGTGGGCAGTTACTCTCGCCGCCATACCCGTGACTTCCTATTTCGGCCGGACCTGGCAGCGTTTGCTGACAGGCGCAATCGGCAGAACGGGAATCGGCTGGCTGATGGCGGCTGTGGTGGCGGTGTTGCTCGTGGCGGCGGCGGTCGGCCTTGCGCGCAAAGCGGGCTGGACGGGCCTGTTCCATCTGATGTGGATGATTCTGCTCGCCGGAGCTTTGATGTATCTGCTGCGAAGACATCCCGAACGCTGGCTGCATATACCGCTGTTCGGCATGCTGGGGTTTCTGTCCGTCAGGCTTTTTTTCAGAACCGGCGCTGAAATAGCTCTCGCTGTCGCTTTTCTGGATGAACTCTTTCAGTATTACCACCCTGAACGGGTCGGCGATTTCGCTGATGTCGTTGTCAACGCCGTATGCGTTTCGGCGGGAATCATTTTCTTCTTTGTTCTTTCCAAATTGCCGAAAAAAGTCTGAATTTCCTTATCCGGCGGCGCGTTTGACGCGAAACAGTTGCGGCGTCTGGCGCCGGTTCCCGCGCGAATGACACCCGCGGAGAAGGCGAAAGCCGGAGCGCATTTCAACAAAGCCACGGAACTTTACAAACAGGGCAGGTATGAAGCGGCGATAGCCGAATGGCAGAAAGTACTCAAAATAAATCCCGACCACGAACTCTCAAAACAGAAAATCCAAAAAGCCAGGAGTCAGAAAGGCGGCAGATAGAAAAAAAGGGATGTCAGTTTTTTTCTCTTCCCAGGACACGTTTCTGTATGCGGCGCGAAAGGAACGACTGCCTCCGGATGTTGTATCCGACGGCCATTTTAACGACTTCGTAGGGCATGATCATTATGAGTTTTTCCCTGGCGCGGGTGATGGCCGTATAAAAAAGGTTTTTGTTCAGCAGGAAATAACAGCCGCTCCGTGTGGCCAGAAATATCACCGCCCTGGATTCGCTGCCCTGGGCTTTGTGCACGGTCATCGCGTAATTGAGAGTGATGTTGTCCATCCTTGAATAGGGAATGCTTTTTTCTTTTCCGTCAAAATCCACCGTCACACGGTTTTCGCTGTGCGTGTCGTCGGTGATGATGCCTATGTCGCCGTTGTATATATCCAGGTCGTAATCGTTTTTCCTCTGCATCACTTTGTCGCCTATACGGAATTCCCTGTCGTGGACGAGGAATGAAGTTTCCTCCGATGCGGGGTTCAGCCAGTCGCGGAGGCGTATGTTCAGGTTGGAAACTGAAATATCGCCGCCCCCTTTATTGAGGGGCGTCAGTATGTTTATGTCCTTTATGGGGTGATAACCCGCCTTTGTGAGCTTGTCTATTGAGGAATACAGGGCTTTGATCATTTCCTCGGGCGAGCCTGTGTCTATGAACTCAAAATCATCAGCGTTGGTCATAGGGAAGGCCTTCTCCATGTTTATCATAGAGGCGTTTTTGAGGATGGTGGATTCTTTTTTCTGGCGGAACACCTCGGGGAGCATTATCTGGGATATGGAATAGCTCCCGACCAGCGCCTGCAGGGAATTCCCCGCATCCACCGGCGGCAGCTGATAGGGGTCTCCGATGAAAACGATCCGGGTGTTCTTCCCCGCGCCTTCACAGAGCGCCTGAAGGAGGAGTATATCCACCATTGAGGCCTCGTCAACGATCAGATAATCTTTTTCAAGAGGTTCTTCGCAGTTAACGCGGAAGCCTTCGGCCGGAGAGTATTTGAAAAGGCGGTGAATTGTAGACGCGCGTTTCCCCGTGAGATTTTCAATCTTGTTGGCCGCCTTTCCCGTAGGCGCGCATAGCGCATAGGTCTTCCCGAGTTTATCCAGTAGCGCCAGCAGCCCTACGCAGAGCGTGCTTTTTCCTGTGCCTGCGGCGCCTGTTATAACCGTTATGGGATTTTCAAGGGCTCTTTTCACGGCCTCTATCTGGTCGGGTGAGAAGTTGATCTTCACATCCGATTCTATTTCTTTTATAAGGTCATAAAAATTTTTCACTTCAAACACGGGGAGCTTTATTTTTTCCGCTATCCTTTCGGCTACGGCGTTTTCGGCCTCGTAATACCTGGGCAGATACACCATGTCGTTTTCTATGACGAGGCCCTTGTTGGAAAGCGTTTCGGATTCCGCCCACGCGCGGGGTATTTCAAGGAGCCTTGACGCGGAGCGGACGACCTCGTTGAGGTAGAGGAAATTGTGTCCTGTTTTCTGAAGAATCGTGTTGATCGAGAAATATATGCCGGCCGCGATACGCTCGGAGTCCATTTTCCCCACACCGACATTGCCGGCTATGATCTCGGCTTTTTTGAAACCTATGCCTTTGAAATCGCGTATCAGCCTGTATGGGCGCTTCTTGATAAGAGAGGCGGCCTCCGCGCCGTATTTCAGGTAAATGCGGCTGGCCCACTTCGGTGAAAAACCTATGAGTATGAGTTCTTTGACGCTGGTGTTTATTGATGAGGAGCTTTTTTTTATTTTTTCCAGAAGCTTTTCGCTGACGCCTTCCACCTCAAGCAGTCGTTCGGAATTTTCCTCAAGTATTTCCAGGGCCTTGTCTTTGAATTTTTTCACTATTCTTTCGGCCATCTGCTCCCCGACGCCGTCAATACAGGACATCATGAACTTTATAACGCCTTCTTTATGATAGGGGAGCTCCCTGTAGAATTCGTCGATCTGGAGGCTCTCTCCGAATTGCGGATGCGAGGTTTTCGTGCAGCGGGCATGTATCATATCGCCTGTTTTTATACCCGGCAGATAGCCGCAGATCTTCGCCTCTTTTTTAGTTGCGGTCAGCACCTGGGCCACTTTCCATCCGGTGTCCGGGTTTGCGTATATTATGTTTTTGATTTCGCCGCTCACCTCGGCGTAATTTTTTTCTCTGTCGGTCAGGAAATCAAAATTCAGCTGCGCTTTATCAGGGGCATTATTCATTCTTCAGCTCCGGCTTGCATAGTTTGATGGCGGGACAGTGCCTGCACAGGGGCCCCGGGCGTTTGGCATAAGAGTTGTCCGAGGCGAGCTCTCGTATCAGGCATTCTATTTCACCGCAGAATATTTCCGGCCGGGATGTTTCAAAACTCAGTTCATTGCCGTCCCGCAGATATGCGAGGGTGAAGCGGATATTTTTGTGGTGTTTTCTGTAGAGGATAAAAGCCGCGCATATGTAAAACTTCATCTGTATGTCCGCCTTCAGTTCTTCTTCGCTCAATTCGTTCTTTCCGGTTTTGTAGTCTATTATGTGCAGCGCGCTGATGTCTTTTCCGGAGATGATGTCCATTCTGTCTATACGCCCGGTGAGACTCACTTTTTCGTTGTCATAAAAAGGGATGTCAAAAGCTTTTTCAACGGCATACAGCGTTTCCGGATTTATCGCTTTTGAGGCGAAGCGGTTGAGGAAGACATCCGCTTCAAAGAAAGACATGTCCCCTGTTTCGGGGATTCCCGGGAATTCTTTTTTGCGGGAGTTCGCCGCGGAGTAAAGTTTCTCCATGTCCCGGCTCACTCCGGCCGCGACCAGCGCTTTGCAGTAATCCTCTATCACCGCGTGTATGTATGAGCCGAAACGCGTGGAAGGGCTTTCCTCCTGGAAAATGCCTTCACCATAAGCGTAATAGTAGCGCCGCGGGCATTGAAGATACAGCCGCAATTTTGAAGCGGAGACGCTTTTGAGTTCCACCGGTTTGATGTCTGTTGCCATTTCCCGATTTTATAAAAAAACGCTGAAAATTGATATAGAACTTTTGTCTTAATTTGTGGCCGCGTCCTTATTTGATAAAATAAAAATATGAATTGCCCTAAATGCGCGCTCTGCGGAGGGGAGGCGGCCCCGTATTCTTCAGCGCCTCATTATTTCGGCTGTGAAAATTGCGGTTTTGTCTTTCTTGACAGGACTAAAGTTGTTTCCCGCCCGGACGAGAAAGAGCGTTATCTCAAACACACGAATGGCCAGGGCGAGGCGGGTTACGCTAAAATGCTTGAGGAATTCATAAAGATCTGTGTCACGCCTTTCACTCATGCCCCCGGCCCGGCGCTCGATTACGGCTCCGGCCCGAAGCCGGTTCTTGCCGGTATTTTAGAGAAGAGGGGATATAAAGTCGACATATATGACCCTTTTTTCGCGCCCGCTACAAATTTTGATCCGGAAAAATACGGCATTGTCACGGCCGTTGAGGTTATAGAGCACATGAAATGTCCTTTATCGGATATTCGGATCATAGCGGATATTCTGAAACCCGGCGGAATTTTCGCCGGAAGGACGATGTTTCTTGCAAAAGAGGATTTTGCTCTTTGGTGGTACCGTTTTGATATAACACACATTTCATTTTATTCCCGGGAATCACTGTCTTATATCGCTTTGGAAACGGGCATGAAGGCCATACTGTTTAAGGAACCCTGTTTTTTCGTCATGAAAAAAAATGGTTGAACTGAAAATAATCATCGCGACGGCTGGTGGTCTTAGAGGGTTCGCGCGAGGGAAAGGAATGTGGGCCGGATGCTGGACTATGAAGCGGCTATTGCACGGTAGTTCCCATAATCAGAGATTAGGGCTTGTTCTTGGAATCGGGGAAAAAGGGCAATCCGGATAAAAAAAAACAGGCGAAACCGGATTTCGTCCGATTTCGCCTTGTTTTAATTTAAAAATTAAGAAAAGTTATTTGGCTTTTCCGACTATTCTGAAAACCTTTGTTCCACATACGGGACACAGGCCTTTGATGGCCTTCATGCCGTTCTTCATGACCACATCCTGCGGGCTCTTGATCTCAACGTTTTTCTTGCACTTCATGCATCTTCCTTCTGCCATTTTGTTTACCTCCGTTAAAATTGCTAACTTGAACCGAATTCTGGGGATATTGTAGATAAAAAAGAAGATGAAGGCAATAAGGAAAGGCGCTATTCATGGCGCTATTCACGGGGCGCCTCCTTTCTCGATGTCTAATGTCAAGACCTGACCCCAGAACAAATTATGCGTTTTGAGAGTGATTTTATATAATTTCATTGATGAGAGAAAAATTTAAGTTTGTTCTTGCGCTATTATGTGCTGCCACGTGCTTTGATAACGCTTTTGCGGCCGTGAGCGTGAAGGACCTTGGCGGCGGCGTTCTGGAGTGTTCGGTTGAGACCGCGGCTCTTGAAATAACGCGCATGGGCGATTTTGACATTGTGAAGAGTCAGGGATGTTCCGGCACTTTTTCGCGAGGCTCGGCGGCTCTGCCTGTAAGAAATTTTTTTGTCGCCCTTGGCCGGGCCAGCACCGTGCCTTCTTTTGAGATCATCAGCGTTGAAAGGGCTCCCATCGCGGGAAGTTTTAAGCTGAGAGAGGTTGGCCTTCCAAGGCCGATGAGCGCGGGCGCCTCAAAGGCTTTGTCGCGGTCTTCCGGCGTTCCGGCCTCCCTGCCGGGAGAACCGGAACTGCTGAAACTCAATTCTGTGCAGGAACGCGGAGGAGCGCATTTTGCCGCTTTTTCGCTCAAGGCCGCGGAATATGACCCGCTTTCAGGGAAACTCACGCACATTAAAAAAGTTGTATTCAGGATAAACCTTGCCGGCGAAGGGCAGGGTACGGCCGCCGTATCAGCTTCGGACAGGCGTTTTGTTTCGTCTTTTGCGGCGGGTTCGGACAGGATAGCGGCGGCTCTGCCCTCGGCTCCGGAGGGCTACCTGCTCATAACGGATAACACGCTCATGCCTTCTTTTCAGGCGCTGCTGGAGAGCCATTCTTCAAACTTTAACTGCTCCACCATAACGGTAGCGGAGATAGAGATTTCTTACCCCGGAGCGGACACACAGGCGAAAATAAAGGCCTGTATAAAGGCTTACTATGACAGCGGCGTCAGATATGTGCTCCTCGGCGGAGACACCGAAATAATTCCCGCCAGAGGCGTTTACGCCAGAGTGACAGGTTCCGCTCTTAAAAGAAACGCCCTTGCCGATTATACTGACGGCAATATCCCCTGCGATCTCTACTATGCGGACACTTCCGCGGCAGATTGGGACAATGACACCGACGGCGTTTACGGCGAATGGGCGGACGGGGTTAATTTCATGCCCGGCGTTTACATAGGGAGGGCTCCTGTGAGCACCGTTGAAGAAGCTGAGAATTTTGTCAGAAAGGCGCTCTATTATCCGCTGAGAAACAATTTCAGAGAGCTTCTTATTGCGGGTTGGCTTATTAAAGATAATCCTATTTTGGACGATTTGGACGGTAAAGATCTTATGACGGGCTCGGGTGAGGTCAAAGCTCAGACGCCCGGTGATTTTGAGATTGAAGAGCTGTATTCAAGCGCAGGGACGCTCTCGGCTTCCGCTGTTATAAATGAGATCAGCGAAGGGATAGATTTTTTAAATCATTCAGGCCACGGCAACTATGATCTGCTGGATCCGGTATTGAACCTCTCAAATGTTTCTTCTCTTTCCAACGCAAAGCCATTTGTTGTCTCGTCCATAGGCTGTTACGCCGGATCGTTTGACAACAAGAATATGTACGGCGGAAATTCCGGCGACTGTATAGGTGAATATTTTGTCAAAGGCACCGGCGGCGGAAGCGCCTTTATAGGGAATGCCCGTTTCGGCTGGTTTGATGAGAACGACGCTACAAAATACAGCGGTGAGTTCATGGTGGCTTTCTACGACGCTTTATTCAATTCGGGCATGACGCGTCTGGGCGAGGCCTTCGCGCAGAGCAAGATAGAGTTTATAGGGCAAGCAATGGATGCGACCGACATCAATAATCCGTACAGATGGATAGAGTATTCGCTGAACCTGCTGGGCGACCCCGCGATGCTCCTTCCTGCGGAAAAGCAGCTGGATTTTGTTTCCTATGATATTCCCTCTTCAACCGCGAGCGCGGTGATTCCCGGCGCTGATAATGAGCTTGTTGTGGAACTTAAAAACCTTAACCCGAGTTCGCCAAACTGACAAAAAGTCCTTTGCTACACAAGCAATTTCGTAAAAGTGTGGTCACTACCGATTGCTTGATTTTACTATTATACT
>PHAM01000067.1 GCA_002841685.1 Elusimicrobia bacterium HGW-Elusimicrobia-2 | reverse complement strand
ATTGGAAATAATTTTTGGGTATTATAAAATTTGAAAAAAATGTTAGATTATAGTTGGAAGCCGTCGGTTGCTGAAAAATTTGTTTGTGCAACAGGCTCAGTTAAGTTTTTCAACGAACAAAAGAATTTCGGTTTTATCACACCGGACGACAACAGCAAAGATCTGTTCGTTCACAAAAATGATATTGCATCCGGATCTTTGCAGGAAGGGGATCTCGTAGAATTCGATTCCGCAACCGGCGACAAAGGTTTGAAAGCAATCAATGTCAAAAAGGTTTCATAAGTAAACACTGAAATCGTATTACGGATATTAGTAAGTATCTGAAAGAACAGTTAAAGAAAAAGTAAAAAGCAAACAAAGCAAAACAACAACTACTCAAAGAGGATTAGTGACCCCTGCTCCGCTTAAACTCCGGCAGACTGGCATTAGACATTTTAGTGCTGTTTAATTGGTAAACGCCGCTCTGCCGGCAGGCTGGGGTAATAGAAATAACTGCTTGAAAAGCTACCATTCCTGGTGATATAGGAGGATTGCATCTATTCATCAGGTTGTTATGGTGGTACAATAGAGCATCGTTGTTTCTGTAGCAGAAAGGAGGATTCAAATGGGTGACAAAGGCGGACAAAAGGATAAGAACAAGCGGTCAAATCAAAAAAAAGTAAAACAGGAAAAAAATAAAAATAAAAATAAAACCAAACCGGCATAGGAGAAATATTAAGAAAGTATAATTGGTCAACGCCTCTGACTGCACTTAATAATGTTATGTGCTAAAGAGCTGTTGGCTACGGCCGGCAGGCTTTCGTGACTTATTAGCGCCTAATGTTAATAACGCTTGACAATAGTAACGGCCAATGTTACTATTCAGCGTGATTAAATCATTTAGGTGCAAAGATACAGAGAAGATATTTAATCGTGAATTTTCACGACGGATTCCGCGTGATATTCAGCGGACAGCAATGCGGAAATTATGGATTCTTGACGCTGCGGCAGATTTAAATGATTTAAAAATACCGCCATCAAACCATTTGGAAATTTTAAAAGGTAATCGAAAAGGGAGCCGCAGTATTAGAATTAATAAGCAATGGCGGATTTGTTTTAAGTGGCATGATGGGAATGCGCACATTGTTGAAACAGTGGATTATCATTAGGAGGCGATGAAAATGAATGGGAAGAAAATAAAATCTATACATCCGGGAGAAATTCTTCTGGAGGAATTTCTTAAGCCTATGGGTATAAGCCAGTATCGTATAGCTAAGGAGATCCATGTTCCTGCGCGAAGGATCAATGAGATCGTGCATGAAATAAGGTCAATTTCTGCTAATACAGCTTTGAGGTTAGGAAAATTTTTTAATATGTCACCCCAATTCTGGCTCAACCTTCAAGCGCATTATGATTTAGAAGTGGAAGAAGAGAAAATAGGCAAACAAATAAAGAAAGAAATTCAAACGTTTTCAACTGCGTTTGCAGGTTGAATCACAAGGTGCTATTTTTGTTTTCGGAATTTAGAATATAGTCGGCGGCATCGGAGAGGTTTTTGAAATCCTGGCCTAGAAGGATCCCTTTGATATTCACTTTTTTCGCGCCTTCCACATCCGTTATTTTATCACCTATGCACCAGCTTTTGCTGACATCAATGCCGAAGTCGTCTATGGCTTTTTCAAAAAGCAGTGCTTCCGGTTTTCTGCAGGCGCATTCTTCATCAGGCCTGTGGGGGCAGATGTATATGCCCGATATTTTTATTCCGTTCCCGGATAGTTTGTCTGTCAGGGCTTTATTGAATTTCTTCACCTGATTCAAGCTGTAATAACCTCTGCCTATTCCCGATTGATTGCTTGCTATTATAAGGAGATAACCGGCGTCAGAAAGTTTTTTGAGTGCGGGGATCGTTTCAGGAAAGAGTTTCAGGTCTTTTTTCTTTATTACATAACCCGGATCGATATTCAGCGTGCCGTCACGGTCGAGCAGCACGGCTTTGTTCTCTCCGCCTCCGGGGAAAATGAGCTTTAATATGTCTTCGCTGTATGCGGATTCCGTTTCAACGCTTAATATGTCGGCGGGTGAAGAAAGGCCTCCGAGCTTCACGGCGTCTTTTGCCGTTGTCAGCCATGTGAGCTTTTTGTCCAGCTTATCAATGTCGGAGCTGTTATAATCATGATGATCGCCGAAAGATATGAATTGTTTTAAGGCGATTCCGTTTTTTTCAAGGAATCTTTTGAAAGAATCGGGTTTCCCTATGCCGCAGAAGGCCCCGAGCCCTTTGTTCTCCAGGGATACAGCGGATATTTTTTCCGAAGTCTTTATATCCATGATATCGCTGAGTTTCAGTTCCGAGCTTATAACGGGAGCTTTTGTAAAAGAGCGTATTTGTTCCTTCAATTTTTCCACATCCCGCGTTTCGGCGAGATTTGATTTGCTGATGACGATCATATCGGCCCGTCTGAGAGAGCGCTTCCCTTCCCTCATAAGGCCCCGCCAGGGAGAAAGGGCGTCAACAATCACTATGTCCCTGTCTTTTCCCATTGTGAAATTCTGGAAAGCGTCATCAAGGATGAAAATGCCGCTTTTGAATTTTTTACGCGCGAATTTTATTCCTGCAATCCTGTTTTTGGAGACAATGACGGGTGTCGGGACGAGTTTTTCAGCCATCATCACGGCTTCATCGCCGAAAAGTTCAGCCGCCCCGGCGCCTGTTTGCGCCTGCGCGGGGCCTTTTGTTTTTCCTTTATATCCCCGGGTTATGACGGCTGTTTTCTTTTTACCGCCCAGCATCCGGCACAGATCAATGACAAAAGCCGTTTTCCCGGTGCCGCCGGCGGATATGTTGCCGGCAGAAATCACAAAACCCGGCATTATCTCTTTTTTGCGTAAACCTTTTTCAAAAAAAAAGCGGTTTATCCCGGTTGCCGCGCCGTAGATAAGAGAAATAAGTTTAATCACGCCGCCATTATAACATTTTTGTGTTTTTTTGCTAAAATAATTCCATGGATTGGACAAGCAGATCGACCGGAAAAAAATACGCCATCCCCTTCGGCGAAAGAACTTTTATAATGGGTATCATCAACACATCGCCGGATTCTTTTTCGGGCGACGGCCTCAATTCAGATGATGAGGCTCTCCGCCAGGCCGCGCGTTTTATCAGAGAGGGCGCCGACATTCTTGATGTAGGCGGTCAGTCAACCCGTCCCGGGGCCCAAGCGATAGATGCCGGAGAAGAAATAAGAAGGACGGCTTCTCTCATAAAAGAGCTGTCTTCAAAATTTGATGTTCCCGTTTCCATTGACACATACAAATCGGAAGTCGCAAGAGCCGCCCTGGAAAACGGCGCCGCCATGATAAATGACATAAGCGCTTTTCAGTTTGACAAGAAGATGCCGGAAATAGCATCCGATTACGGGGTGCCTGTCATACTCATGCACATCAAGGGGATACCTGAAAATATGCAGGATGGCGTGATCGTCTATGACGATGTGATGGATTCCATAAAGGAATATCTGCGCAAAGCTATCAAGGGCGCTCTTGAGGCGGGCATTAGCGAGGACATGATAATAGTGGATCCTGGGATAGGGTTCGGCAAGACTGTTGAGCACAATCTCATAATACTCCAACGCCTCGCGGAATTAAAAGAACTCGGCAGGCCCGTGCTGGCAGGGGTCTCGCGCAAGTCTTTTATCGGCAAAACGCTGAACCTTCCGGAGAATGACAGGCTGGAAGGGACCGCCGCGGCCGTGGCCGCCGCCATTATGAACGGGGCGGATATGATCAGGGTGCATGATGTCGGAGCGATGAAGAGAGTCGCGGCTATGACGGACGCTATTGTGAAAGCCGGGGGCGAATAAATGCGGCTGAGTTATTCAAAATTGAGCGCGTACGAGAAATGCCCGTATTCGTATAAGAAAGTTTATATCGACAGGGTGAAGACCCCCTACAAAAAGTATTTTTCCTTCGGCCATTCCCTGCACGCGGCTCTTGAGGATTTCTATTCGGGCCGCCTCTCGTACTGGCTGGGGCTGAAGAAGCCCTCGAAAGAAAATCTTATTTCCGCGCTCAGGAGGCATTGGAAGAGCGAGGGCTACAGCAGTGAGGAAAGCGAGCGCGCTTTTGAGGAGGGCAGACAGATACTTGAGAATTATTACGAGGTTTTTGTCCGCGGTGATTTCAGCCCGGCCTGGCGCGTTGAGCCGCAATTCTCGTTTTCCGCCGGCCGCCATCAGGTGGGGGGCTTTATAGACAGGATACACAGGAACGACGGCGGTTTTGAGATAATAGATTATAAAACGCACAGGCAGATACCCGAGAAGGAAACGCTTGAGAGAGATCTTCAGCTTCCCATATACTACATTGGCTGTACCGAATATTTCAGGAAAAAGATAACGGCGGTTTCGTATATTTTTCTGAGGCACGCCAAAAAGGTGACTTATGACGTGAGCCGTTTTGACGTCGGACGAATAAAACAGCGCGTTGAGATGACCGCGGACCGCATGGCGGGGGAGAGCGATTTCCGGCCCCGCCGGAACAACTATTGCGGCGCCTGCGATTTCAAGAATGAATGCGGCCTGTTCAATTCCGCTTAATATGGATTTTCAGCCGAGAATAAATCAGGTGATCAGAAACGCCGGCATTGTCGCCGTTCTCATTCTTATCGCCCTGTTGTTTATGGGCTGTAACATAAGGCTCGGGGAAAACGAGCTGAAGCTTCTCATAGCGTTGGCGGCTGTTCTTGTGCTGAGCGTTTTCATGTTCTTCTGGGGCTGGGAGCTGTTCGGCATCAAGAGCATGATAGAGAACATCCCCACCTCAAAAATACGCTCCATGCCCATGGGCATAGTGGAACTTAAAGGCGTCTCCGCCGCGAAGTATCCGCTGGAGACAAAACTCAACGGAATAAACTGTGTGTTCTATAAATACAAAGTTGAGAAACTGACCGTGACAGGCTATGGCAAAAACCGCCGACGGGCCTGGAAAGTGATCGCCGAGGGCCAGAGCATAACACCTTTTTACATCAAGGATTCAACAGGCACCGTGCTGATAGAGCCCTTTAACTGCGACAGCATACTTGAAAGAAAATACTATCATTCGGAAGGTTATGGCGACGGCGCGAAAAGATACAGCGAATGGTATGTGTCTCCCGGCGAACAGCTCTATGCCATAGGCTATGCCGGCAAAAGCCGCGATGTGATGGCAGGGAGAAAGGAGAAACTCCTGACGCGGCTCAAAGAAATCAAGGCCAGTGCCTCCGAACGCGCGAAATATGATTTAAACGGCGACGGCAATCTGGACGATCACGAATGGATTATGGCGGTGGAGGGCATTAAAAAAGCGATCGCGCTTGAAGAAGGCGCCGATGACCTCTGCGATGTGGCGGTGTCGGGGAGAAACGCTGAAAAGATGCTCATATCCGATAAAAGCGAGAAGGAACTTTTGAGCGGCTTCGCGCTGAAAAGTTTCTTTTTTATTTTCGGCGGCATTGTTGTTTTTGCCGTTTCATCACATTTTCTGATCAACCTCTTGCGCTCATCAGGCCTTATCGAAAGATAAAATGTATCGCCCTAAAGCGCTTTGTTTGGGATTATTAACTTAGTGCGCGGCTTTTGTGTGAAAGGCAAAATTTGCTAATATTCAGGAAATTTAGCGGGAGGAAAAGCTTATGGATTATATTATAGATATTCTGCTCTGGGGCGCGCTTGCCGCGGTGGTGATATACATAGTCAAGATTTACAACAATCTTGTGGTACTCAAAAGAAACGCGGATAAGGCCTGGTCCAACATCGATGTCCTCTTAAAGCAGAGGTATGATGAGATCCCGAAGCTGGTGAAAACCGTCAAGGGATATATGGGGCACGAGAAATCAACGATTGTTGATGTGATAAAAGCCCGCGGCGCCTGCATTCACGCGGGCACTGTTGCCGAGCAGGGCCAGGCGGAAAATATGCTCAGCGGCGCCCTGGGAAAGCTCTTCGCTCTTTCGGAAAAATATCCGGAACTGAAAGCGAACGAGAATTTCGCGCATCTGCAGAGCAGGATAACGCAGATAGAGAACCAGATAGCAGACCGCAGGGAATTCTACAACGACAGCGTGAATGTCTATAACATAAGGATACACCAGCTGCCGGACGCCCTGCTGGCATCTTTCGTGGGATATAAAGACGCCGATCTTTTCAAAATATCAAGCAGAGAAAGACAGGATGTGAACATTGACTTTTAAAGCTGAAGATTTTTTTGACCTGAGCGGTTTTCCCCACAGGGAAATCTTTAAGGATGTTGAAACTGTCTGGGAAGTGCTGCCGCTGATCGGCGATTACATTAAGAAACACATAAAGCCGAATGTTAGCGCCATCAGAAATGGCGGTGACCTTATAACAGAAAAAAAAGTGCTGGAAAACGGCGCGGTCGTTCACGCGGGCGCTCTTCTTATGGATGACAACATAGAGCTTGGCCCGGGAGTTGTCGTCGAGCCCGGAGCTATGATAACGGGCCCGGTCATAATAGGCGAGAAGAGCGAGGTGCGGCAGGGCGCCTACATAAGGGGCAAGGTCATCACCGGCCCCGGATGCGTTATCGGCCACACGACTGAAATTAAAAACGCGATAATGACGGGGCAAAGCAAGGCTGGCCATTTTGCCTACATAGGGGACAGTGTGCTCGGAAAAGTGAATCTGGGCGCCGGAACAAAGCTCGCCAATTTCAAGCTCACCGAAGACATAATAAATGTGAGAGATGGCGTTGAAAAAATATCGACGGGTTTGAGAAAATTCGGCGCCATTCTCGGAGACGGAGTTTCAACAGGCTGCAATTCAGTTACGATGCCGGGAACCATACTTAGTAAAAATTGCATGGTATACCCTAATTTCACTATCCGCGGAACATGGGAAAACGGAACAATAATCAAATGGAATATGGGTACACCCTATGTGGAGGAAAGAAAATGAGATTATTCGGAACGGACGGAATAAGGGGCGTGGCCAATAAAAGCCCGATGACTCCTTTTCATATTGTGAAAGTCGGCGGCGCTCTGGCGAATTATTTCAAGAAGACAAAATCTCACCGCCCGAAAATCCTGATAGGCAAAGACACCCGGCTTTCGGGATATATGCTTGAGAGTTCGCTCGCCGCCGGGATCACGGCAATGGGCGGGGATGTCCTGCTTGTCGGGCCGATGCCCACTCCGGGAATAGCGTTCCTGACCAAGAATATCAACGCGGACGCCGGTGTGGTTATTTCCGCCTCGCATAACCCTTATATGGACAACGGTATCAAAGTGTTCAACTCCGAGGGCATGAAACTTTCGGATTCAGCGGAAAAGGAAATAGAAAAGATAGCGCTTTCGGCAAACATACACCACCTTCTGCCCGTGTCTTCGCGTATAGGGAAGAATGTCCGTGTGGATGACGCCCTCGGGCGTTACATAGTATTCCTGAAAAATTCGCTTCCGCGGGATTTTTCGCTGGAAGGAATGAAGGTCACGCTCGATTGCGCAAACGGCGCCACTTATAAAATAGCCCCGATGATCTTCAACGAACTCCGCGCGGAGGTTAAAGCCGTGGGTGTCAGCCCGGACGGGATCAACATCAATAAGAACTGCGGTTCCCTGTATCCTGAAAAGCTCGCTAACATGGTTTTAAAAGAGCGCTCGAACGCGGGATTTGCTTTTGACGGCGACGGCGACCGGCTCATCGCGGTTGATGAAAAAGGCCATGTAGTATCAGGCGACGAGATAATAGCCGTTGTTTCCAATTTTCTGAAAGAACAGAAACAGCTCAAAAACAATTTCGTGGTGGGAACGGTCATGTCCAATTACGGCCTTCGTAAATATTTCGAGCAGAAAGGGATCAGGAGTTCCATGACGAGGGTCGGGGATAAGTATGTTCTTGAAGAGATGCACAAGCGCGGAGCCGTCATAGGCGGCGAGGATTCAGGGCATATTATTTTTCTCAATCATCACAGCACCGGCGACGGTCTTCTCACGGCGCTCCAGCTTATTTCCGTGATGAAGCATACCAAAAAGAAACTTTCGGAATTGAGAAAAGTTATGAAAAGATATCCCCAGGTGCTCATCAATTTGCCTGTCGGCAAAAGGGCGGATTTCAAAAAAGTGCCTGAACTCAAAAAAGCTTATGACGAGGCGTCCTTGAAGCTCGCCGGCCGCGGCAGAGTCCTTATCAGATACTCCGGCACCCAGCTCCTCCTGCGGATAATGGTGGAAGGCCCTTCCCATAAAGAAATAACCAAAATAGCCGAAGACCTTACAAAAATATTCAAAAAGAAATTGTCCTGAAATCCACCGGTTTATTTTCTAAGGCCATGCTGCTGCGGTGGAGTAATTCTGTCACATTTGATGAACCTGGCGTTAACTACGGCTAATGTTAGCTTTTTTATTGTGAAATTATTACTGCTGTTTTCAACAGAATGTGTGTCTATTCCCAGAATGCCTGTCCGTCGTAGCTTCAGCGAAAGCGTGTCAATGTCTGGAATTACTTTCTTTGTTCTTGGATCGGTGTAATTTTGTTTTGATTTCCCTTGCTGTGGGAAGTTTTGATTTGTACTCTGCTACAAATATTTTATTCTCCAGATCACCGAGAGCAAAACGGACTTCTTCTTCTCCTTTATCTTCACATATAATCAGCCCTATCGGATCTTTTCCCCAGTCATATTTTCTTTTTTCTCTATAATAATTTAAATACTTGTTCATTTGCCCAACATATTCGCTTTTAAATCGGCCTATCTTTATATCTACAATCACTATGCATGGAATTCCTCTGTGATAAAATTCTAAGTCAACAAAATGAGTCTGATTATCAATGATAATTTTCTTCTGCCTGCCAGCAAGAGAAAAATCCTGTCCGAATTCCAAAAGTAGCGATTCTACGTTTCTAACAAGCACTTCTTCAACTTTTTTTTCATAACGCATATCATCGAGCTTCAAAAAATCAAAATTATAACTGTCTTTAAATATCTTTTCCGGCAATGCAAAGTTAGACTGTTTTTTCACAATTATTTTGCCGTGTTGATTCATCCGCTCATATAGCCTTAATTTTATCTGCCTTTCCAACTCCCGAACACTCCAATTATTTCGCACAATTTGGTCTTGATAAAACTCCCTCGCTCCCTTGGTTTTTATTCCGACCAATATAATATAATGCGTCCAGCTTAATTGTGACATCAGTGATGTCACAATTGGGTACGCTTTATAAAATTGAAGCATTCTATATATATCTCTTTTTCACTACTGTCCCAACGTTGAGTTAGGAAAAGCGTGAAAGTGATTGATAGAAAAGGATTAAGAAGAGATTATGAGGTGTATCGATTTGAAATCAAATAGCCATAAAAGGCATACTTTCCCGAGGGAAACCCCGGGAGGTATGATTTATGA
>PHAM01000066.1 GCA_002841685.1 Elusimicrobia bacterium HGW-Elusimicrobia-2 | reverse complement strand
TGTCCCGAGCAAGATTTCTCCCTACGGTCGAAATGACATGAGCGAGGGATCCGGAATGACAGACTGTTGTTTTTGTCATCGGAGTATGAATAATGCGGGTTAGCGGAGGTAATTTATTATGTTCAGGCACATAAATGAAGATATAAGAACTGTTTTTAATGAGGATCCGGCGGCGAAAAATAAATTTGAGGTGATATGCTGCTATCCGGGGCTGCACGCGATATGGGCGCACAGGATAGCGCACTGGTTTTATAAAAGAAAAGAATTCACCACGGCGCGCATTATTTCGCACATGAGCCGTTTTATCACGGGCATTGAAATACATCCCGGCGCAAAAATAGGACGGCGGTTTTTTATAGATCACGGCATGGGAATAGTGATAGGCGAGACAACAGAGATTGGCGACGATGTTCTCATTTATCAGGGTGTTGTTCTCGGCGGTACAAGCAGCGAGAAGAAAAAGAGGCATCCGACACTTGGTGACCGCGTTGTTGTGGGAGCCGGAGCCATTGTTTTAGGCGCGGTAAACATAGGCGATGACGCGCGCGTGGGAGCTGGCTCGGTTGTTATTTCAGACGTGCCCGCGGGGGCCACGATTGTCGGCGTACCGGGGCGCATCGGCAAAAAAGAAAAGAGCCCTCATGTTCAGGCTCTTGAGCACGGCAAACTTCCCGATCCCATAGCCGAAGCTATAAACGCCGTCAGGCAGGAGCAGGCAATTCTTGAAGAAAGAATAAAAAAACTCGAAAAAGGGTAGCGTTTACCGCGGTTTTGAAAATGGGAAGTATTGTTGAAAAAATAAAAGAATTAAAGAAAAAACGAAACGCCGTGATACTGGTGCATAATTATCAGTCTCCCGAAGTGCAGGGTATAGCCGATTACAGGGGCGATTCGCTTGGCTTGAGCAGAGAGGCTGCGAAAACGGAAGCGGATGTCATAGTTTTTTGCGGCGTGCATTTTATGGCGGAAACCGCCGCGATACTTTCTCCTGATAAAACGGTGCTGCTGCCGGATAAAGACGCGGGTTGTCCGATGGCCGATATGATTGATGCCGAAAAACTCAGGGAATTAAAAAAGCAGCATCCTGCATCCGCGGTTGTGTGCTATGTCAATTCAACGGCGGAAGTGAAGGCCGAATCTGATTACTGCTGCACTTCAGCTAACGCTGTTGAGATTTTAAGCAGGATTGAAAATAATGAAATTATTTTTGTGCCGGATAAATATCTGGGAAGTTTCGCGGCAAAGAAAGCCGGTAAGAAGGTGATACTCTGCGACGGTTATTGCCCCGTGCATATGAAGATTCTTCCGGAGCACATAGCGGAAGCGAAAAAAGAGCATCCGCTCGCGAAAGTTCTTGTTCATCCGGAGTGCAGAACGGAAATTTGTAATATGGCGGATGAAGTGCTGTCCACTTCCGGCATGGAAAGATACGCGCGTGAAAATTTCTGCGGTGAGATGATTGTTGGGACGGAGACTGGCCTGATTTACAGACTGCAGAAAGACAATCCGCTCAAGAAATTTTATCCGGCAAGCGTCGGCGCGGTCTGTCCGAATATGAAAAAAACAAGTTTGGAAAAAGTGCTTTGGGCTCTTGAAGAAATGAAATACGAGATAAAAGTCAAAGAAGAAACGGCAAAATCCGCCCGTAAAGCCATCAATAGAATGATTTCGGCGGGATAGAGCGTGACAGAATTTTTATTCAAGCTGCAGCATTATATTATTGAAGTTTCCCCCTCTCTCGCGGCGGGTTTTTTTATAAGCGGAATTATAAACGAGTTCGTCCCAACGTCAATCATAAACCGTTATCTAAATAAAAAAGGCATTATGCCGATTATATACGCAACTGTCGCGGGGATAATACTTCCTATCTGCTGTATAGGTTCTTTGCCCGTCGCCGTGGGGCTTAGAAAAAAAGGCGTCGCGCTGGGGCCGGTGCTGGCTTTTCTTGTGGCAACGCCCGCCACCTCAGTTTCGGCGGTTCTTGTGACGTGGAAACTTATGGGTGTAGGATTTACGCTTTATTTGTGCGCCACGGTTATTATAATGGGCCTTGTTCTGGGATTGATAGGGAATAAATTAAAAGTGACAGACGGAAAGATTGAGGCTGAAACTTGCCCACACTGCGCAACAGGTGCCGGAGAGCACAATCATCATGTAAATTCTGCGCGACAGAGAATCCGCTCAATACTGACATATTCTTTTATAGACCAGCCTCGCGAAATGGGGCTTGAGATAATGATAGGCCTTTTGATTGCTGCCGCCGTAGCGTCTATAACGCCTGTGTCGCTTCTGATAAAGCATTATCTTTACGGGGGGTTAGGCTATCTTTTTTCTCTTCTGTTCGGGATGATAATGTATATATGTTCCACAGCCAGCGTTCCGATGGCGGACGCGTTTGTCAAAAGCGGTATGAATATAGGCGCGGGCATGGTTCTCCTTTTGGTGGGGCCGATAACAAGTTATGGCACGATTCTGGTCATTAAAAAAGAATTCGGCGCGCGGGTGCTTGCCGTATATTTGTCGGTAATCGCGTCGGTTTCGTTAGCCGCGGGCTATTTATACAGCATATTGTTTTGATGCCCAATAAAAAGATTGCCGTTGCCATGAGCGGAGGTGTTGATTCATCCGTAGCTGCCGCTCTGCTTATAGAACAGGGATTTGAAGTCATAGGCCTCACCATGAAAATTTCCGGCTCTGAAATTGCCGAAGGTGGAAAATGCTGCGGAAGCAAGGCGATTGACGACGCCAGGTCGGTGGCCGCAAAACTGGATATCCCTTTTTATGTTATAAATTGCGAAAAGCAGTTTGACAGTAAAGTCATAAATTATTTCTGCGATGAATATTCCCGGGGTAAAACTCCTAATCCCTGCGTTGTGTGCAACAAGGAATTAAAGTTCGGAAAACTCCTTGATAAGGCAAAAGCTCTGGGCGCTGATTTTTTAGCTACCGGCCATTATGCGCGCGTGGATTACGATGATAAAAAGAGCAGATACATTCTGAAAAAAGCGAAAGACATATCCAAGGACCAGTCGTATTTTCTTTTTGCTCTCACGCAGGAGCAGCTGAAAAGCGCGGTTTTTCCGCTTACGGGAATCACAAAATCTGAAGTGCGGCGCCTCGCGAAAAAGCTGGGTTTGAAAGTCCATGACAAGAAGGAAAGTCAGGAAATATGTTTTGTTGACGGTAAATATCAGGATTTTATGAAAAAACGCGGCAGCGTATCCGGATTTCGCCCGGGAAATATAATTGATAGCGAGGGCAATATTGTCGGGGAGCATAAAGGGCTTGTTTATTACACCATAGGACAGAGAAAGGGCATAGGCGCACACGGGGCGCTGCGTTATGTCGTTTCCATAGACGCAGAGGAAAACGCCGTTGTTATCGGTTCGGACAGCGAGCTTATGCATAGAGTGATAACTGTCGACAATCTCAACTGGATAGGCCGGGAGAAATTAATGGAGCCGCTCCGCGCGAAAGTGCGGATAAGATATAAGCATACGGAACAGCCGGCTTTGATTGAGGCCTCCCGCGATGGGAAAGTGACTGTCACTTTTGACTTTCCCCAGAGGGCGCCCGCGCCCGGACAGGCCGCGGTTTTCTATGACGGTGACGCTGTTCTCGGCGGCGGCTGGATAGAGAAATTTAAAAGTTCGGAATAAAGTTCGGTGTAAAAGAAAGAGGCAAATCTGTATTTCTTTAAGAGTCCGAAATTTGGTAGAATGACAAATGAAGAATAGCCCGAATTTACAAATGCGAAATATTCCGCCCCGGCGGTCGGGCCGACGGCGCTTATGGGCGCTTATTACGTGAAATCAAGGAGGCAACAGGATGGCGCTTGAACTAAGTAGTTTACAGAAAGCAGTTAAAGCGCTGGATAATGCGCTTAATTCCTATCTTAACAATGAAGCCAATGAATCACTTAGCAAAAATGATAAGGATACCTTGAAATCCGGCGTTATACAAAGTTTTGAGGTGGCTTATGAACTTTGCTGGAAATTTATGAAAAGATGGCTTGATGAAAATGTCCCTGGACAGGTTGCAGATGGAGCGACAACAAAGGAGTTGTTTAGAATGGCCGCCGAGAGACAATTAATTAAAGATGTTCCTGCGTGGTTTGACTATCATAAAGCAAGAAATTTAACCTCTCACACTTATGATGCGCATAATGCCGCTCGGGCATTTGAAGCTGCTAAAAAGTTTATTTTTGAAGCCAAAGCATTTCTCAAAGTTTTAGAAGCCAAAAATGATTGATGTCGCGCCGCAATATTTAGAAATTATCCTAAAAATACTCCGGAAAAACATTCCTGATTTGGAAGTGCGCGCTTTCGGCTCCAGGGTAACCGGAACGGCTAAAGATTATTCGGATTTTGATTTGGCTATTGTCGGCAAAGAAAAACTTTTCGACAAAACATTCTATGCTTTGAAAGAAAATTTTGAAGAATCAGATTTGCCCTTTCGGGTTGATGTTCTTGACTGGAGCAGAATATCAAAAGAATTCAAAAAAGTAATAGAAAAACAATATGAAATAATCCAGAATGCAAAAGCATAAAAAATGAGTTCCGATTTAACATTTATAACGAATGAGAATGGACGGAATCTTTTAGACAGATTTAAGGTTCTGATAAAAGACACAAAAAATTTTGATGTTCTTGTCGGTTATTTTTTCACAAGCGGCTTTTACAAACTTTATAAATCTTTTGAGAACACGGAAAAGATAAGAATACTGATAGGCATAGGCACTGACGCTGAAACCGTGAGACTCGTGGAAGCCCAAAGGCAACAGTCCCTCCAATTTTCCCATGCGGAAGTGAAGGATAAATTTTCAAGCGCCGTGGAATCCGAAATGGATAATTCGGAAGACAACCGGATAACGGAAGAGGGCGTCCGTAAATTTCTTGAATGGCTTCACTCCGGAAAACTTGAAATAAAAGCGTATCCGTCAAAAGATATTCACGCTAAAGTTTACATAATGTCTTTCAAAGAAGGCGACAGGGATAAAGGCAGGGTTATAACGGGGTCAAGCAACTTTAGCAGAGCTGGGTTTGTAGATAATCTTGAATTCAATGTGGAACTGAAAAATAGAGCGGATTATGATTATGCCAAAGCCAAGTTTGAACAATTGTGGGTCGATGCCGTAGATGTGAGCGGCAAATACATAGAAACAATACGAAATAAAACATGGCTGAATGATGAGATTACTCCGTTCGAACTTTATCTGAAATGCCTGTACGAATATTTTAAGGATGAGTTGAACAGGCAGGAAGATTTATTTTATAAATATTGCCCGGTCAATTTTAAGAGATTTGAATATCAGGAACAGGCGGTGCTGAACGCGAAGCGGATTCTTGAAGAATACGGCGGCGTTTTTATATCGGATGTTGTGGGGCTGGGGAAAACTTATATTTCCGCTATGCTTGCTTCTCAGCTTGACGGCAGAAACCTTGTGATAGCGCCTCCTGTTTTGCTGGATGAGGAAAATCCCGGTTCTTGGAGGAATGTTTTTTCGGATTTCAGGGTGCACGCGGATTACGAATCAAGAGGCAAGCTGGATGCCTTAATAAAAAGAGGCGTTGAAAAATATAAAAATATTTTTATTGATGAGGCCCATCGTTTCAGATCCGAAGACAATGTGACTTACGAGAAACTGGCCGGAATATGCAGGGGTAAAAGAATAATTCTTGTAACCGCAACGCCGTATAATAATACGCCCAAAGATATTTTAAGCCAGATAAAATTATTCCAGAATTCACGGAAGAGCGCTATTCCCGGTATGTCCGATTTGGAAAGTTTTTTTTCTAAAATGGCTAAAAAATTAAAAGGGCTGGATAGACAGAAAAACAGGGAAGAGTATTTGAAAATAAGCAGGTATATAGCGGGCGATGTCAGAGAAAAAGTTCTTAAATATTTAATGGTGCGGCGTACGCGTTCCGAGGTGGAAAAATATTTTGAGAATGATTTAAAAAAACAGAAGCTGAGATTTCCCGATGTGGCCGCGCCGCGCCCGCTGTATTACAAACTGAATGAGAAGGAAGATGAAATATTCAACAAAACGATAGCGGTGATAACTAACAAACTTGAATGCGCAAGATATAAGCCCATGCTCTATTATACGGGCGGCGTGTCTCAGCCGGAAAAGATAGGCCAGACGAATATGGGAAAGATAATGAAGATTATCCTGATAAAGCGCCTTGAGAGCAGTTTTTCCGCGTTCAGAAAAAGCATAGACAGATTTATTGTTTCAAATGAGCGTTTTATGAAAGAGCTGGACAAAGGTTATGTGTATGTCAGCAAAAAACACTCAAACAAAATATACGAATTTCTTGAGGCCGATAACGATTCGGCGGTGGAGAAACTTATTGACGAGGACAAGGCGGAAAAATACTCCGCGGAAGAATTTGAAAAGAAGTTAAGAAAGGATCTGGAAAAAGATATAGCCGCGCTGAAAGAGATAAAAGCTTTATGGGATGAGGTGCGTCGCGATCCGAAAATCATGGAGCTTAAACACGCGATAAAAACGAGTCCGGTTTTGAGACAGAATAAATTTATTATTTTTACGGAATCAAAGGAAACAGCTGAATATATTGCAGAGTGCCTTAAAGAACATAAAGCTCTTCTTTACACAAGCGCATCCGATGTCAAAACCAGAGGAAAAGTGATATCAAATTTTGACGCGAACGCGCCTCATCCCGAAGATGACTGCCGCATACTGATAGCGACGGAGGTGCTGTCCGAGGGGGTGAATCTTCACCGGGCGAACACGGTTATAAATTACGACATCCCGTGGAACCCCACAAGGCTTATGCAGAGAGTGGGGCGAATAAACAGGGTGGATACAAAATTTGATAAGGTGTACACATATAATTTTTTCCCGACGGCGCAGGCGAACACGGAGATTAAACTTAAAGAAGCCGCGGAAGCAAAAATTCATACATTTATAACAATGCTTGGCGCCGATGCTTTGCTTTTAACGGAAGGCGAGCCCATAGGTTCGCATGAGCTTTTTGATAAGTTAATGTCGGCGAAAACAATTACGGGAGAGGACGGCGCGGAAAACAGCGAATTGAAATATCTGAGAATCATAAAAGATTTGAGGGACACGAATCCTGATGTGTTTAACAGGATAAAGAGAATCCCGAAAAAATCGCGGTCGGCGAAAAAACATAAAGGCGAGGAGGGGCGGCTTCTCACATATTTCAAAAAAGGTAAACTCCATAAATTCTATATGGCGGACAAAGGCGGAGCGTCAAAGGAACTGGATTTTATGACTTCCGCCGGGATTATGGAAGTAAAAGCTGATATGAAAAAAGAAAAACTGGGCGGTGATTTCTATGAACTGTTAGATAAAAACAAAGCTGAATTTGACTATGCCGTAACTGACGATTTGCCGCAGATGAAAGGCAGGGGCGGCAGAGACTCTGTTACCCGGATACTGGGGATTCTGAGAGCGGTTAAAGATTATAGAATGTACACCGATGACCAGGAAAACTATATACGGCAAGTGATAAAGCGGCTTGAGGAAGGCGCTCTTCCCAGGCAGACGGCTAAAACGGTGTATAAAGAATTGAATGAAAACAAAGATGATTTAACCCCGCTCAAAATTATAGCGGTTCTCAGGAAAAACATTTCAGGGAAACTGCTTGATAGCCATTTCGTGGAGGAAACCTCCGGCGCTTCCGGAATCAGAGAAGTGATATTGTCTGAGTACCTGGTGGAAAAATGAATAGACTGGATTTTATTTTATCTCAGAGCGAAGGCCAGTTTGCGGAGTTCAAAAGGTCGGTTTCAAAATCAATTGACCGCGAACTTGTGGCTTTTGCCAATTCCGGCGGCGGGAATGTCATAATAGGGGTCAGCAATGACGGCCATATTGTAGGTATCGCGAATATCAATACTCAGATTTCAAGAGTGGAGAGTATAGCCAGAAATTGCGATCCGGCTGTGCCGATAAAAATTACGCCGTATAAAAAAGATGGGAAGAGTATTCTTGTTGTTGAGGTCGCCTCCGGCGGAGATAAGCCGTTCGCGTGTTCTTCCGGGTTTTATTTGCGCAGCGGAGCAAGCGCTCAAAAGATGACCAGAGACGAAATTATTGAGTTTCTCTATTCATCAGGGCAGGTCAAGTGGGACGAAAAGATTTGCGAAGATTTTTTGTATCCCCGCGATTTTGATAAAGAGGCCTTCCGTTATTTTCTGGACATGGCCGGAATATCATCCGCGGGAATGACGGCCGAAAATCTTCTGATAAATATAGCGGTTGCAAAGCGGCAGGGCAAACGGTTGAAATTTAATAATGCGGGAGTTTTGTTTTTTGCCAAAGACCCGGCGCGGTTTCTAAAGCATGCAGTCGTGGATTGTATGCTTTTATCCGGTATGGAGAAAGTAGATATTCTGGATAGAAAAGAGTTGAAAGCCAATATTATGGAGAATGTTAAGCAGGCCATGATTTTTTTAGAAAGTCATTTGCCTTTAAGATACGAGATTAAAAACCTTAAGCGCAAGGAATTTTTGGAAATTCCCAAAGAGGCGTTGCGGGAAGCGGTGCTCAACGCGGTTATACACAGAGATTATCATTTTGACGGCGCATGGATAACGGTAGAGATATACGGCGGCGACCGCGTGGAAATATCTGATCCGGGGGGACTGCCGCCGGGGATGGCGCTGGATGATTTGGGAAAAAAGAGCGTTCACAGGAATCAGATTATTGCGGAGCTTTTTCATAGAATGGGCGAGGTTGAGAAAGCGGGTTCGGGGATCAACAGAATAAAAAAGGCGTTATCAGAGGCCAATCTTCCGGAGCCGCAGTTTTTAATCAATAGTTTTTACACGATACAGTTCAAGAGGCCTGGCGAAAATGTCGGAATAAATGTCGGTGTAAAGTTCGGTGTAAAGTTCGGTGTAAAGTTCGGTGTAAAAGGAGATAGACGCGAGCGTATGGTTTCCATTCTTTTAGGATTATACGGTGGACAGCCGTTCAATACCCCGAATCTTTCTGAGAAATTTGATATCGGCACAAGAACCATAGAGAAGGATCTGAGTTTTCTAAAAAGCAATAATCTTATTTTCTTTGAGGGTGCGGCCAAGACAGGAAAATATACGCTGACTGATAAAGCAAGAAAGTTGATAGAAGAATGGAAACGCGGATAAAGGGGATTTGCAGATGCAAAAAATAAAAGAAAATATTTATGCGTTTATAGACAGCCAGAATTTAAATTTGTCTATTCGCGCACAGGGCTGGAAACTTGATTTCGCGAAATTCCGTATTTATCTGCGGGATAAATTTAATGTGGAAAAAGCTTTTTTGTTTATTGGATATGTGGCGGGAAATGAATCTTTATACACATCTTTGCAGGAGCAGGGCTATATAATCTGGATTATTCACACTGTATGTCATTTCGAAGGAGTTTTTACGACTGAGAAATCTAAGATTCCTCACTTCGTTCGGAATGACAGACTGTTGTTT
>PHAM01000065.1 GCA_002841685.1 Elusimicrobia bacterium HGW-Elusimicrobia-2 | reverse complement strand
CAGTATAATAGTAAAATCAAGCAATCGGTAGTGACCACACTTTTATGAAATTGCTTGTGTAGCAAAGAACTTTTTGTCAGTTTGGCGAACTCGGGTTAGATTTCTCAGTCGTAAAAACTCCTTCGAAATGACATACAGTGTGAATAATCCAGACTATATATCCTTTTTAAGTAGCATTTCCTGAACCATAGACCAGTAAGAGACAAAACAAACGTAGATAGTTGTAAACAACAGAATATCCATTTTCCAATCTAAAACCCTACTTATTTTGTTTCCAAGTTCCCAAAGTACTGTATATTTTGCACTTCCCGGCATGTTGTTTTCTAAAAAAACCATTTTATATTTTTCATACTCTTGTTCCCGTTTAATATAATTTTCAGCAAAACCTGTTTCCCCAATTGAAGTTTCCATAACATTACAAAACTCTTTAATTAATGCCTCCATAAAAAATTCCCTTTCATCTGTTTTCATGCATTCAAAAGCAATCCTGTCTACGAAGTGAGGATAAAAAAGTGCTATTTCATAATATCCCTTGTCATTAAATTTATCAACATCAAATACATGCTCCGTTTTTTTTTCATACAATTTAAAACCTGTGTATAATGAGTCTCTGGTTTTGTCCACAAGTTGAAATAAGATAGGAACCAATGCTTTCGCTTTGCTATCAAGAGTTTTATTTACACTATTACTCATTATAAAATTTGCTCACAATAATGTTGGTGTAATCAATCAGGTCGTCTAAATGATTTTCAATCACATCTATCATCAAAGTTACATCCAGTTGCTGATATTCGTGAATCAGCACATTTCTGAAGCCAACCATCTTTTCAAGTTTCTGCCCCATTTCTTCGGGTATGATTTTGTTTTTTGTCAGTAATTGAAAACTCTCCCTGCTCTCTTTCGGCAAACCGAGTTTTTGAATTTTTATAATATGATTGGCCAAGTCAATAGCCTGCTCACAGGCGCGCTGTAAATTGAGAGCGATTGCGTCCTGTTTCAGAAAATCATCCTTGAAATCCTTATCACTTTTGAGCGCATAGTAACCGCGAATCTGTTTTATACAACGCTCAATGCTTTCTTTTTTGTTCAAAATAATGTCATTCATAAATTATAAAACCCCCCGGTTGCTAAAGCATCCTCAATAATACTTTTCCTTTCTTCATTCAACCGCTGATATTTAGAGATTGTCAGCATTTCAAATTCATCAGCTTTATATTCGTCACCGCAATAAATCCGGCCGTCGGCGTCAATGATTTCTTTTTGGAAAACCGTATTCATTAACCGCAGATTAACCATATCCAGTTTTTTGTTAAGCGTCTTTTCCAGCTCAAATTTCAAATCACTCATCGTCAATGAACCTGTTCGCCCGGCTTGTTCGCCCGGCTGTCTCCGCCTTAAAAAGCAAAGCGATATCAACATCGCTGTCCGGCCATTCATCGCCGGTGCCGTAAGAACCGAAAAGATAAATTGCCTGTATATCAGGGTAATGGCTTAAAACGGTTTTGACAATAATTTCTTTCTGCGTTTTTAAGTTATCTGACCGATTCATTATATAAATAAATCCAATCAGTCCTCTTTAAGCTGCTTTAATTCTTTCGGAGTTCTTTTGCGCATTTCAAGAGCGCCGGTAAAACATTTCTTCGTGCAGATGGAACAGCCGATACATTTCGCGGGGTCGATCTCAGGGAAGCCGTCTTTATCCAGCGATATAGCCTGATAGGGACAGCGGGCGCAGTTGCCGCAGCTAAGACAAATCTCTTTGTCTTTCAGCGACGATATTTGTTTCGTCGGCGAAATATCCATAAAACCTGTTACGGGATTCGGCTGAGCTATACCTATGAGTTCTTTCATGGATTTTATTCCCCTCTGTTTCATAAGATAACTCACGCCGCTGGCAAGTTCGTCATAAATTCCGCAGCCGTATTTTGTCGGCATCGTGCAGAACTGCACAGTTTTTACGCCTATGGCGAGGAAATGCGCCGCCTGCTTGTAATTCATA
Source organism: Elusimicrobia bacterium HGW-Elusimicrobia-2 (assembly GCA_002841685.1). Taxonomy (GTDB): domain Bacteria; phylum CG03; class CG03; order CG03; family CG03; genus CG03. The sequence goes on along the minus strand of PHAM01000065.1, from coordinate 7,466 downwards.
GGGCCGCCGTTGCCGGATATCGTAAGGCCCACAGGCATCGCGCATATCAGGTTGTTATAACTTATTGGGGCCACGGCCTCGCCGCTCATACCGAAAACAATGGCTTCATCCCATTTGCCTTTTTTCCCGGGCCTGAAATCCACGACGGGAAATGTGTTGGCAAGAGTGATGCCGGCTTTCTTTCCGGGATACTTATCAAACACTTCCTTAATCGCCCGCGCTATTGGCACTATTGACGTTACGGCGCCGGTGAGCTTGAAGAGTTTCGGTATATTCGGGTCGGACACTTCCATAATCCAGTCGATTATCTTAGCCGTGAGAGCGGCGTTCTGCGAAACTATATCTCCCTCGGTGCCGTCGCCACCCTGAGGGCAGGAAAGAGAATACTCTATTCCCATAACGCCGGCGTTTTCAAGCTTCTTTGTGTTGGCCTGCCAACCTTTTTTGTCTTCCTTATCGTTTCCCGTGACAGGACCGCCCGTTGAGGCCATCGTCAGCCTGTCGGGAAATTGCTTAACTAACTTCTTAACTTCAGCGCAGACCCTTGAAAGAGAATGGCCGGAAACATTGTCGCAGTTGCCATAAGTCGTCTTGCTGAATGCATGCATATATTCGCCGGGGATGTGTATCGGCACACCGTCAAAAGCCGTCTTCATAATTCCGCCCGCCCAGCCTGATTCATACGCCTTCTTCATCTGGTCGTAACCGTCTGACGGGGGGGCCGCAGAAAGCAGAAACGGTGAATTTATCTTTCTGCCAAAAAAATCCGTCTCAAGAGAAACGGGGAGCGGTTCATAGCCGCTGATCTCCACGGTGCTCTTCACGTCCTTTTTCACCTTCGATGCTTTTTTACCGGCAAGATAAGCCGCGGCCTCTTCCGCGGCGTTTTTCCCTGAAGCGACGGCTTCAACTACCGTTGTGGGGCCGTTGGCGTAATCTCCCGCGGAGAAAACTCCTTTCGTCCGGGCAAAACGTTTTCCGGCGCGGGTGCCTATGGCGATGATCACATTTTTGATGTCGCTTCTTGACTGCTCCGTGCCGGAAATCGTCTTCAGATCTTTGAGCGCGAATTTTTTGCCGGCGGCAAGATCTACCTTTACCATTGTGAGCCCTGAAATTTTTCCGCTCTTTGTCTTGATGGCCGTCACCGAGGTCCTGTTGGTCAGTTCAATGCCGTTTTCAAGGAGCTCTTCTCTTTCCTTAGCGCTCAGCGGCATCTCGGAAACTGTTTCAAGGATAAACATCTCCACCTTTGGGGCGCCGTTTTTTTTCGCCGTCACCGCGCAGTCAACCGCGGATGCCCCACCGCCTATGACAGCGACTTTGCCTGCGAATTTGTATTTTTTCGGATTGATCAAATAGTCTATGACATTGACAGCCTTGCCCTGATTTTCAATTCCGGGAAGAATCGGCGCCCAGAGGCCCGTGGCCGAAATAACGGCCTTATAATCTTTTTTAAGCAGATCCGAGGCTTCTTTCACCGCCTGACCTGTGCGTATCTCTATGCTTCCGAGCGCTTTTATGAAATCTATATCCGTCTTGATGATCTTTCTGTCCAGCCTGAAAGCGGGTATGAGGTTGCAGGCTCCGCCGGGAAGACGGTTTTTCTCAAAGACAACGACCTGATAACCCTTCTGAGCGAGCACAGCCGCCGCGGCAAGTCCGGCGGGACCGGCGCCGATGACGGCTATTTTCTTCCCTTTTGATTTTGCCTTATTGAACCCCGGGATCCCGCCCAGTTCTCTGGCTTTTTGTATTATATAGGCCTGCACCTCGGGTATTTTGACGGAACCGTCAAAATCCTTGTGCGAACATTTCGCCATGCAGTGCCTGTCGGGACAAACCGTGCCGCAGACGCCGCCGAGCGGATTGCTCTTCATTATCGCGGATGCCGCTCTCAGATAATCCTGAGCTTCGCCCTCTTTCGAGGCCATTATAAAATCAAAAGGCGAACAATTCGCCGGGCAAGCGGATTCGCAGGGCCTTTCCTCGCAATATTCGCATTTGGCCAATTCCGCTTTGAACTGCATCTCAGTCATTGTCTGTTTCATCGCTATCCCCCTAAACAATATTCCAAAAATAAAATCAGCATACCTCGTCGCCGAGACAAAGAAGGCAGAGGTTTAAATTATTTTTTTGACGGCGTTTTTTCGGGCGGCGGCAGCTTTATATCCAGATAAGAAGCCGTTGACTCGGCGTCTCTTTTCAGCCCGGTATTCTCGCTTTTTGACGCCTTAATAACTATATTTTCAATTTCTTTTGTTTTCTGCCTCATCAGGCCGAGCGCGCGAATGCCGTTTCTTTTTGTTTCTATGTTTTCAGATTTGGCGGCGGCAAGAGCTAATGCAAAACCTTTGTCACTTCCCAGCTGAGCGAGAGAATATACAAGGGCGTACTGAACATCCTGAGATTTTTCCTTTTCCAGCAGATCCTCAAGGGTTTTAACGGCTTCGAGGTTCCTTATCTCGCCCAGGGCTTTTATAGCCGCGATACGCGAAGACCCTTCCTTGCTTTTAGCGGCAACTTTTATCAACGGCTTGGCCGCTTGCGAATAGCGCATCCTGCCGAGGGACTGAGCGGCAACGGAACTCAGGCGGGGATTTTGGCCTTCAAGCATCTCTATCAGGGCCGGGCCTGCTTCATCGGAGCCTATAACCCCCAGCACATTGACAGCCGACAGGCGCAAACCGAGGTCCGTTTCCTTCTTTAAATATTCCACGAGCGGCTGAACGGAATTTTTATCTCTTATATAACCAAAGGCCACGATGGCCGACGACCGGACATTTCTGTTTTTGTCATTGAGCGCCTTCACTAGCGATGGAACGGCCTCCTTACTGCGCATATTGCCGAGAGCCTCCGCCGCCATGGCGCGCACGCCGAAATCAGCGTCGTTTTCAAGCGCTTCGCAGAGAATATTCACGGAAGAAGGCTGTCTCGTTCTGCCTATGTCTCTGACGGCTTCACGGCGCACGGCGGGCGATGTGCTTTTCATGAGCTTAAACTGATTTTCAGCTCCTCCCTGCTGGGCAAGAGCCAGTCCGGTGCATAAAACAAGCGCGATAATTATCCTCATTGTTCCCTCCTGTTATTCTTCTCGGCGAAACTTCTCACTTCGGAGTCACTGTCATTCAGAAGGCTCCTGAAAAGCCCGCGGCTTTCTTCATCATCATAATAGAGCAGCACTTTCGCCGCTGCCAGGCGAATTCCCGGATCCTTGATTTCCAGCGCCGAAAATACGGTTTTTTTGCCTGAATAATCAGAATCTCTTGCCAGCAGAAGAGCAGCCTCAAGCGCTATGTTCATATCTTTCTCTTCCAGATAATCTTTTAATATTGTGCTTTTATCAGCCGGATGTATTTTAATCATCGCCTGAAGCGCTGTTTTCCGCGCTTCCGCCGATTTATCTTTGGAGGCCATCTTCTGCAATTGTTTAAAGTATTCTTCCAGCCGCATATTTCCGGCAAACTCCGCGGCGGCGACTCTGACGATCTCGCCCTTGTGTTTCAGCAAGTCCCCCACTTTCTCGGCGGCCCCGGCCATTCGCAGATTCGCGGCCGCTCGGAGAGCCTCTTTTATAACTATAAAACTGGAATCATCCAGCATAGAAAGAACATCCCCTCCCGCGATTGAGGCGGGAAAGGCGCTCAGCACACGGACGGCGTCGGCTCTTATGACCGCGGCGCTGTCACTCAAAGCGGTTCTCAATATATCCAGCGCTATGCTCGTCAAGGTTATTTCCTGCTGTGCCGTGGTATCTTCCGTGAGCTCATCCGTAACCACGGAGGTAGAGACATCCACCTCCATAACGGAATCAATACGGGCCTCGGAGAAAAAGCGGCTGAACTGGGTGATCCCGGATACGGCGAGCCTCCTCACGAGCAGATCATCATCCGAGGCCGCCACGCCCAGAAGATTCATGGCCGTAACGGGAGGGAGAGTGGAGTGAATAATGGAATACACCGCGCGGCGACGGACAAGGGGCGTGTCGGAAACAATGTCTTTTTGCAGATCATTCGCAAGAGACGCGTGCAATGTCCCCGCAATACATATCGCGGATAAAATCAGGATTCTGTCAATTTTCATCATAATCTCCATGATATTATTTTTAAGAGACCTTTGCAAGATTAAAGCCCTCTGAAAAACGCGCCATTAATCTCGTTTTCAGCGCCCGGTTATTCCGCAGCGCAGGGTCTTTTTCCAGAAGGGGAAAAGCTTCCTCCCGCGCGGTGTTCAGGACAGCGATGTCCGACAAATCCGGGAATTTTTCTTCCAGCGCTTTATTGTAATTAAAGCTGATATCCATCATCCCGTGCTGCGCGGCTCCGAAGTACTGTCCGGCCCCGCGCAGCTCAAGGTCTTTTTCCGCCAGCTCAAAACCGTCGGAGCTTTTCAGGAAGCAGGATATACGCTCAAGAGCCAGAGAGTCCGCGCCCGCAACCGTTACAAAGCAGCAGGATTTTTCTCCGCCGCGTCCTATTCTGCCGCGGAGCTGATGCAGGGTGCTCAGGCCATACATCTGGGCATTTTCAATGAGCATAAATGTCGCGCGAGGGATATCCACACCCACCTCAATGACCGTTGTGGAAACGAGAATGTCCGTTTTACCATCGGAGAATTTTTCCATTGCCGCGCTCTTGGCCGCGGGCGTCATGCGGCCGTGAAGGAGTGTCACCCTGTAATCCGGGAAAACCTCATCCGAAAGATATTTATACGCGGCTTTCGCGGAATGCTCATCCTGTGCCTCCTCAATGCAGGGATAAACCACAAAAGCCTGAAAACCCTTATCTATCTGTTTACTGATCAGGTCATAGGCCTCCTGCGAACTTCCCTGAATGGTCTCCACTTTTTTTCTTCCCGGCGGTAATACGCGTATCTCGCTCCTGTCCAGATCGCCGAACAAAGCCAGTGATAAAGCTCTCGGTATGGGGGTCGCCGTAAGAACAAGAATATCCGGCGAACTTCCCTTGGCGGAAAGAGCGGCTTTCTGATGAACGCCGAAGCGCTGCTGCTCATCTATTATAACCAGCGACAGTTTCTTAAATTTAACATGTTCCTGAAAAAGTGCGTGCGTGCCTATAACGACATCGGCTTTTCCCGAGCTTATTTCCTCCAGAGCAAGGCGCCTGTCTTCTTTTTTCATACCGCCCGTCAGAAGAAGAGTTTTTACCCTGCCGGCGCTAAACAGGGAAGAAAGAGTTTTGAAATGCTGTTCGGCCAAAGGCAGCGTGGGAGCGAGTATAGCCGTCTGATACCCGTTCTCCTTTGCGAGAACCGCCGAGGAGGCGGCCACCACGGTTTTGCCGCTGCCGACATCGCCCTGGATCAGCCTGTTCATCGGGAAAGGGGAGAGCATGTCCCTGAAAATATCGTTTATGGCTGTCTTCTGGCCGGATGTGAAATCAAACGGAAGGGAGTCCTTCCACGGCGTCAATAAGTTTTTTTTCAATTTGTACGTGAGCTCTTTTCTGGTTTTTTTTATTTGAGCGCGGTTATAGGCCACGGCGCATTCAAAAATAAAAAATTCCTCAAATTTGATCCTTCTGTATGCCTCCGAGAGCGCCCGGGGCGTTTCCGGAAAATGCGCGTTTCTGAAAGCGGCCGGTCGAGGCGGAAGAGCGAGGCGTTTTCTTATATCGGCGGGAATGAACTCCTCCACGGATTGAGAATATTTTTCCAGAGCGTTCCACATCCAGCGCCTGAAGCGCTTGATGCTTATGCCCTTTGTCAGCCGGTAAACCGGCACCCTGCGGAAAAACGAGAGGCTCTTCTGTCCGGCTTTGAGCACCTCGAAATCAAAATTGCTCATCGTCAAACCTTCCGCGAGCAGCTCCACTTTCCCGTAAACGGCTATCTCCTGGCCGATCTCAATAACAGCCAGTATATATTTGACCCTGTTCTGAAAAGCGAGAAGACGTATATTACCGGTGCCGGCTTTGTCTTCCAGCGTGATCTCAACAATACGCGCGCGGCGGCGCGGAGATTTTCCGCCGGTTATTTTTTTGACCGTTCCGGCGACAAAAAAACTCTCATCCGAGGGCAGGACAGCCGTTAATTCGCGCGCAGAAATATAATTCCTTCTGTCTTCCATCCTGAAAGGCAGATAAGCGAACATATCCTCAACCGTGCGTATGCCTATTTTTTCCAGCAGAAAAGCGTTGCCCGGGCCCACGCCTTTTATATACCTCACATCGGTTTTGTCCATAAAGAATCCTTCTCCAACTTATTTTTAATTTCGGTTGAACGCTTGCGTAATTTTAGAAAATTTTATAGCATTCTCCAAAACGTCCGCGCAAATTAACCAGCGGATTGTGAGCGGAGGAAAAAAATTATGTCAAAAATATGTAGCGTGTGCGGAAAAAAAGCCATGGCGGGCAACAACCGCAGTAAGTCCAACCGCGCGACAAGGCGGACATGGGGCGTGAATCTCCAGAAAATCCGCTTTGAATATAACAACAAAACACAGTCAGGCTACGTGTGCGTTTCCTGTTTCAAAAACGTGCGCAAGGTCTAATAGTTCAATCCCCGGTTCTTAGCCGCCGGCGGATCTTGTATCTTGCCGAAGGGTTTCTCGCTATTTTCAGCCAGTCTCTGGAAGGGTGCGCGCGTTTGGCGGTCAGGATCTCAACGCGGTCGCCGCTTTTGAGAATATAACCCATCGGCTGCATAACACCGTTAATCAGACAGCCCCTGAAATGATCTCCGATATCGCTGTGCACGGCATACGCGAAATCTATCGCCGTGGAACCGTTGAGGAGCCTTTTCACATCGCCTTTGGGCGTGAGAACGAAGATCTCGTCATAGCTCAGCTCTGTTTTGAGGTTGTGTATGAATTCATCCCTTGAAAGCTTGTCCATCTGCCATTCGTAGAATGAATCCAGCCAGTTTTTCAGCCCCTTAGCCGCGAGAGCGGACATGTCTTTGTACCTCCAGTGCGCAGCGATGCCGTATTCGCTGGTCCTGTGCATATCGCCTGTCCTGATCTGAAACTCAATGATTTCCCCGCCGACATCGCAGGTCGTGTGTATTGACTGATACATATTTAATTTGGGGTAGGATATGTAATCCGTAAAAGATCCTTCCACCGGAACATATATTTCATGCAGCAGGGCGAGCGTTTTGTAGCAGTCCTCTTTATTCTCGTTGATAACGCGCACGGCGACAATATCCTCGAGCTCGTCTATGCCCTTGCTCTGTTTCTGCATTTTTCGGTAAATGCTCAGGGGGCTTTTCACTCTCGCCTGGATAATAACATCCGTGAGGCCGCTGGCGTGAAATTTATGCGATAGCTCATGCTCCACCTTTTTTATCGCCTGGCTGGCCCGCGGATGAAGAAGGCGGAGCCTTTCCTGTATTTTTTTGTATTCACTGTCGTGCAGCACGGCGAAAGCCCTGTCCTCGAGCTCGGCCTTGACGATATTCATTCCCAGGCGGTGCGCCAGAGGCGCGTATATTTCAAGGACCCCCCG
>PHAM01000064.1 GCA_002841685.1 Elusimicrobia bacterium HGW-Elusimicrobia-2 | reverse complement strand
CGTATCCAGCAAGCTTTCCTACAAGGTGTCAAAGATGTCGCTCTATGACCCCAAGGGACAGAGATCGTCCATGAAGGCCTTTTCCGCGGTGACATTCAATAACGAGGTGGAGGTGGAGTGCAAGGTCATGACAGGGACCAAGGGCCCGTGGGTTTCCTGGCCCTCCACTAAATCCGGGAGCAAATGGGTCAAACAGGTTGACCTCATCAAGCCCGAAATAAAGAAAAAGATAGAGAAAAGCGTTATTGAAAAATACGAGAAAGAAACATCCTATGAGGCGGAAATAATCCCGGGCGGAAAATCCCTTCCGCTGACGGTGACAGAGGTTGAGGTGACGCCTGTCAGCGGCGCCGGCACTACGAAAGCCATAGCGTCGGTCGTGCTCAACAACGCCATAAAGATATCGGAAATAAAGGTGAAGGATATCGCCGGCCGCACCAAGCTCGATTTCCCCGCCTATGTCAATAAACGGGGCAAGGTTTATCCGCAGATAAAGATACTTGACCCGGCTTTTGAAAAAGAGGTGACAGACGCCATTGTCAGAAAAGAGCCGTCGTCAAAACCTTCAAGCCAGATCTCGTATAAGGTGTCAAAATACTCTCCTTTCACCCGCGGCGGCAGCAAGCTCAAGGTTTTCTGCGCCATGACTTTCAACAACAAGATAGAGATCGAATGCAAGATAATGGAAGGGAAATGGGGTGGCTGGGTTTCCTGGCCGGCCCGCGCGCCCGAGGGCGGCGGCACATGGATAAACCAGGTGGAGCTCAAAGACAAAAAGCTCAAAAGCGTTGTTGAGAAGAGTCTCACGGACAAATACGAATCGGAATCGGGATCGGGCGGCGGCGGTTCGGATGATGAGTATTGAGAAGGGTTGATTGAGGGGCTTATGCTGATAATCCTGAACCTCGCGCTTCCGGTGGTGGCGGGCCTTGTGTATTTCGCTATGGCTTATGAGATAAAGAAGAGCAACCGCGGCCGCACGCTCATTATGGGCGAGCTGACCATAAAGGGGACCTTCTACGCTTATGTCGCCCTGGGTCTGTGGCTTCTTTCAAGGCCCCTGCAGAATATTATAGGGCCTCATCCTGCGCCGCTCGCGGTGAACTGCGTGAGGCAGTTTCTGATGATAGCGCTGTTCGCCCCGTCGCTGCTTGTGGCCATTTTCAACTGGACATCGGAAGACAAGAAGGTGCCGAAAATCGTGCAGGCCGCCGTTTTTATCGTGGCCGCTTTTATGGGGCTGATATTCGTGCTCATAAACATAGCCGCGGTTGACGGCTCAAAAATAATCGCGCAGAACTCCTTCATCACTCTTTACGACGCGCAATGGTTTATGGAAGGACCCAGGCGCCTTGAGCTCGTGCTGATACATCTTTTTGTGCAGGGGATATCCCCCGTGGGATTCTGTCTTTTCGCGGCGGGAATCGTCAGGCACAAAAGGCACAATTACCCGGCGGATTCCATTTATAACATGATGACTAAGAAATGGTATTTCCTGGAAGTGTCGCTGATAATATTCGCCTGTTCCATGCTGGTGGCGGGCTTCGCGGCGCTTGTGACCGGATACGGCACATATCTGTGGGTCATTTATTTCGCGGGAGCCATAGTGGCGGGTTTTTTTGACATGAAAGGCATCAAGCTGCCGCCGAGAATTGAAAAGGCGAGGGCATAGGTGGGGATTAAATTGAAAAACAAACGCTCTGCCGCGGGGTTAAAACTAAGCGCGGATAAGGCGATAATAATGAGGGAAATTTGCCGCGAAAATGATATAGGAAAGATTTCTGTTTTTGGTTCCTGCGCCCGCGGGGACCATAAGCGCGGCAGCGATATTGACCTTCTTGTCAAATTTAAAAAGACAAAAGGCCTGCTGGAACTGCTTTCTCTGGAGCTTAAACTTGAAAAGTTATTCGGGATGAAAGTGGAAATTGTCACCGAAGGCAGCGTTCCAGAGTTTTTGAAACCGGATATTATGAAGGAAGCTGTAACGATTCTATGAAAGACGATAAATTTTTTATACAGAGTGTGTTGAAAAAATTATTTTTAGAGATAAAAAAAGAGGAGAAATGGGAAATAAAAAATTAAAATTTGTTGTCGCGGGCGCGGCGTTTGCGCTGTTTGCGTCATTGGCGTGGGCGCTGGACTACATTCATTTTACCAATCAGTATTTTAATGACGGCACGCTGACAGGATGGAGCGCGAATTCAACCAGCATCACCGCCTCAAACGACGAAAGCTGTGAAGGCGGTTATTCCTGCAAATTCAAGGACCCGACAACGGCTTTCAGCGGCCGGACGCTCAACAGCAATAGCATAGACCTCACGGCCACGGGGAGTTCATCACCCGCAGACGATTACGCTTTTTCGCTCAGAGCTTATTTTTATGTCGCCAACGAGGCCGCCGCCGGCGAAATAGAGCACACGGATATACAGCTTTATGTCAAATGGTATGACGCTGACGGCCTTGATCTGGGAAAAGACACAGGGCTGATACCGGGAACGAATCTCAGCGCTTTTGACGGTTGGCATTCTGTCTCATCGCCGGGAATGGCGGCCCCTGCCACTGCCGTCAAAGCTAAGATATACATAGCCGTCAAGGAAACAGTGAACAACAACAATGATGTTTATGTGGACACAGTCAGGTTTTCATACGAGCCGCTGCCTGCTTATCTGAAAACCATAGGCCTTAAAACCTTTGCCCCCGATTCCGGCGATGTTTTAAAAGTGTTTTTCCCCTATTCCACTCCGGCGGGGAAACCTTCATCATGCAGGATAGTCTTCAATCTGCCGAGCGCTCCGGTTACGGAGCAGAGGGTCAATGTGCTCGTCTACGACGTGAAGGGCCGCCTTGTGAGGGCAATCGTCAAGGCTGAGGAATTTTTGGCCCAGCATTACGATTACATCTGGGATGGCAGGGACGTCAATCAGCAGTTTCTTCCCTGCGGTATGTACATAATTTCGGTGGAGCTCGCCGACCAGGACACCGGCGGTGTGGTAAAAGAGCAGACGGTTGTGGCGATAGGACGGAAACTATGATGAATATTGTGAATATTGGGACGTCCTTAATATTTTTTAGGAATTATTGGTTTTCTCAGAAAATCACTTTCCACCGTCCCCTTTTCCTTTTTCTTTTTCTTTTGGTTACTTGTGGTTACGCCGCTTTTGAGGACAAGCCTCTTTACGCGCGCCCCGCGGCCATGGGCGGAGCATACACTTCGCTTGCCAATGATTACAGCGCTCCTTTTTTCAATCCCGCCGGACTTAATCTTCTGAGCGCCTCGGCGCTGTCATTTTCGCAGACCTCTCTTTACGGCGAAGCCGATATGAAACACAGCGGCGCGGGTTTTATGCTCCCCACAAAGACGGCAGGCTCCTTCGCTTTCAATTATGTTTCCTTCGGCGCGTCATACTATAAGGAAAGCGAACTGATTTTTACGCACAGTTTCATGCTCGTTCCGGGCGCTTATTTCGGTTATAACATCAGGAATCTCGGCCTTCAAATAGAAGGCGGCGGCAGTGCTTCGGCGCTGTCTTTTGACGCGGGGGCGCTGGGTGTGATATCCACACAACTTTCCATAGGCGTTTTCTCAAGAGGACTCAACCGGCCCCAGATAGCTTCGGAAACCCTCTACAGGGATCTGACCGGCAGCCTGTGCTATCGTCCTTTCAGGGGTTTGATAACTGTCATTGACTGGAATATGCCCGCCGACAGGGAAGAGGATATTCTCAAGATCGGCGCCGAGATAAATGTGGTGCCGTCCTTCTGCGTGAGATTCGGCGTTCAGCCGGAACAGCAGAGGGCTTCTTTCGGTTTCGGCATAATGCTCAACCGGATAGATTTTGACTACGCTTTCCAGACCCATGAAGTGCTCAACAATCAGCATGTTTTTTCGGCGTCTTTAAGATGGGGAGAGAAAAGGGAGACGGCGGCCCCGACGGAATATTATAAAAAGGAAAAGAAACAGCCGCGCACGGTCGTGCAGGTCGCGCCGGGAGAGAAGCCCGCTGAGCTTATCGATATCAACAAGGCGGAAGTCGCCGATTTTGACGCGCTGCCGGGCATAGGAAAGGTGACGGCGGTCAGGATTGTGGATTACAGGAATAACAGCAGGCCGTTTACGGCCAAAGAGGATCTGCTGAAGGTGCCGCGTTTTACTAAGAAGCAGTTTGATAAGATAAAGGATTATATAACTCTCACCGCGCCGTCGGGGAAACCGGAGGGGCTGGAATACGCTCCGCCGGTGAGGGAAGAAAAACCAGAGGAAGCGGAGAAAAAATTAACGCCGGAAGAAGCCGAGAAACTGAAGAAACAGCTGTATTTCCGGGGGCTGAAGCTGTATCAGGCCAAAAAATATTCGCAGGCTATAACAGAATTTGAAAAAATACTTGAAATAGATCCTTCTCATCCCCAGTCGCTGCGTATTATTGAAAAATGCAAACAGGAAATTGGACAATGACGCAAAATGCTGTATGCAAGAGACAAGATGCGGTATGAGAGGATGGCAGCCGCCGGGCTGAATCAGTTTTTCAAATATCTATCCGTTTTTGTTATTCTTTCTTTTGCCGCGCCCTGTTTCGCGGACATCCCGGAAAATGAGCTCGAGAACATATACGACGAGATCGTGGAGGATGTTGAAGACGAAAAAATAGGCTTTGACGATATAGACACCAAGGAACTTGAAGATTTCAGGGCCAACCCTCTTGACCTCAACACCGTAAACCGCCCGGATCTTATGAAACTCCCGATGCTCCCGCCGGGCCTGGTGGTTGAGATAATACGGCACCGCGTGCGCCGCGGCGGATTCAGGGACGTGGAAGAACTCAAAGATGTGGCAGGTATGACGGATGAGATATACAGGATGATAAGGCCTTTTTTGACCGTCTATGTGGAAGAGGAGAAAGAATTGCTTAAAGGCGATCTCAGGATCACGCAGAAACTGACGATGCCTTTTTCCGACAAACAGGCGGAGGCTCCCTCGAATTTTCACAATCCCGAATCCCAGCTCGCCCGGCTGAGGTATTTTTACGGCACCAACATGGAGCTTTCTTTCGCGGTGAAAAGGGACGCGTGGGGGCAGGGGATGACATGGGAGAATCTGCGCAGATATTATCTCGTGAGCAATTATCTTTACGCGAAAGATTATCTGGGATTTGACACTTTTGTGCTCGGCGCGTTCAAGCTCACATTTGAGCGCGGGCTCGGGCTCGGCTCGGTTTCAAAGACGATATCCGCCGTCAGCCGCGAAAAAAAAGGCGTTGAGCCCTACAGGTCGTCTAATAAAAACGCCGGTTTTTACGGAATAGCCGTTCAGAAGACCATGCCTTACATGACATGGGCGGCGTTCTATTCGGACAAATTTCTCACGGCCAAACTCAATCCCGACGGCACCGCGAAGTCCGTGCCATCCAGCGTGAGTTTCGCCTACAACAATCAGGACAAATTCAATCTCGTCAACAATATGGAAGACAGGGCCTGCGGTTTTTATGTGTCTGTGCCTCTCCCTAATTATGAGGTGCATTTCCTCAGTTATCACGAAATCTTCTCCCCGGAAGTCATGCCGGTGGAAAGAGCTGACGACTGGATGGAAGAAGAGGATATTACCGCATGGGGCGAGACGGATATAAAATACATACGCTACAAGTTCTCCGGAGGCCGAAACGATATTTTTTCCGCCGGCGTTAAGACCTCGCAGGGCAACGGAAAATTTTTTCTGGATTATGCTCTTTCAGTACATGATGCCTATGAGAGCAATATAGACAGAACAAAGAAAAGGGAATTGGGCAAGGCCTTCCAGTTCGCCAGCGTTTACAGTTTTTCCTACACGACACTCCTTCTGGGCCTGCACCGTTTTGATTCCGATTACTACAATTACCGTATTTCCGGCGATAACCCCTATGAGAAGATGTTTTCCGAGATGACGACGAAAACTAAAAAACTGAACATAAAATGGGCGGGCGAGATATGGAGAGAGCTCAATCCTCTTAAAGCAATAACGCTCAAAACTTTTTACAAGACCTATCTCCAGGGCCAGTATCCGGTGACGAAGAAACTTAAGATGATGTGCCGTTATACGATACAGAATGAGGATGATAAGATGAAGATGTATGACACCAGCGATTATTATCAAATACCTCAGGAAATAAATCAGTTCCGCCTGCAGATGACCTGGAGCCCGTCGGCGGACGCGAGAATAAAGTGGCAGTATGACAGAAGACAACTCATACAGGATAATCAATGGCTCTGGGTCGACAGCGCCTCTTCCGCGGAGCTCAAATACAGATTCACCAAGAGCTTTCAGCTGCTTTCCAAGGTCAGCTATTCCAAAGATCCCGGCGACGGAAAGAAGAAGTACACCATGATATCAATAAGCCCGAGCATGAAGTTCTCAAAGAATGCGAGCGTGTCGATGAAATACACAAGAAAGATGTATCATTATCCGCCGGAATTCTATATGCCTGAATACGGCACATACGACTATACCGACGGTACTTACGAATATAGCGGAGAAGATGTGATGAACGATGTCGCTGAGACATTTGAGATGAAATATATTTTTAAATTTTGATTAGGAGGTTATTATGTTGAAAGGAGTGAAATCCGCCTGTGGCGGAAAAAAAACGATAAAAATTTTAATTCCGGCGCTTCTGGCTGCTCTGACAATTCCGTCGCCGGCTTTTACCAATTTGGGGATGCTTGATCTGGGCGACCCCGTGTATTCCGGCGGCGCGAAATCCCTCGCTCTGGGTTTAACGTCAGTCTCATCCGCGAAGAACGCTACCTGTCTTTTCAGCAATGCCGCGTCCATGTCGGCTTTTGACGGGAGCAGGTTTTATTTTTCTCTTCCTCTTGTTACTGTCTCGGAAAGAGTGATTCCCGACAACAACTGGTCGGCCGATGGAGGCGGGGCGTATTATAATGCCAATTCCTATTTTGAAATTCCGGAGACGGCTTTCGTTTACGCTTTCAGCGACAGGGTGAGACTGGGTATGGGCATGATACAACTGATGAATTTTTCCTATAAACACGAGGCAGAAGCTTATTCCGGAGGGAGCTATATCGGTAAATTTGATTACAAGGGTTCCGGAAATATAAGGAGTTTTGATATTGCCGCGGCCTTAAAATTTTCAGGAGGCTGGTCATGGGGCATGACTCATGAGATAATAAGCGGCAATCCTTCAATTGAGACGAGCATAATCGGCACAAGCGAAGCCTCCACGAAGCGGGAAAAAAGGGAATATGATTTTTCGGGAAGCCGCACGAATTTGTCTCTTTACCGGGACAGGGGGCTTTGGAATTACGGTTTGGCGTACACCGCTCCGGCGGGGCTCGACTATGATGTCAAATACACAAGCGGCACCGATAGCCGGAAAGAGAAAGGTGCGCTGGATCTTCCGCGCAAGCTCGTCTTCGGGCTGAACCACATCTGGGCCGGCGCCGTTTCGGCCTCTATTTATTTTGACATTGTGAAGACCTTCTGGTCGGACATGAGTTTTATCGATCCCGTGACGCTTGTAAAACACAATTACAAAGACAGTGTGTCTTATCACCTCGGAATAGAGAATGATCTGAGCAGCACCCTGCAGATCCGTTACGGAATGGCTTTCATTCCCTCTTACGAGAGAACTTCCGTCGAGAGGGCATATCTCACGGCCGGATTCGGATATTACATCTCATCCAACATGTACATGGATCTGGGCTACGCTTACGGCAGGCGTAATTATCTGGAGAGCTGGCAGAGGTTCAGCACTTCTTATGACGCGAGAATTCAGGAGTCCATGCACATGTTCAATGTGTCGCTGGACTGGAGATTATGAGGCGGGCTTTATTTCTATTCATGGTCATTGCCGCATGCGGCAGATTGTTCGCCGGCAGCGTCGTGATAAACGAATTTGTCTATGACCCCGACGGCGCCGATGAGGGCTATGAGTGGATCGAGCTTTACAACAACACATCCGCCGATATCACCGTAACGAACTGGAAGATACAGAAGTCGGACAGTGTCGACGGCTTTGAGGATTTTATAACGATCTCTTCGCCGACAAAGAGTTTTGTCATAGGCGCCAAATCTTTTTTTCTTATGACGCAGTCGCAGGTGCACACACGGTACGACTGGGGCGCGGATTATCCGGATTTCGTATATTCCAATGAACTGCAGATGAGCAACAGCTCTCGGCAGGGAATACGGCTGGTGAATTCCGCGGATGTGGAAATGGACAGGGTGGCTTACGATGATGTGCCAATACAAGATGTTGACGGCGAGGGCGGGGCAAGCGCTCCCGTGGCGGGAGGGGGGGGATCCCTCACAAGAGATCCAGCCGGAGCCGACAGCGATAATAACGCCGCTGATTTCTATGTGAATTCCTTCCCCACGCCTAAATCCTCTCAATACGGAAGTTTCAGGGAGGAGAGCGTCTGCTACTCGGCGCCCAATCCTTTCAGGCCAACGGGTTCAAACAGCTGCACGATCATCTCGCCGGCCGATAAGGGCTCGCTCAACGCGAGCGTGGAGATATATGATGTGAGCGGGATGCTCGTGGTCAGCTTGACCGGCACCAACGAATGGGACGGCAGGAACAGGCACGGCGGCATTGTCGCCACGGGAAATTATTTTATCGTTTATAAGGCATTGAAGGGAAAAGCAAAAGGAAAGATGACGATAATAAGATGAAAAAAATAATATTGCTTTTGATTTGCGCGGTTTCCGTTTTCGCGGAAGACCCCGGCACAAGGAGCTTCGCTTTTCTTAAGATACCCGCGTCGGCGCGGCTGGCGGCGATGAACGGGGCCTCCGCGCTGTGGGAGGGCCGGGATTGCTGGCGGATCAATCCCGCGATGCTGGCTTTCAAGCAGGAAAGAGCGGCGTCTTTTTCCCAGAACGCGTGGTATATGTCAACAAAGCAGAATGCCGCCGCCGTCAACGCCGGGCATTTCGGTTTGAGCTGGCAGAATTACAGTTTTGAGGATACGGCGCGGGATGCCGCAGGTGAAAAGCTCGGTGATTTCACGGACAGATACGGTGTTCTCAGCATGTCATACGGCCTCCGGCTGAAGCGTTACACCGTCACGGGCGTGACATATAAACAGCTCAGCCAGAAAATTTACGGTAATGATTACAATCATCACGCGTGGGATATAGGATTTTTGACGCAGCCCTCCCGCACGACAGCTTTCGGCGCGGTGGTTGAGAACTTCGGAGGAAAGAAAAAAATAATAAATGAAAAAGAGGAACTTCCCCGGTCTTTGCAGATCGGCGCCCTTCAGAAAATGGGCCGGTTATATCTTGTCAGCGAAGTGAAACTCACCGGATATGAGAAGATACAGTATCTTCTCGGCATTGAATTCAAGCGGCAGAAAAATCTCACGCTGAGAATAGGTTCGTCTTATCAGGATGACCTGAACCTCAGTTTCGGTCTGGGCTGGCAGGACGGGGGCTATTTCGCGGATTTCGCTTTTCTCCCGCACGGGGCTCTGGGCTACGCGTACATAACGAGCGTCGGCATCAAATTCTGAGATTGCGGGCGGCTACCTTTTTTCACCGGAATTTTTTCCTCCTTGACAAATTTTGGCGGAAAATGATAGAAAAGAGCTATGAGAAGTGTTAGCCCGAGTTCGCCAAACTGACAAAAAGTTCTTTGCTACACAAGCAATTTCATAAAAGTGTGGTCACTACCGATTGCTTGATTTTACTATTATACTGC
>PHAM01000063.1 GCA_002841685.1 Elusimicrobia bacterium HGW-Elusimicrobia-2 | reverse complement strand
GGCCCGCCGATGATCAATAAGCCCCTTTTCCGAAAAAAACGGCGGGTACTGTTCTTAAAAGTATACGAAAATCTTCCTCCATTGACCAGTTCTGCACATAAAAAATATCCAGGCGCACCATTTCTTCGTAAGTCAGATCGCTGCGGCCGCTGACCTGCCAGAGACCGGTGATGCCGGGTTTGATACGCAAGCGTCTTTGCGCCGACTCGTCATAACCCTCGGCCTCGCTGAGGATCTGCGGGCGCGGGCCGACTATTGACATATCTCCTTTGAGCACATTAAGGAGTTGCGGCAGTTCGTCCAGCGAAAACTTCCGCAAGAATCTTCCCACTCGCGTCACTCTGGCGTCACGCTTTTTCTTAAAAAGCAGGTTGCCGCTTTTGTAATGGGACCGGCGCTCTTCCCTGATTATGGCATCGGCGTTTTTTACCATCGTGCGGAATTTGAAAAATTTAAAATCCCTGCCCCTTCTTCCCCGCCTTATGTGGCTGTAGATTATCTCACCGGGGCTGTCTATCTTTATCAGCGACGCTATGAGGATAAAAAACGGCATAAAAACAGCCACGCCCGCTATGGTCGCGGCCACATCAAAAATATTTTTCATAAACAGATAAGTGCCCGTTAATGGCGTGGGCTTGAGCTTCAGAAGAGGAATGCCGAAAAATTCATCCATGACAAGATCGCCGAGCTTGAGTTCCAGAATATCCGGCACGAGCTGAAAATCAACGCCGTAATTCTCACAAAGGTTAGCTATGCTCACGACCTTTTCGTGGTTAAGGGGAAAATTCGCAATCACGATTCCGCTGAAACCGCGGTTTTGCGTATACACTCTCAATTCTTCCGCGTCAGGATAATGATTTATCCACAAAGCCGCCTGATGCCTCAGCCGAAGCCGCCGCTGTAAGGCCCTCACTATTCTCCCCCTGCCCACGACAAGTATCTTATCCGGCTGAAAGAACCTCTTTATGCACAGATCCATAAAAAATTTCAGGAACTCTCTTTCGGCAAAAACCATGATCACCGAAAACATCAGAAAATATGTGAGCATCAGCCTGGAATAAGAAAAAGGCCTCCAGAAAAATGTGAGAACTATAATAAAGCCGAAAGCCACAGCCCCGGCGCGGATGATCCTGAAAAGCTCGTAAACATAAGTCAGCTGCAGCTTGTTGTAAAATTTATAGTGATAGAAAAAATATATAAAAACCAGCAGAACAGGAGTGAGCAACCTGTTATACGCCGGATGGAAAAACAAACCGTGCCTCATATAATTCGCCAGCATAAAAGCCAGCAAAAGAACCGAGGCGTCCGCGAACAGGTAAACGAATTTAAAGGCGAAAATAAATTTTTTCTTCATTCGGCATGATTATAGCAGAAAGCCGCAGATACATCAAAAACAATTCGCGTGATATTTGTCACCGAACCGCGGCGGGCCGGACAGACGCGGGCATGGGGCTCAAAATGATTTTTTTTGCTAAAATAGCAGACATGAAAAATTTAAAGGCATGCTTATTGATAATCCTGTTCTGCCCGTGCGCTTTCGGGGCGTCGGCAAGAGACTTCGGCTGGAAGGGCGACCCCTATTACAGCTACGCGAGTTTTTCACAGATCCTGAGGACAGAGAAAACCATCACGCAAAGCGAATCAGAAACATCTCTTTATATCAATCTGCTGAAAGAATCATTCCGGCCCACGGCAATACTCTGCGAACTTTTCGTCAGTCCCCTGCCGTACGCGGCCTCGCACACGAAAAAACACAACAGCGCCCTGTATGAGAATTTTGACTTCTCCGGCAGCGCCAATCTGCTGAACGCTCTGACAGCGGGAGAAGAGGATCCCTGGGGAGTGTCGCTGTTTGTGGGAAAAATCGTGCCCTTCAGGCCGGGAAAGGCGGCGGGTTACGCCGGAGTAGCTTACTCGGGAGGCCTACTGACAATGGGCAAAAAGCACTTCAAAAACAACGTGATATACAACGACACATGGGCCCAGCTGGAGTGGAAGATAAAAGGAGTGCGGGTAACAAGGTTCTCCAAACAGATATGGAGTTTCCGAACGGGAATGAAGCTCCATGACAATCCGGCTATAAGCGATTCCTTTTACTTTTCTTTGTTCCGCGACAGGATTGATTACGCCCAGAGGCGGTTCCGCTTCTGGCGGAATTCAAATTTTGATGTGTTCGCCGCGTTCCGCAAAGAAGACCTGAAACCCGTGAAACTGCAATTGCTGCTGGGCAGAAACTTTCCTCACTCTGTCCGGAAAAGGGGGGCATCTTACTCAATATCAGCCGGTATCCTCTGGGAAGGCCGGCGCAAATATTCGGGCGTGATGAAAGAAGATCATGAAAGCCCGTCCGTCCAGTTCATATTGCGGCCCACGGTGAAATTTTAAGGCCTCTGTTCCGCGTTTCCTGAAAATATTAAGGACGTCCCCTTTTTTCGGGATTTATCTTTCTGCCCTTTATTTCTTCTATAATCGCTTTTTTTTCGTTTTGGCGTAAATTCATCCTTTTGAGAAGTATTTTTTCCTTGTTTTTCCTGTTCTTAATAGTTCTTTTGACGAATTTATCCAGAACTTTTTTTCTGTATTTTATATATTCCGGCCCCAGGCCCACAGGCTCCGACGGCTGAAAACCCTCGTAAACAAAGCTCTGATTTCCCGAGGCGACTTTTATTCTTTTCGGCAACTTGCCCCTGTTTTCAACTTCAACTTTTCCCTTATAGACCGCGGCGGTAGTTTCTTTCCCGTTATGCGTTACTGTAAATTCCGTGCCCCTGACACCTATTATCGCCAGAGGAGAAGAAACAAAAAAAACCGCCTCATCCTGCGGCACAACGGAAGATGTCACCCTGCCGGATTTGAGCGAAACCTCAAGAGCGCCGCCGGAGGAAAGAATCTCCGCTTCGGTGTTTTCCTCAAAACGCACGGCGGTCTCATCATCAAACATGATCTCGGCAAAAGCCGCGTCATCGGTTTTCACAAAGCTCTTCTCATACACCGGCGCGAATTTTTCAGCCTCATCCCATTTATCTTCGCGTAAAATCGTCACCTTTCCCCCGATATCAAGTATTGTGCCAGACGGCTCCTCGAAGGCCTGTGCAAAAGAGAAACCCGCCGAAGCCGCGAAAAGGGCGGCGCAGAAACCGGCAATGAATTTATCCGTCATTTTATCCTCCCCCTGTAAACTATAAAGGCAGATCGGAGCTGCCGCGGATCCGCTCAAGCGCTTTTCTGGCGGTTTCCGACACCTTCTCATCTTTATCTTCCACCGCTTTTATCAGCGTGGAAATGGATTTGGCCGTGCCGTTTTTAAGCAGTATGGCCGCGGCGGCTCGACGCATCTGGATAGAATCATCTCCCGATAATATCCCGCATATTTTTGTTTCATCCACGGCTTTTTTCTCAAATAATATTTCCAGCGCCAAGCCCCGCACGTCAAAAGACTCATCCTCCAGCATAGCCTCCGCAATTTTTATAAGCGCGTCAGTCCCCGTCGTTGACGCGAGTGTCTCCAGCGCCTGATGCCGGACAGCGGTATTCTCATCCCAGAGGAGGGAATACACCGCCTTCACTTCCGTGGATGAGGCGTGAGCGCCGTAAAAACGGCAAACCTGTATCCTGATGTCGGGACAGGGATCATTAAAAAGACTGCTCATCGCGGCTATTGTCCCGGCCGAACCGTCGCCGAGAGCGTAAAGGGCGTTGATAACATCCCATCTCACCCACATATCAGCGTCGTTAATAAGTTCTCTTATGTATTTTTCCACGCCCTTTTTGGGCGAGATATAAATGAGCGCGGCGACGGCACTTTTTTCGTGTTGTTTGCGTTTGGACAGATTATCCATTCCCAGGCCGGCTATATCGCCGAGCGACACGGAAAAAGACTTGAAGCCTCCGCCGTTATAGCCCATGTCCAGCTTATCCCCCGAGGATCTTATGATCCTGCTTATTTTCCCTTTGCCGGATTCAATAGTGTCGCTTTTGAAAATATTCTCAGAAGCGGCAATCCAGTCCGCGCCAAAAACAGCAAAAAAACAAGCAAAAATTATAAAAAGGGGGACTGTCCCCATTACGGACGAAGCTGAGCCTTGCGAAGTCCGCCTGTGGCGGGCTGAAAGCTCGCCGTGGCGTGTCGTAGATGGGGACTGTCCTCGTGTGTGATTCATACGAGTTTTCTGAAAATCAGCCGGCCGCTGGCACGCTCCGCGCAAAGCCTGCCGTTTTTGATAAAAATATCAAACACGTTTTATTTTACCGTGTTCAGGAAACTCCCTATCAGTTCCGTTATTTTATTTCTGAGGTCGTTGGGGTCAGCCACTGACGCATCATCGGAAAATATAATTTTCGCGCTTTCAACATCCACGATATTCATTGTTATTATGTATTTCCCCAGAAGCTGGCCGCAGCTCCCGACAGTCATCAGTTTCACGTTCAGAATCTTGCCGATTGCCACCGCGCATTCGGCGGAAGAGCAGCCGGTCTGCTGGAAACCCTGTTCCGCCAGCACCTTATCCATATTGTTTTTCTCTATG
This sequence comes from Elusimicrobia bacterium HGW-Elusimicrobia-2, assembly GCA_002841685.1. Classification (GTDB taxonomy): domain Bacteria; phylum CG03; class CG03; order CG03; family CG03; genus CG03. The sequence goes on along the minus strand of PHAM01000063.1, from coordinate 5,299 downwards.
ACATTAAACCGGCCTGACTTCACAAAATCACTTCTGACAAAATCTGATATGAACGCCGCTTCCGACTGGGAAAGAGGCGCCCTCGCCTCAAAATCAGTCACCGCTATATTTACCCTCTCACCTTCCGGGGCAGCAGGCAGGGGAATTTTTTGCGCCGGTTTACCGTCAAACGGCGCTATTTCAGCCGGCGCCGCTTTCCTTGTTCTCTCCGGCTTTGTTTTTTTATCTTCAGTAATGACGGGGGAAGCCGGCTTCACTTTTTTTCTGCCCCAGTTATATCTTAAAGCCGTCATCGCTCTGTTTCCTAAATCAGGATGCGTCACTGCGGCAAAATCAAACGCGAACGCACCGTAAGAAATGCTGAAACCCAAAGAGGGTGAAATCATAAACATTCCATCCGCCGCAGTATCCGTCCGGTCCATGCCGGCGCGAACCGCAAACCAGCCTGAAAGCGCGTATTCCAAGCCAAGACGGGAAATTGCCGTCACCTGATCACTCCCTGCAGAAATTCCCGCTTTTAATCTGTCTCCGGCATAACCAATAGAAAATCCTCCGTAAGACGGCAGCGGCTCATCATCCCATATTTTCGCTTCTCCGAAATTTGCCGCACGAAATGCCGCCCTGAATCCCCGGTGCCTGAAAAAGAGCCCCATATCCGCATAAGAAGTGCTGTCGGCATAGGATTCGGAATCATAGGATTCGGAATCAGCGACAAAAAACCTTTCGTTCACATTTCTCATACCCAAACCGAAAGACAGATTTTTCAAAATGGGGTAGCCGATGGAAAGGGAGTTTATTTCACCGCTTTGCGAAAAGCCGCTATATGATGTGCCGTCAGAATTTACAATGGGAAAACTCTGTTCATAGGAAAAAACACCGAAGGCAATACCGGCTTTTTTTATCCTGAAAATCGCGCTCACCCGGCTCATCGCGGCTTCCATAGCGTCATTTTCCACGCCCCCCGACAGCTCACCTCCCTCGCAGAAAGCAAGAAGAGCCGGATTGCCGGATGCTCCAGGCGAAGCTTCAAAAATATCATCCAGCCCGCCCATCCCCATACTTACCGGCGACTGGTTGTAATACATATAACTGCAGGCGGTTGTTTCAGCTCCCGCCTCCCGCAAAATAAAAAATGTAAAATTAAAAATCAAAAACAAATAAAATATTTTTCGGCGCGATTTCACTTTTGACTCTCTTTCAATTTCTTCACGACCTTTTCTATCGCTCCGGCATACTCGCCTTTAATTCTGCTAAATATTTCTTCCGCCATAGATTTGTTGTAAATGTGAGAAGTTCTATTCCTGTCTTTAAGCATGTCCAGAAAAATATCTTCTCCCTCTATCCACTCCACCCTGAAAGCCTCTTTCAAACAATCTTTCGGCGCGTGGCAGATAACCCCTTTTTCTTCTTCAAGAAATATCTTTAATGTTTTCCAGAGCAACTCAAATGTAAATTCAAACCTCTGTATAGAGCCGTCCTTCTCAAGTTCGCTGGAAGCAATTTCCACGGATTCTTTAAGACGGGAAAAGGCGTCTTCTAATTTTTTTAACGAAAGCTCAATTTCCTCTTGCATAAATCACTTTCCCCGTTTTTATAACAATTCTCTTGAAATCATCTTCCACGCTTCCGAGATATACGATATCAATTTTATGCAGGCCTGATATTTCCTCCAATTTTTCCTCCAATTTTCTTTGTTCCCTTATATCCGGCGCGTCGGCATCAACCGCTATATCAAAATCGGCGTTCTTTGAATTTTTTCCTTTCGCGCGGGAGCCGAAAAGCAGAATTTTTTTCGGATTAAGCTCGCCGGCTAAAATATCAACCGCTTTATCCAAAATCTGATTTTCGTTCATTTCTTAAATATCGCGACGGGATGGGTTTTGTCTATGCCGTTGCTTTTTATGTGCACGTAATAAACCCCATTTACTACCACTATCCCGTCCTTGTCCCTGCCGTCCCATGAAAATACTCCTGTCGTTTCCCGGAAATTCCTGATAAGCCGCCCGGCCGCATCATAAATTTTAACATCAACGTTGTCATTAGCGGCAGCGATGAATTTAATTCCGCAGCTTTCGGTTCTCGGGTCAAAAACATTTCCGTATATCTTGAAATCATTTTGCTCAAAAACGGCTGAACCAAAATAAAAGTTCTGACTGTTTTTATTCCCGCCGAGCGGCTCGTAACTGTAGCAGGTCGTGTAGCCGTCGCCTATATTAAGGTTGGTCCCGCCGGATTGCGCATAAAGACTATAGTTACCTCCCGGAACACCGGCTAAACTGAAATAACCGTTATTATCCGTGTAAGTGTTGTAATATGTTGTCCCGCCATAATAAAGATACACATAAACGCTTCCAAACGGATTACTGTTGCTATCATAGCAATAACCTGATATTGCGTAAGTATTTGCCCCCACCGGCGTCCCGAAAAAGTTCTGCCCCGTCAGGCTCCCTGAGAGCGAATCAGCGCCGAGACTGGCCGGTGAAAATGTATAATTCGCCGATGCAGGCGCCGCCTGGTAATAATTGTATAATGTCAATTCGTTAAAAACATAAAATCCGGTGGCATCGCTAACCTGTTCCATAATCCTGTTGGTATGCCCCGCATCCGCCCACAACTCAACCTTTACACCCGCAATGGGTTTAGAACTGTTATCGAGGACGTATCCGGAAATAGAATAGTATCCTGGAGCCGAAACCGCTGGACCGCCCTTAGCGGCAGTCGCCTCGCCGGAAGCGATATTGCTGTTTGCGTCGTACGCCGTAAAAAAATAACCGTCTCTTGTGGTATCAAGACAAGTTTCAAATTTGTATATTTTACCGTCGGCATAATTAGTGTCCAAGTAATCTTCCTCGCTCATGTACCAGTAGCCGTCAAGACCGAGGTCCCCTCTGGGATACTCTGACATCGGAGCGTCGTTATCAAGGTCGGTGTATTTCACTTTGAAAATAAAAGAAGTGTTTGTGTCGCCGCTTTCGGGGTTCACTCCATCCGCCTCATAACCGGCCGTGCCGACCCATGTCAGCGTCGGCGAATTATTTCCCACCGTCACATCAGGCGCGTCAACGGAACCCGTGGGGGGCCCCGCCGCAATATCGCCGCTGCCGTCATGGTCGTCGTAGGCCTCAAAATAATATGTGTAATCCGAACCCGCCGCCGAGAGTTTTGTCGAAGTTGAATAAAACGCCCCGGCGCTGTAAGTCCCCGAAACATATTCCATCGTCAATGTCTGAACGGTCGTCCCGCCTTTCAAAATATACGCCTTCGGATAACCCGAAGCCGGAGCATCGCCGTCGGCATCGGTGTATTGAACCTTGTAGGTGAATACGGTTGTTGTCGTGCCAACCTCATAATTTATCCCATCTGATTCATAGCCGGTATAACCCGCACCGAGCCAGGACAAAGCCGGAGCCGTATTCGGGGATACTATATTGATTTCAGAAGTCGCAATCGGAGTGTAAAGAACTTTGCCATAATTAAAATCATCATAATAATCAAAAATTCTGCTGTCTATCACGCCCGTATCAGTCGTCCCCCACCAGTTGCCGGTAGCATTGATGTCGTTGGCTGCTTGATTTTCTATATTATATGTCCCCGTGCTGTTGTCTATGTTATTTGCGGTAATGCTTGGCGGATAAGTGCTGTCGCCAACATAAATCCCTTTGCCATTGTACGATATTGTGTTGCTGGTTATACTGATACCACCCCCTCCTGAAAAATAAATACCGTAATCGTTGTTCAAAATAGTATTCCTGCTTGCTGTCATATACCATAAACACCGAATGCCGTAAACATTGTTCAAAATAGCATTTTTGCTTACTGTATGATTACCGATAGAATAAATCCCGGTATTGTTTGAAGAGATAGCGTTATTATAAATCATAGCAAGCGCTGTAGTATAGACGCCATAACTCCCATTGTTTGATATAACGTTATTACTTACTAACGGCAAACTGGAATAATCAAAAATGCCTATGCCGCAGTAGGAATTGCCTGAAATGGTATTACTGCTAATTATAGACGAGCCACCGTTATAATAGATACCATAATTATTGTTGGAAATTGTATTTTCACCTATTGACGGTGAAGCATCCGTACAATAAATTCCGAAATCCGCATATTTGATTTCAGCAAATTTTATAACACAATTCGCGTCGTCGCTGGTGTCGTTGAATTTTATATACTGCCAGTCGCCGGGCGCGGGAGTCCCCTGTCTTGAAGTGAAAACTATTTTATTTGAGGATGTGCCCTGAGCGTTGAGACATCCCTGAATTTGCAAATATGTTCCGGTTGAAAATTTCACGGTCACGCCCGGCTCTACTGTTAAAGTCACGCCCTGCGCAACCGCCGCATTTGCCGTAACGATATAAGGACTGTTAGCGGCGCTCCATGTCGTGTTAACCGAAATGAGACCGCTCACATAAGTTCCCCCTTCAGAAACATCGGGAGCATAAACCAAAGTTGTCGGCTGTCCCGTCGCCGCAGCGCTGTTTGAATCATACGCCTCAAAATAATAAGTGTAATCCGTACCCAACTGCGAAAGAGCGGTGGTCAAGGTATAAATGGCGCCTGCGCTGTATGAGCCGGAAACATAATTCATTGTGTAAGGACTTCCTGAAATCTGCGAACCTCCCTTCAATATAACCACGCGCGGATAGCCCGAATAAGGAGCGTCGTTATCCGTATCCATATACATCACGCGGTAGGCGAAATTTGTGGCTGTATCCCCCGTCTCCGGTTCAAGCCCGTCGGATTCATAACCCGTCTCGCCCGTCCACGAAAGCACCGGCGCATTGTTAGAAACATCGGGAGCGTCAACCGGCGGACTTGTCGCCTCGCCCGTCGCCTGCGCGCTATATGAATCATATGCTTCAAAATAATATGTATAATCGTTCCCCGGGGAAAGCGTTATTGTTATTGTTGAAGTATAAAGCTTGCCATCCACATAATTTGTATCTAATGGGTCAACTTCGGCCAGCGTAAACGGACTGTTTTCAATTTCAACAGTTCCTTTAAATATATGCACTCCACCCGCCAAAGGAGGATTATTATCTGCATCCGTGTACATCACGCGATAGACAAAATTTGTTGAGGTATCACCCGTTTCAGGGTTAAGCCCGTCGGATTCATAACCCGACTCGCCCGTCCATGAAAGCACCGGCGCATTGTTAAAAAAAACTTTTCTTATACGATTATTAGAACAATCAGCAATAAAAATATTTCCTGATGAGTCAACACAAACACCATAAGGATAATAAAGATTTGCACTTGTTGCAGAAATGTCATCGCCATTGTATCCCGC
>PHAM01000062.1 GCA_002841685.1 Elusimicrobia bacterium HGW-Elusimicrobia-2 | reverse complement strand
CCAGGCGGTTCTCCTGACGGCGATGCTCAGGGAAGCGGGCCTCAAAGCTTATCTTGTCCTCATAGGCACGAGAGGGACATTCCCGCTGATAGAAGATTTTCCCGAACTGGTTTTCAATCACGCCATAGCCTGCGTGGAAATAGACGGGCGGATAATATTCATGGACCCGACCTCGGAGACCTGTTCTTTCGGGGATCTTCCCGGAGGCGACCAGGGGAGAAAAACGCTCGTGTTCTTCGACGACAGATATGAGATCATGGAAACACCCGTCTTCGGCAGCGCCGAAAACCGCGTGAGCAAAGAAATGACGGTGAAGGTGGAAGATGACGAGTCGATCAGCGCCACAAGGGAAGTGCTGACAAAAGGCATCAGCGACCAGGGCCAGAGATACTGGCTGAAATACACAAAGCCCGTCAAGATAAAAGAACAGCTTGAAAAAGCGGTGAACGAGATAACGCCGGACGCATCGCTTTCAAAATACGAGCTTCCCGATATTGAGAACATGAACGAGCCCTGCCGCCTCAGGATGATGTTTACGGGAATGGATTATCTCAAAAAAGCGGGAGGCATACGGCTGGCTCCGCAGTGGGGTGGCGTGGACACATCCATTGTCGCGAAGGAAGAACGCAAATACCCGGTGAAGGCCTCTCTGCCGTCGGAGGAAAGCGTAGAGACGCGGCTCATACTGCCGCCGTCGTGGAAGGCGGTGTTCATACCGGAAGACATACACGAGGAAAACAAATGGTTTTCAATGAACCGCCAATTCCGTCTGTCGGGCAGTGAATTGATATACACGGAAAAAACTGTTACAAATAATGAAGATGTGACGCCGGAAGATTACAAAAAATACCGCGCTCTTATGTTTGACCTGCATCGCAGGACGAGGAGCCAGGCTGTTTTTGAAACGGCGGGAAAATAAAGGGGGGTTTGATGAATGAGGTGAAATTTTTGAAGAAGGACGCTATCACTTTCGGCTGGGAGACGGTGACGGGCAACCTCGGTTTTTTCATAGGGGTGCTGTTTATCCTTCTCGCGGCTGCCATTCTGCCGCAGATTTTAGCCGGCGTTTTCGCGAAGGCGGGGATCCTCGTTCTTATCATCGCTCTGGCCGGAGCCGTTCTTCAGGTAGAGCTGAGGATGGGCGTGGTCAAATCGCTGATAGCTTTTGCCGACGGCAAAAAACCCGTCATCGGCGATCTTTTCTCATGTTTTGATAAAAGAATAGTGACTCTTTTCGTCGCCGGCATATTGTACAGTCTTATGATATTCATCGGCACTCTTCTTTTGATCGTGCCCGGGATCATACTTGGCATCCAATTCATGTTCTTCGCCTATTTTATCGTAGATAAAAACGCCGGTATCATGGAGTCTCTCAGGAAGAGCTCCGAGCTGACGAGCGGTTCCAAGACGAATATTTTCCTGCTCGCTCTGCTTCTGTGGCTTATCAACGCCGCCGGAGCGCTGTGCCTGGGAATAGGGCTCATCATAACGATACCTCTTTCAATGGCCGCCGTGGCTTATGTTTACAGGAAGCTTGAGGGCGGTTCCGCGGCGCCGCAGGTTGAGGCGCAGGTCGTATAACACCTTCTTGAATTTATGATCAAAAGATTACTCTTCATCGTCGCTCTCGGTTTGGGCGGGGCTTATCTTTTCCGCATGTATATAGGCGGCTTTGTGAAGGTGGCCAGCGGTTCCATGGAACCGACCCTGGAGATCTATGACATAGAATGGTCCGACGCGCTCCATTATGTTCTTAACCCCGTTGAGAGGGGCGATATAATCGTTTTCCGTTCTCCCGTGGACAGTCAGAGGGGTTTGATCAAGCGTGTTATAGCCATAGGCGGCGATGCCATTGAGATCCGCGACAAACAAATCTATCTCAACTGGGAAGAGATCGGCGCGGAACCGTATGCGGTGTATAAGAGAGAAAACGAGATACTTCAGGGCGACAACATCCCTGAGATCACGGTGCCGGAAGGACATGTCTTTGTGATGGGCGACAACAGGGACTGGTCGGGCGATTCGCGTGACTGGAAAGACGAGTCCGGAAACCCCGTATATTTTGTTCCCGTTGAAAACATCACGGGAAGGATCAACAAAGATGCTGAATAAAATAGAGCCGTCTTTCGGGGTTTACAAAAAAGCCCTGAAAGATTATTCGCTGGGCTGTGTTTACACGGATGTGTGCTGCGACATGGAAACGCCTGTTTCCGTGTTCGCGCATCTCGCTTCCGGCGAAAACGCTTTTCTCCTCGAGAGCGCCGAGGGCGGGATTCGCTGGGGGAGATATTCTTTTGTTTCGCCGTCAGCGGCTTTTGTGCTCTCGGGCGGAAAGGATTATTTTGAGATCAACGGAAAAAGGAAAAAAACCGGCGATTCTTTCGGGGAGCTCAAGAAATTCATAGGCCGTTATAATTTCCCGAAACTCCAGGGTGACGCTCCTTTTACAGGAGGAGCTGTGGGTTATTTCGCCTATGACATCGCGGGGGAATGGGAAAACATCAATGCCCCCGCCTCCACCGGCGGAGAGTATTTCCGCTTCATGCTGCCCGAGATCGTAATAGTCATAGACCATCTTAAAAAAACGATGAGGATAATATGCTGGAGCTACGGATCGGGCGCGGACGGCCGTAAAATGTACGACGCCGCCGCGGCAAAACTTAAAGGGACTCTGAAAAAGCTTCGCGGGACAATAAGTATCGAAAGTCAACCCCTGGCACCAGGCCGCAGGACGGTTTTTAAAAGCGGGATGACACAAAAGCGTTTTGAGGACATGGTCAGAAAAGCAAAAAAATACATCGCCCGCGGTGACTGCATACAGACGGTGATCTCCCGCGGATGGAAAGCGCGCTCATCCGTTGACCCCTTCCGCGTTTACAGGGCGCTGCGCATGGTGAATCCCTCGCCCTACATGTATTATCTCAAGTTCGGGGAGTTTAAGATGATCGGTTCTTCCCCGGAAATACTGGTGAGGAAGGATTCTTCCAGGGCCGTTCTGCGTCCCATTGCCGGCACAAGGCCCCGGGGGGCGACGCCCGCCGAAGACAAAAAATTCGTCGAAGAGCTCATCTCGTCGGAAAAAGAAAGGGCGGAGCACATAATGCTCGTGGACCTGGCCAGAAACGACCTCGGGCGGGTCTGCCGCTTCAACAGCGTTTCCGTCAAGGAACTGATGACGGTTGAAAAATTCTCCCATGTCATGCACATGACCAGCGAGGTGGAGGGCACCGTCAGCCGGGGCCATGACAGTTTTTCGCTCTTCAAGGCGGCTTTTCCGGCCGGCACGGTATCGGGAGCTCCGAAGGTGCGGGCCATGCAGATAATAAGCGAGCTTGAGGCCTCTTCAAGGGGCCCTTACGCGGGGGCTGTGGGATATTTTTCATTCAACGGCGATATGGATTTCGCCATAACCATAAGGACGGTTTTTGTGAAAGGCAAAGAGGTGTCACTGCAGGCGGGTGCGGGGATCGTTTATGATTCCACGCCTTTGGGCGAATACAGGGAAACGGAAAACAAGGTGAAGGCGCTGATGCGCGCCGTGGAGATGGCGGAGGTCCTGTGAGGATACTTTTCGTAGACAATTACGATTCTTTTGTTTACAACATCGTGCAGTATTTCGGCAGGATAACGAAAGACATAAAGGTCGTCCGTAACGACGAGGTCACTGTTTCGGAGATAGTATCTTACCGTCCCGACGGCATAGTAATATCGCCCGGGCCGGGTACGCCCGATAAGGCGGGGCGCTCCATGGAGATAATCAAAGCCGTCGCCGGAAAAACGCCTATCCTGGGCGTCTGTCTGGGACATCAGGCGATAGGACGGGTCTTCGGCGCGAAGGTGGTGAGGGCCAGAAAAATAGTGCACGGCAAAACATCCCTCATACAACACAACGGAAAAGGGATCTTTCTCGGCGTCAAAAATCCTTTTACCGCGACAAGATATCATTCGCTCATCATAGAAAAAGCCCTGCCGCCGCTGGAGATAACCGCTCGCACGAAAGACAATGAGATCATGGGTGTCAGGGTGAAGGGCATGGATATATACGGTGTGCAGTTCCATCCCGAATCAATTCTGACGCCGGAAGGTTTTAAAATCATTGAGAATTTTTGTAGAATCGCGGATAAATGATAAGTAAAGAAAAAATTATACGCTACGCGCGCTACGCCGGCTACGCCATTTTTTTCGGCATACTGGTGGGCGTGGGTTTTGACATAGCCATGCGCATCATCACCAAAACGAGCAGGGCTGTCGTGACCCCCGACGTGACGGGACTGAATATCGTCGAAGCCATGGATATGCTGCAGGCCAAGGGCCTGGATGCCTACAAAGAAAAGGACTCGGCCAGCGACGAGACGATCCCCGCGGGTTCGGTCGTCAGGCAGAACCCTGTGGCGGGCTCGGTGGTCAGGGCAGGAAGGAAGGTGCGGCTGACTCTTTCGGAAGGCGGCAATCTCATATATGTGCCCGACATCTGCGGCAAGAGGATGAGTGATGCCGAAATCCTTTTAACCCGCGCGGTTCTCACAGTCGGGAATGTCACAGGTATTTACAGCGACGAGGCGCAGATAGACCTTATCATAACGCAGGAACCTCTGCCCGGCCAAATCGTAAAACCCGGCACCATGATAGATATTGTGATGAGCAAAGGCCCGGCGTCTCTTATGGGTTTTCTCGTCATGCCGTATTTCGTCGGGAAATCATCAGCTGAGGCGGATTCCTATCTGCATGAGATGGGATTTGAGGTAGCCGAAACGGAAGAAGTGATAAACAACAACATCTCTCCCGGCACGATCATAAAGCAGGAGCCTGCGCCCGGCGACATGCTCTCAGGCGATTGCCTCATCAAGTTTTATATATCCCAGCTTTCCCTCGAGGAAAATGTAAAAAGAACGGTCACGATCTTCTGGGAGGTGCCGCAGGACATAAAAGAAAGAGAGGTGAAGATCATTGTCAAAGATGCCGTCGGCCGCAGAACCGTTTATGAGAAGAGGGAGCGGCCCGGCAATAAAATATCTCTTGAGGTCGAAGTGATAGGCGAAGCTTACGCCATTTTTCACATAGACGACATACCCACGGCGAGGAAAGATATCTGATGGAAACGGGCTTATCAATACTCTCCTCGGATTTCAGCAGAATGGGCGCGGAAATAAAAAAATACGGAAGGTCGCTCGATTTCATCCACATGGATGTGATGGACGGGAGTTTCGTTCCCAACCTCACCTTCGGGCCTCCCGTCATAGATTCTCTCAGGAAGATAACGAAACTGCCCTTTGAGGCGCATCTCATGGTCGTCAACCCCGAAAAGCAGTGGAAGTGGTACAGGAAATCCTGCGGAAGGATAATCTTCCACATTGAGGCGCTGCGCTCGCCTATGGCGCTGATAAAAGAAATGAAAGGCGTTAAGAAAGGCATCGCCCTCAATCCTCCCGCTCCGGCGGAGAAAATAGAGAAGTGGCTGCCGCATATAGAAACCGCCTTTATCATGTCCGTGGCGCCGGGTTTTTCAGGCCAGAAATTTGATCCCGCTATCCTGAAAAAGATCGCGAAACTCCGCAAAACAATAGACGCGAAAAAACTCAAGTGCAGGATATGCGTAGACGGCGGCATCAATCTTGAGACGGCCGCTCTCTGCAGGAGAGCCGGCGCCGACGCCATCGTGGCCAGCTCCTATCTCTCATCCGGAAACATCCTCCAAAAGCTCGCGGGCCTCAAAGCCCTCCGCTGAATATCTTCAGCCTTTCTTGATTGCTTTACTTTATGCAAAACTTTATGTAAACTTTATGCAGGGAGGAAAAGATGTGGGAGCCGGATTATAAAATTAACGATAGAACATTGGGTTTACTGGAAAAAATCAGCGGTCTCCGTTCAAAAATACAAACGGCAGGGGTACGGCTTCCTCTGATATTGTCGCTGGCGCGGGACGCCGCCATCCGTTCGGCGCATGGTTCAACGGCAATAGAAGGATGCACGCTTTCGGTGGAAGCTGTGAAATCATTGTTTGACAATAAAAAAATTTCAGGTTATTCCGTCAGAGAAGTGAGAATGGCTAAAAATTATCTGAATGCTATACGGGATATTATCAAAAAAGAAAAAAAAACAGCCATACTTGAAAAAGACATCATGAATCTTCATAAGGTTATAGCGTCGGACGCCGTCGATGACGGCCCGGTTGGCAGATATAGAAGAGTGGACGTGACCGCCGGTATTTATTCGGCGCCCGACTGGAAAAAAGTCCCGCGTTTATTGAAAGATATGCTGGACTGGTTAAACAGCAAATCAAAACAAATCCCCGCTATTTTTTCTTCTTCTCTGCTGCACCTTCAGTTTGTCAATATTCATCCTTTCAGAGACGGCAACGGCAGATGCGCAAGAGCGCTGGCGTCATGGGAATTGTTCAGGAGAGGGTTTGATACATTACATATTTTTTCGATTGATGAGATTTTGCTTGAAAACAGAAGTCTTTATATTAAAAATCTTCAGCGTGTTCAGTCGGGCAATTATCCAATCGGGGCGTGGCTGGAATTTATGTCGGAAATTATATTGGAAACACTTGAACGTGTTTACGGACGTATGATGTCGATAGGAATAGGGGCAGGGCCGCCTATAGCTGTTACAGTGAAACAGGAGAAACTTTTGCGTGTTATCAATGAAAAGGGAATAATGGGTATCCGCGATATAGCGTTGGCGATTAAAACAACCGTGCCCGGCGCGCATTATGTGCTTAAACCACTTATCAAGCATGGCATAATTGTCAGGATAGGACATCACAAAAATGTTAAATATACCGTTCCAACGTCAATTCAGGCTTCAGAAGAATGACAAAGAAACATCTGCTTTTTGCAATAAGTCACGAAATGTTTCATCTGCCGGGGCGGGAATATAAATTCATGGTAGCAGTGCAGGGTATGGTGAATTGCCTAAAACACCAACGCCTGAAAATAGGGAAAGAAGAGCTTTTAATGAATATGGAAAATCGGCGAAAAGTGATTTTAAAAACTTTGTTGCTGACGGCGGCCCCTGTATTGTGCGCGTGGGGCAATCTGCACGCTTCCGCAACGGAGGATGTTTTCGGCGCGGCGAGAAATGCATACGCATCGTCGCGCTACGGGTTGCCTCCCGCGGAAAATGAGATCCTTTATCTGACAGAAGACGAAAGTCCTCCGGCGGAAGAGTTCGGCTACGGCGAACGCGGGAAGGGGCCGGATTTCAGCATTGGCTATGAACGCGTTCCCGCGGAATATCACACCCCGTTCTCGCGGGCTTCGTGGTCATGGAACGCAGCCTCCGATAGATGGGGTGTGGCCGGGTCATACGATAATTCCCAGCTTCGCGATGAAAAAGTTTTTCCTTTTGTCTTTGCCGGCTTCGCCCAGACAAAAGCCATATCGCCGTCATTTTCGGCGGGTTTTGAGACGGGTTTTTATATTCCTCTTTCCTCTTCGCGCGACGAATGGAATCTTCCATTTCTTTCCACCTCAACTTCTCCGTCAACAGCTTATAATTATCAGACCGAACCCAGCACCTGGTCGGCTCTCTACAACAGTGATAAAAGAAAACTTATTATCCTTCCGGTCATGGCCGTGCTGTCGTGGGATCCGCCGGGATTTTTGAATATGTCGCTGGGCGCGGGGGTGTACATAACGCATCTGCAGATAGAATCTGTATCGGGTGAAAAATTCTACGCGGATTTCTTGGATTCCGGAGGCAAGCCGCACAATGCCGGAACCGTGGCCGAATACAGTTACTGGCGCAGTGAGAACAGGATAATCCCAGCCGTTAAATGCGCGGTGTCAACTCATCTGAAAGTGTCGGAGAATTCCGATCTGAGGCTGAATTTTTCCGTGGCAGGACTGAAAAAAACGGATTTTCTCTTTCAGGACTATGATATGGGCGGGGAGACTTTCCGCGACGGCGTCGTTATCGGCGGAGTGAGTTACGGCTTTTCGGCCGGCTGGAAAATTTTATTCTGATCAGCGGCTTTCGCTATTGAGCACGACCGTGATCGCCATTCCCTGTTTTACTCTTTGGCCTGGATTGGGATACTGCCTTAAAATTACGTCAAAGCGCTGATCGATGTCCGTTTCTCTTTTCACCATGCCCAGCGTCAGTTTTTTCGCTTTCAGAATACTTTTTGCCGCATCAAGGGTTTTCCCCTTAAGGTTGGGAACCGTTGTCAGTTCGGCTCCGGAGCTCAGCACGAGGATTATTTCAGCGCCGCGTTCGCACCATGCCCCGGCGCCGGGTATTGTCTTTATGACTTTGTTTTCAGCGATGTCGGGGGAGCTTTCTTTCTGGCTCGCGCCTGAATTCAGCGAGCTTTTTTGAAGAGCGTCTTTCGCTTCCTCAAGCGTAAGGCCTTTCAGGTCGGGCACGGCGATGCTGAAAGAGCCGCCGGAAATCCACGCGTCAATTGTCTTTCCTGATTTTAAAAGAAAACCCGCCGCGGGACTCTGCCTGAAAATCATGCCTTTTTCACCCGATGCCGTGAATTCCTGTCCGGCCACATTGAGTTTAAAATTTTTGGAAGCCGCGAAAAGTTCGGCGAATTCCGGGCTTTTACCCGACAGGTCGGGGACGGGGGAGGCTTTTCTGAATACATCTGGCATGCTCACATAGCCTTCACTCATGAGGACATAAGACACGCAGGAGATCAAAAAAGAGAGGATGATAATAATGAGGTAATGGTGGAATTTCATAAATATTTTACTCCTTTCCCGATTTGAGGATTATTATTTCGACACGCCTGTTTTTCATCTGGCCCGCGCGGTTGCGGTTTGAGGCGATGGGCTTTTCCTCGCCGTAACCGCTGACCATGAATCTTTCTTTGGGCACGCCTTTGGATACCAGATAATCGCGGATGGACTGCGCTCTCTGGAGAGAAAGTTTTTTGTTATAATCGTTGCTTCCGACGGAATCGGTGTGGCCTTCTATGCTGATCTTGTTTGCGGGGTAGGCTTTGGCGAGCGCGGCGACTTCATCCAGGGATTTGTTGGCGGAGCTCTGAAGCTTTGCTTTGCCGCTGCCGAAAAGTATGTTAGACGAAAGATTCACTTTCAATCCGCGCACGTCGTCCTGTATCTTGATCTCCTTCGTCACGACTTTCGGCGGCACATGCACTCTTATTTTGACCTTTGCCGGTATGCTCTTGTTCCTGAGTACGTCGGATGCGGTCAGCTCCGCGTTATAGACGCCGTTGGGCACGACCCTGCTGTAATAATCGTCTTTGCCGTCCCATGTTATGCTTTCGGGCGCGGCGCCTTTGCCCTCAAAGAGTTTGACGGGCGTGTCCTTCTCGTCGGAAATTTCCAGCGACCACCTCTCCACAAAAGTCAGATCCTGCGCGCTGACGCTGAAGACGGCCCCGTCGTCTTTGCCGTCACCGTCGGGCGAAATGATCTCAGGAGAGACTTCAATTGAGACGATCGGCCCGGCACGGTCTATTATAACGGGGGCGAAGCTTGTGATAACGAGTTTCTTGCTGAAATGGGCCTCAAAGAAAGCCGAGTATCGGCCGTCGGGAAGATCTTTGCCTTCGCTGTCTTTACCGTCCCATTTCACGGACGCCGGGGTTTCGTCGGGCCAGCTCATTTCCCTCACCGTTTCGCCCGCAGTGTCCTGGATGTATATCTGCCAGGCGCGGAGCTTATAACCTCCGCTTAATTTCAGATGGAGATCTGTTGTGTCAAGATCCCCGTCACCGTTTGGCGAAAACATAAAAGGTGACGCCTCTATAGATGATCCGGGAGGAGCTTTTTCCGCCCATGACCGCGAGGCGGCCACCGGCAGGGCCAAAATGACGCTGATGCAAAAAACAATCTTATTCATAGAATTAATCCTCAATAAAGCGCAGACAAAACCATGCTTTCAATGATATAAAGACAGCGCTTTTCTGTCAATGTGTTTGAAGTTTTGCCATAAGGAAATTTGAAGTTCACAGAGCGACGGTAAAACGGCGAAATTCTCAGAAGAGCCGAAAGGCAGTTGACGGCTTTATTATTT
>PHAM01000061.1 GCA_002841685.1 Elusimicrobia bacterium HGW-Elusimicrobia-2 | reverse complement strand
TGAGGGAAAACTTCAAGTCCGGTTCTGTGAGGGGGCTCATAGTGTCCCCAATGGATTGTAAAATCCAAAGGAGGTGGCTATGAGCCCTACTCGACAAAAGGAAAAAGAAAAAGAAAAGAAAAAAAAGGGGACGTCCTTAATATTATGGCTCTGCTGAAACACTTTTTGGCTGTTCGCTGATAAAGGGATGCGCAAAGTAATAGTTGTCGGCGGAGGGCCGGCTGGCCTCATGGCGGCGATAGCGGCCTCGGAAGAATCCGCCGATGTCACTCTGCTGGAAAAAATGCCTTCGGCCGCCAGGAAACTGGCCATCACGGGCAAGGGCCGATGCAATCTCACAAACAGCGCGGGTATGGCTGATTTCCTCAAAAAATTCTCCGACGGCGGGCGTTTTATAAAGCCCTCCTTCTACCGTTTTTTCAACAGCGATCTCATGGAATTTTTTGAAAAGAACAATGTGCCTCTGAAAACCGAAAGGGGCGGCAGGGTCTTTCCCGCAAGCGATAAATCAGATGATATCATCCGTGCTCTTCTGGATCTCGCCCGGAAAAACCTCGTAAAGGTCATAAAGAAATCGCCCGTAAAAAAACTCATCCTGAAAGACGGAGCCGTCTCCGGCGTTGAGACCTCTCAGGGAGAGATATATGAGGCGGATTCCGTTATACTCGCCACGGGCGGCGCTTCCTATCCCTCAACCGGTTCCACGGGCGACGGTTACAGGATGGCCGAGGCGGCGGGCCACTCCTTAATTCAGCCGCGGCCCGCCCTGGTGCCGATAGAGACTTCCGGAAACACGGCGAAAAAACTCCAGGGCCTGAGCCTTAAAAATGTCTCGGTTTCCGTTTTCTCCGGCGGCAGGAAAAAGGCGGAGGTGTTCGGGGAGATGCTCTTCACTCATTTCGGCCTTTCGGGCCCGGTCATCCTGACCCTCAGCCGTTTGCTTTCTGAAAGTCTCACATCCGGAGCGGAAACGGAAGTTTCCATAGACCTTAAGCCCGCTCTGGATCACAAAAAACTTGACGACCGCATACTCAGGGATCTCAAAAGCTTCGGCAAACAGCGGATGAAGACGATACTGAAAAATCTTCTTCCCAGAAAAATGATCCCGGTATGTCTTTCTCTCAACGGGATTTCTCCGGATAAAGAGGGAAACAGCGTTACCGCGGATGAGAGGAAAAAACTGCGCGTGTGGCTGAAGGATTTCAGGCTTAGCGTTTCCGGATGCCGCGGCCTGGACGAGGCGATAATAACGAAGGGCGGGATTACCGTCAAAGAAATAGACCCCCAGACGATGGCCTCAAAGATCGTGAAAAATCTTTTTTTCGCGGGCGAGATAATAGACATGGACGCCGAAACCGGCGGCTACAACCTTCAGGCCGCTTTCTCGACGGGTTTTGTCGCCGGCCATGCCGCCGCGTTACCGTGCAAATAATCAATTAGCGCTTGACAAAGTATACATTGCGGTGTACACTTGAGGTGAAGGGGAGGGGCTACTTATGGATCGCACAGTTACATTGAAAGAATTGCGTCCGGGGCTGCCGAAAGTAACGGCGGATGTCGCAAAAAAATTTGACCGCTATATTGTCACCAAACGGGGACGTCCGGTAATGATGCTCATTAATCCGGAAGATTATGAAAGTCTTATTGAGACAATAGAGATCCTGCAGGATCGTTCCGCGTTAAAGCGTATCAGGAAAGCAAGAAAAGAAGCGAGGGCGGGCGAAACCATATCTCTTGAAGCTTTGCGAAAAAGTCTTGAGAATGTTTCAAATTGAATTAAGCAAGCCGGCGGCTAAGGACATAGAAAAATTATATAAAGTTGACGGGAATTTATACCGCCGTTTTATTAACGCTTTTGAGGATATCGCAAAAGATCCTTTTCACGGGAAACTTCTTCAGGGAAAACTTAAAGGCCTCTCGTCGTATAGAATGGGAAGTTACCGTATTATTTATGAAATATACCGTCGCAAGTTGTTGATTATAATTCTTGATTTGGGGCACAGGAGGGATGTTTACAAATAAAAATGATGTCACGGCATAAAAAAGAAAAAGGGGACGTCCTTAATATAACGACTCTGCTGAAACGCTTTTTGGCTGTCTGCGCCCTTATGTTCATCGCCGGTTCTTTGCCACCGCTTTTTGCATGGAGCAGGGACGGGCACTCTATTGTAAGTAAAGGAGCTGTCAAAAATCTTCCTCCGGACATGAAGTTCCTTGTTAAAAATATAAGGTTCATCAACAAGCATGTGATGGATCCCGACATGCGCAAGGGCGTCGATCGCGGGGAAAGCCCCCGCCACTGGCTGGATCTGGAATATTTCGGCAGTTATCCGTTCAAGGGGCTTTTTAAAGTTAAAAAACCTCCGCCTGAAGAGGATTACAAAATAAGAAGCGGGAAACTCCCCTGGGCCATCGTTGAAACGCTGGAAAAATTGACCGCCGCCATGACAGGGGATGACGATGAGGAAACACTGCTTCTGGCCGCGGATCTGGCGCATTATGCGGGCGACGGGGCTGTACCCCTGCACACGACGGAAAACTTTGACGGCCAGGTTACCGGCAACAGCGGCATACACGGCCGTTTTGAATCGGAGCTGATAAAGCGCTATGGCTCGTCGGTAAAAATAGGCACTTTCTCCGCCGTTTATGTTGAAGATCCCCTGAAATTCGTTTTTGAATATCTCATAGAGAGCCACAGCAGGCTTGAGAAAATCATCCAGGCAGACAGGAAATCCTGCTGGGAGCCGGGGATTTACGACGATTATTATTATGACAGGATGTGGGGCGAACTTGAGGGCCTGGTCAAAGACTGTTTTCAGAAAGGCGCCTTTGTTTACGCGAGCTTACTTTATACGGCCCATACAAACGCTGAAAAGCAAATATCCATCCTCGAAACTTTAAAAAATTAAGTATTCCGACTGAATATTGCTCGGCAAGAGCTATTCCCGAAGGCGCTTGCCTCAATCGGCGGAGAAAACCGTGGTATGACAGCGCATAGGCGCTGTTTCACTTGACACTGGTTACCAGACATATTATAATAACTGTGAGATTGTCTGGTAACCGGAGGCTCGCGGGAGATCTTTATGGAAATTTTGAAAGGGGTTTTAAAAGAGGAATTAAGCAGACTGCAAAGCTTAAAAAAGAGTTATGAAAATAAGCTCAAAAAGCTTATAAAAGGCTGCCTCATAAAAAAAGAGATCAAAGGGAATGTGTACTACTATCTCAACTATAGAGACGGTCAAAAGGCCATCTTCAAATTTTTAGGCAGGCAGGACAAAGGGCAGCTCGCGCAACTGCGAAATGATATTGACGAAAGGAGAAAGATCAGGAGATTACACATTCAAGTTAAAAAGGACATAGCCAAAATGGAGAAAATGGTTTATGGAAAGAAAAAATGATCTGTTCTTAGCCACGCTCATCGCTCTTCATGAAAAAGGAGTGCTGAGGGATATTATTCTTGTCGGGAGCTGGTGCCAGCATTTTTATAAAGGTTATTTTAACAACGCTCCGGAAATTCCTGTGGTGAGGACGCTTGATATAGACTTTCTTGTTCCCAATCCTCCCGGAATTAAAAAAGATGTAAACATTCCTGACATACTGGATGGACTGGGGTTCATGCCTTCGCATAACTACACGACGGGATATACAAAATATGTGCATCCGGAGCTTGAGCTGGAATTTTTAACGCCTGATCTCGGCAGAGGGAAAGGAATCGGCGAATTTCTTTTGCGGGATGCTTCTCAAAGAAAAAAGATTTCGAAAATATTTAACTCACAGCCTAAAAAATGGCGATCAAAAATTATGAAAAACCTGGAAGCGCATTCTGCGCCGCTGTTTAATTTTCTATCGCAACAGAGGTTTCAAAATAGTGTTTGAGATTAGATCGCAAAAGTATTAGCCACGGCTGTTTTTACTGTAAAAGATTTCCAGCGCGCGACTGAATATTTTATTTCTTTGAAACTCCGTAATTTGCTAAAGTAAGACTATATGCAGCAGATAGAAAAAAAATACGCGGCAGTCAGTGTTTTTGCCGTTGCTATGGCTTTTATGGAAGCGGCGGTAGTCGTTTATCTCAGGGCGCTTTATTACCCGGAAGGTTTTTCTTTTCCTCTTGCCGCGATGCCGCGGAACATTCTTTCGGTTGAGATCATGAGGGAGGCCGCCACGATTGTGATTATAGCGTCGGCGGCTGTTCTGGCCGCGCGGAAATTCTACGGCAGGATGGCGGTGTTTTTCTATGTGTTCGCCGTGTGGGATATTTTTTATTATGTTTTTCTCAAGGCGCTGCTCGGCTGGCCGGCGTCTTTTTTTGAGATGGATGTGCTGTTTCTGATTCCCGTCGTGTGGGCGGGGCCGGTGCTGGCGCCGCTGATATGTTCTTTCACGATGATAGCTCTGTCCGCGCTGATAGAAAAAGGGCTCGCGGCAGCGGAGAATTTTCGTCTTTCCGTGCGGGAGTGGGGTCTGCTCTGGGCGGGGGCCTTCATTATTTTCCTGTCTTTTATATGGGATTACGGTTTTTTGATACTGAACGGCGCCGCTCCGTCACAGATTTTGTCTTTTGCGCCGGGGCCCTACAAATGGGGGCTTTTTACCTCCGGAGAAATTCTTATATTGATTTCGTTATTCATGATCGGCAAAAAGAAAGCTCAATAGAGCGGGCAACCACAAAAACATTTAATAAAAACTTGAGCGAATCGCGGTGAAATTTGCTAAAATAAAAAGATGAAAATCCTTTATGTTGTTTCGGACTTGGCTTCCGGCGGCGCGCAGATCGCGCTGGGGCGTTTTCTGAAGGTTATTGACAGGGAAAAGTTTCATCCCTCCGTCATAGCTCTTTCCGGCGGCGGCGAGCAGGCTGATTACATACGCGCCCTGGGAATAGAGGTTCAGGCATTTGACATGAGGGGTTTTTTCGCCCCGTTGAAGGCTTTTCGCGGCTTTCTTTCCGCCGTCAAAAAAATAGATCCCGATATCATCCACGGCTGGATGTATCACGGAAACGCCGCCGCTCTTTTCGCCGCCGCGGCCTGTGGGGGAAAAGCCCTCATCTGGTCCATAAGATGCAGCGATTTTGATCTTTCAAAATACGGTTTGATGACGAAGCTTGCCTTTTTCATAAACAGAAAATTCTCATCGACGCCTGTCAAAGTAATCTATAACTCAAATGCCGGAAAAAAATACCATGAAGCCAACGGTTTTTCACCGGAAAAATCCACAGTCATACAAAACGGCCTTGACACTGAGTATTTCAGCCCCGCGCCCGAAAAAAAGAAGGAATACCGCAAAAAATACGGTCTTGACGCCGGAGTCAAACTGATAGGCATGGCTTCCAGATATGACCCCATGAAGGATTTTGACACGCTTTTTGCCGCTTTCGCCGCTGTTCGCTCAATTGATCCCGCCACGGAGCTGATCCTCTGCGGAAAGGGCATTACAAAGGACAACGCGGCTCTTTCGGCGACAGCCCAAAAATATGGTATTGAGAAAGGCCTCATTCTTGCCGGCCACATTGAGGCGATGAACGAATTTTATCCCATGCTGGATCTTTTTGTTTTGTCGTCAAAAAGCGAGGGCTTTCCCAATGTTCTTGCCGAAGCCGCCGCCTGTGCTGTGCCGGCCATATCGCTTGCCTGCGGTGACGCGGAGGACATAGCGGGGGCTGAAAATATCCTGCCTCAGGCGGACACCCGGGCACTGGCTGAAAAGATGGTGAAAACATTGCAAATGGGCAAAGAAGAAACAGCTATCGGGGCCGCTAAAAGTGTCTGCCGCATCCGTGAGAAATTTGACGCGAAAGCGTCTGCCGTGAAGTTTGAACAAATTTATAATGGAATAGCAAAATGCTGTCAATAAAAGCTTTTATCCATATTTCTTCACAAGTACTATGAAGTATTTTGAGGACTGCCATGGCCGTCAAATCATTCTTGCCTCAAAGTCACCGAGGCGTTCGGAACTCTTAAAGAAAGCTGGTCTGGAATTCACTGTCGTGCTCAGTGCTTATAAAGAGGAAATGCATCTTGATCTGCGGCCAGGACAACTTGCGGAATATCTCGCTCTCAAAAAAGCGGAGGATGTCGCCGCCTCTCACCCCGAAGCCCTTGTTATAGGAGCGGACACCATTGTTGTTGTGGATGGGATAGCGCTGGGCCAGCCCGCGGATGCCGCGTCCGCTAGGGAAATGCTTGAAAAGCTCAGCGGCCGGTCTCACAGGGTGATAACGGGTTTCGCGCTGATGTGTCTGGCAAGCGGCGCGAAAAAAGTAAAATCTGTCTCGACAAAAGTTTATTTCCGCCATCTCACGGCTGAGGAGATAGACTCCTACATAAAGAGCGGAGAGCCCATGGATAAAGCAGGGGCTTACGCCATACAGGGCGGAGCGGCTTCATTTGTTGAAAAAACAGAGGGAGATCACTATAATGTGGTGGGCCTGCCTTTGGGCGAAGTGATGAGATCTCTGAAAGAGCTGGGCTGTTGAGGGGGGAAACTGAAGACGATAATCTATTATTTTTCGGGAACGGGCAATTCGCTCAAGATCGCCTGCGACCTGGCTCTGCTCCTTGCGGACACGGAGTTTTTCACCGACCGGACGGAGGTCTTTTCCATGGCCAGGGCGGTGGAAGCGGATGTCTTCGCCGACAGGATAGGGCTGGTCTTTCCCGTTTATATGTTCGGCCTGCCTCTGATCGTTTCCGACTTCGTTGAAAAGCTAGCCGCCGCGGACGCTGCCTGGATCGGGGAGAGGGATAAATATATTTTTGCCGTCGCCACTTACGGCGGTGGTGCCGGCGGAGCGCTGAAAATGCTCTACAACAAGATGAAAAAGCGCGGCCTGCCGCTGGATGCCGCCTTCAGCGTCGCCATGCCGGGCAACTACGCGCCGCTTTACGGAGCGCCGGACGACGATAAGCAGAAGGCGCTGTTCGAAAAGGCCGGTGAAAAAGTGCGGGAAATATCCGCGCGGTTGCTCTCGGGCGAAAGAGAGAAGTTTGAGTTTTCAAATTGTTTTATTAACGCCGCTTCATCTCTTGTTCACGGCCTGATGTCATCGAAAATACCGGGTATGGACAAAAAATTCTATGCCGATGAAAATTGCGACGCCTGCGGGATCTGCGAAAAAGTGTGCCCGGTGGAAAACATAAAGATGCTCAAAGGCAAACCGTCGTGGAATCACAAATGTCAGCAGTGCATGGCCTGTCTCCAGTGGTGCCCGAAGGAAGCCATACAATACGCTAAAGCCACGCGCCGCCGAAGGCGCTACCATCATCCCGAAATAAAACTGAACGAGATAATACAGAGATGAACACCGTCGAGAAAACAAGAATCGGACTCATAGAGGGCTGGATGTCAATAGGGGTGAATGCGCTTCTCTTCGGAGCGAAATACGCCGCGGGCGTTGCCTCCGCCTCCGCCGCCGTCAAAACAGATGCCTGGCACACCCTTTCGGACTCGGTCACATCCGCCATTGTCGTCTTCAGCTTCTGGTTCGCCTCTCATAAAGCCGACAAAAAACATCCTTTCGGCCACGGCGGGGCGGAATCAATAGGCGCGGTGGTGATAGCGACGCTTTTGGCCGTGGTGGCCTTCGGCTGCCTCAAAGAATCTTTTGTGAAGATCATCTCCGGCTCAAATCCCGATTATCCCCTTTGGGCGATATGGGTCGTGGGGCTGTCTATTATCATAAAAGAGGCGATGGCGCGCTTTGCCATCTGGGCGGGGGAAAAGGCCGACAGCGCGGTTCTCCGCGCCGACGGCTGGCATCACAGGAGCGACGCTATCACATCTGTCATGATTCTTCTCGGCATATTCATCTGTGGAAAATTCGCCATTATTGACGGCCTCATGGGAATAGCGATAGCGCTTTTTATCTTTCACGCCGCCTATGAGATCATCAAAGACGTGTCGGGCTCTATCCTCGGCGCGGCCCCGGCAAAAGCAATGGAAGATAAGATCAATGCCGTAATAAAAGCTCAAAGCGGCTGGGGAACAGTTATACACCATCTTCACATCCACCGCTACGGCGATCACATCGAGGCGACTTTTCACATACGCTTTCCGGCGGGAATGAGCATTGCCCACGCGCACGCGAGAGCGTCAATAATAGAAGTCGCCGTGAGAGATGAACTTGGTATAGAATCAACGATTCACATAGAGCCGGAAGAAAAAAGGGGGCCGGAGGAAAGTCAAAAGAATTAATCAAGCAACTTTCCTCCGTCCCCTTTTTTTCTTAAAACCAGTTTCGTGTGCGCCGGCAGACTTTCACAAGCATGAGCATCACCGGCACCTCAATGAGCACGCCTACGACGGTGGCCAGCGACGCTCCCGAAGATAATCCGAAGATCATTGTGGAGGTGGCGATCGCCACTTCAAAATGGTTGCTTGCTCCGATCAGAGCGGCCGGCGCGGCATTTTCATATTCCAGTTTCAGCAGTTTGGCGCTGCCGTAAGTAAGCCAAAAAATCAGATTTGTCTGAATAAAAAGCGGTATCGCGATCCACAGGATTGTCAGCGGTTTCTCCAGTATTATGTTTCCTTTGAACGAAAAGAGAAGTATCAGCGTGAAAAGCAGGGCGCTGATTGAAACGGGCGTAAGAACATGAAGGAATTTTTCATTGAACCAGTTCTCCCCCTTTGCGCGCAGGAGAAGTTTTCTAGATGCGAAGCCGGCTAAAAGAGGCAGCGCCGCATAAACGCTTATTGAAAGCAGGAGCGCCTGCCACGGCACCGGTAAGCGTCCCACACCGAGGAGGAAGCCGCCGAGGTGCCCGTATAGAAAGAGCATGGTCAGTGAGTTTATGGCCACCATGACACGAGGGTGAGTCCGTCGTTGCCTTTCGCGAGATAACCCCACACGAGCACCATGGCCGTGCAGGGCGCGATGCCCAGCAGGATACAGCCGGCGAAAAAACTTCTCCAGAGAGGTATCTGGAGCAATTTAACGCCTCCGGCAAGCACAACCGTGCCGGCTCCGTGGATGGAACCGACAGCCCAGTCTCCCGCCCCGGGCGGAAGTTTAACGAGATCCATGGCGTCGGCGCCTATTAAATTTTTAAAGAGATAGCCGAGAAAGAACAGCGATATCGCGTACATTGTGAAAGGTTTTATCAGCCAGTTCGCGGCAAGAGTCAGGCTGACGGGCTTGACGGATTTTCCCGCCTTGAGCACTTTTGTGAAATCTATCTTTACCATTATGGGGTACATCATAAAAAAAGACAGACGGCTATCGGAATTGACACCACGGGAGCGCCGTTAACATAGATGGCAAGGCCGTCAAGGAATTGAGCCGCGCCGGGAGCGAAACACCCGAGGGCGATCCCCGCGCCGATACATAGAATAACCCATAAGGTCAGATAACTTTCAAAAACATTCATCGCTTTTTTTTCCGCTTCCATAAATTCCTCCTATTGCTTCATGCCAGGATAAGGTAAACACCGCCGAGTGTAACAAGCGCGCCGCAGATTTTTTTAAGTATGACGGCGCCCATGGATTTTTCATTCCAGTGAAGATAATGCTGTACAGCTTCCGTAAAAGTGCCGGCGAGCACAATGACAGAGCAGTGCCCGGCCGCGTAGGCGATAATCAAAGAAATGGAATAGATAAGATTATCAGCGGCGACTTTGAAGGCAATGCCGAGCATGGGCGCCATATAAGCGAAAGTGCAGGGGCCCAGCGCGACTCCGAAAATCAGCCCGATCACGAAAGCCGCCGCAGCCCCTTTTTTCCTGTAACCTCCGCCGGTCGCTCCGGCAAAAGGGATCTGTATGATTTCCATCAGATGAAGCCCTATCACAAAAAAAATAACGGCCACCGAGTAATTCCCAAATTTTCCGATATCCCCCAGCATTCTGCCGGCCAGACCCGTGACTAAACCTATTCCCGCGATGGTGATAAGGGTGCCTGCTGAAAAGAGCAGGGAGAGCCGGAAGGCCCGTTTTGTCGTTATGTTTCCCTGGTCGTCAATAAAACCTATTATGAGCGGGATGCTCGAAAGGTGGCATGGGCTGAGGATTATGCTCAGTATCCCCCATATAAACGCGCCCGAAAGGGCAATAAGCGGTGTTGAATCAAGCGCGTAATAAAGCCGCTCAAAAATTGACCCCAGCATTAATTCACACCCGCTTCTTTCAGGACGCTGATAATTTCATCCTTGGGGAAATAGCCCTCGTGCCTGAAATATTCTTCACAGTCCGCGTCGAGAAACACCTGAGTGGGAATCGCGA
>PHAM01000060.1 GCA_002841685.1 Elusimicrobia bacterium HGW-Elusimicrobia-2 | reverse complement strand
CCTTATCTTCTTTTCATATTCTTCCCCAAAACAAATCAACCTGATAAACCTATATTTCTTCCCAGGGGGGTCACGATGTCCCTTCCTATTCCCAGACAAAAGAGCAGATTGGCTTGTTTCCTGGGTTAAAAAACGCTATAATAAAAAACCATGAATGATAGTTTACAAGAAAGTGCCGAGCCTCCCTCTAATAATGACTTAGGCCTGATTGAAATACAACTAGGCACGGACGTTACCGAAGAAATACCTTTCAGTAAAACAGAGATACCGTCTTCAGATTTTGATATCATAAATCCCGTGACATCCGCTTTCCGGAAAAAATTTTTCCCGTTGGCGACCGATAAGCAATGGAACAGCTGGCGCTGGCAGATCCAGAACAGTTATTCAAGTTTTAAAAAACTGTCAGAGATACTGGACCTTGAAAATATTGACGATGTGGATTTTTTAGCAAAGTCAAGAAAACTTCCTCTCCGTATCACTCCCTACTATGCAAGCCTGCTCTATGGCACGCCTAACAATTATGCGCTCACTAAATCAGTTGTTCCCAGCAAACTTGAATTGATAGTCTCGCCCGAAGAAGAATCCGACCCTTTACATGAAGAATCAATGTGCCCGGTATATAACCTCGTTCACCGCTACCCTGACCGGGTACTGCTTCTTTCTACAGGATTCTGTTCCGTGTACTGCCGATATTGTACGCGGTCCCATATGGTACTCAAGGATAAAAAACATTACGGCGTCAAGGCCTGGGAAAATTCAATAGAATATATAAAAAATAATCCTCAAATCCGGGATGTGGTCATTTCAGGCGGGGATCCTCTGACTATGCCTGATAAACACATAGAATTCCTTCTCTCATCCATACGCGCTATCCCGCATGTAGAGATCATACGCATCGGCACCAAGGTCCCCGTCGCGCTTCCGCAGCGCATAACAAATAATTTTATCAAAATGCTCAAAAAACACTCCCCTCTTTATATGAGCATACATTTCATTCATCCTGACGAAATAACAGCGGAAGTCAGCGAGGCCTGCTCCCGGATTGCAAATGCGGGTATAGTTATGGGAAGCCAGACGGTGCTTCTAAAGGACATAAACGACAATGTCGAAACCATGAAAGAACTGATGCTCAAACTCCTGAAGAACAGAATACGGCCTTATTACATATATCAATGCGACCCGATCCCGGGCTCCTCTCATTTTCGTACTCCTGTCGCAAAGGGGCTCGAAATAATACAAGGCTTGCGGGGTTTTATCAGCGGTTATGCCGTTCCTCATTATGTTATTGATACGCCGGGCGGCGGAGGCAAGATCCCTCTCCTGCCGGAATATTATCTGGGGCGCGACGGTGATTATATCTTAATAAGGAATTTTGAAGGCAATACCTATAAATATTATGATCCCGTAAAATGAGTTTTAAGATAAGGAAGGTAACAGATTCGCTTCTTCCTTCAAATAAACAGGCCATTGAGCAGGTTTTCGGCATCCTGAGAGTACATTTCCCGTATGTAAACGAAGAAAAGATCAACGAAATCCTTGAACAGATGAAAGATCCTTTAAAGTACAGATTTTCATCCAGTCTGTTTGTTGCCGAAGACGGCAGATCAAATATCAAAGGATTTGCCATAATGTTTTATATGCCCGATATAAACATCTGCTATTTGGACTATATAGCGGTAAAACCCGGCAGAACATCTTCGGGGATAGGCGGCGCTATTTA
Source organism: Elusimicrobia bacterium HGW-Elusimicrobia-2 (assembly GCA_002841685.1). Classification (GTDB taxonomy): domain Bacteria; phylum CG03; class CG03; order CG03; family CG03; genus CG03. The sequence goes on along the minus strand of PHAM01000060.1, from coordinate 8,680 downwards.
CGAAAGACTCCGTAAAGAAGCTCAACTCCTGAAATCAACCGGTATTTTTATGGAATGCCTTCCCGATGATGAAAAACTTTGCAGGGATAAGACTGCAATAAAACAAAACCGGGCGCGGCTTGCTTTTTACGAAAGATACGGTGCCAGGCCGATTGCGGGAACGAAATATGAGACGCTTGTTAACCCTGACGACGATTGCCCTCCTTATCTTGTCTTTGACGATTTGGGGAACGGCATAAGCTTATCCGCCCGGCAAACGAAAAAAATTGTCAGGGCTATCTTAGAGCGGAAATATCCCAAATATTGCCCTGAGGACTATATCAATATGGTTATCGCTTCCATTTCTGGCAACCCTGTCCGATTAAGGGATTTTAAATATGTTTCAAAAGAAAGGCCTATCGAAAATTTTGATGACACAAGAAATAAAATCCCGCTAATAATTAATGACAAACACCATATTCATCATGTCCGTGAAAGAGGTTATATAGAATCGCCTATCCGGATAAACAGCATCTTAAAAGAAATTGAAAAACTTAATATATTTCAAATAAGGCCGTCAAGAGGGTATCCGGATAAACATATCACAGATGTGCATAACCCTAAATATTTCAATTATTTTAAAAAAGTTTGCGAAAAATTCCCGGAAGGCAAATCAATTTACCCTTATGTTTTCCCGGTTAGAAATGCCACAAGGCCGCCTCACGATTATTCAGTGCTGGCGGGATATTATTGTATCGATACATTTACGCCTCTCAACAAAAATGCTTTTTTGGCGGCGCGGGCAGGAGTAAACTGCGCTCTTACGGGTGCGGAACTGTTACTGGGAGGATATCATTCCGCGTACGCCCTGATAAGGCCTCCGGGGCATCATGCCGAAAGAGATGTTTTCGGCGGGTTTTGTTATTTCAATAATGCTTCCATCGCCGCGGATTTTCTTTCAGGTTATGGGAAAGTCGCCATATTGGACATTGATTATCACCACGGGAACGGCCATCAATCTATTTTTTATAGAAGAAAAGATGTCTTAACCGTATCTATTCACGGGAACCCTTCGTTTGCATACCCCTATTTTACGGGATTCGCGGATGAGACCGGCGAAGGAGAGGGTGAAGGCTTCAACTTGAATTTCCCGCTAAAGGAAACTTTAACGGGGGAAGAATACCTTGCCGCCCTTAAAAAAGCGATAAAAAGAATTACAGCTTTTGCTCCGGACTATTTAATAATCAGTCTGGGTTTTGATATCGCGAAAGGTGACCCGACGGGGACCTGGTCACTGAAATATTCCGACTTCAAAAACAATGGCGCAGAAATCGGGAAACTTTCTTTTCCGACATTATTTGTACAGGAAGGCGGCTATAAAAACAGGACATTGGGCGTCAATGCCAGATGCTTTTTTGAGGGATTTTTATCCTGCCGGATAAATAACAAACGATGAAGATCGGTCTGACTTTTGATTTAAGAACAGATTACATTGCTCAAGGCTATACTCTTGAAGAAACAGCCGAATTTGATAAAGAGAGCACCATCGCGGGGCTTGAACAAGCCATTCAGAACGCGGGCCACAAAACCGAACGCATAGGTAATGCACGGAGCCTGATGGAAAAACTTTTGAAAGGCGTCAAATGGGATATGGTTTTTAATATCGCCGAAGGCCTTTACGGCGCGGGACGGGAATCTCTCGTTCCCGCTCTTCTGGATTCATTCAGAATACCTTATGTCTTTTCGGGGCCGGTTACTCTGGGAGTCGCATTGAACAAAGCTTTTGCCAAACAAATAGTCAGAGCCAGCGGAGTAAATACTCCATCATTTTTCGTAGTATCACAATTGTCGGATATAGAAAAAATAAATCTGGAATATCCTCTTTTTGTCAAACCTGTTTCGGAAGGAACAGGAAAAGGCATTGACCCGGCTTCCCTGATTAAGTCGCCCGCGGAGTTAAAAAAAGTATGCGCCCGGTTGCTCTCTGAATTCAACCAGCCGGTTTTAGTTGAAGAATACTTACCAGGGCGGGAATTTACAGTGGGTGTTCTGGGAACGGGGGAAGAGGCTTATGTGCCGGGAGCAATAGAGATTATTACAAAACAGTCCAGGGAAAAGATATACACATATGAAAATAAAGAGAACTATGCGGATGCTGTTGAGTATACAGCAATAAAAGGAGAAATCTTTGAGGAATGCAGACAGGCGGCATTACAGGCATGGAAAGCACTGGATTGCCTTGACGGCGGCAGGATTGATGTGAAGACTGACAGGCATGGAAAAATAAGTTTTATTGAAGTCAATCCATTGGCCGGGCTCAATCCCATAAGCTCTGACCTGCCCATACTTTGCCGCCTCAATGCTATTCCTTATCAGGAGCTCATTGCCGCTATTCTAAAATCGGCTATCAAGCGGCATTTCAAAGTATGAAGAAAAAAATCACGGTTCTTCACAACCAGATAAAAAATAATACGCCTGATGAGCTGGATGTGCTGGCGCAAAGAGATCTGATAAGAAGCTCCTGCCTAAAAATAGGATATGATGTGAATTGTCTGACCGTAGAAGATGACCTGCAGAAAAGCCTTGAAAAAATAACTTCTTCAAAACCCGATATTGTATTTAATCTCGTGGAAGCTATATGGGGAAAAAGTGAATTGATCTATTTCGCGCCGGCGCTTTTGAACCTGCTGAAGATACCCTATACGGGAACGCCCTTAGAGGCTTTGTTTATTACCACTAATAAGGCTCTAGCAAAAAAAATAATGCAGCTGAACGGTCTTCCGACTGCCGGATATTTTTCTATAAACGAGCTAAGCGGCTTAAATCCTCATAAAACATACATCGCAAAACCTATCTGGGAAGAAGCCTCCGTAGGAATAAGTAACGATTACATCTTTAACATCTCGGAAACAGCAAAGCTGGATAAGATCTCTAAATTACCCCCTACCCATTATTTCGTTGAAGAATTTATAAACGGACGGGAATTCAATGTAAGCGTATTGGCTAACGGCTATAAAGCTGAAGTATTGCCTCCGGCGGAGATGATATTTTCATCTTTTTTTGACGATAAACACAAGATCATCGGCTATGAAGCCAAGTGGGATGAGAACAGCGAAGAGTACAAAAACACCAACAGGGTTTTTGGCACAGCAGGTAATGATATCCTGTTAAAAAACAAACTTATTGATATTTGCGGGAGATGCTGGAAAGTCTTCAGTTTAAAGGGTTATGCCCGTATTGATTTCAGGGTAGATGAGGATAATAATGTGTATATCCTGGAAATCAACGGCAATCCCTGTATAGCGGAAAACAGCGGTTTTGTCGCGGCGGTCAAACAGGCGGGCTACGGCGTTGAAACAATGGCTGAAAGGATACTGTCCGATCTGAACTGAAGATGGAATTTAGATCAAAATTAAAAGCGACTGATATTGACGCGATAAGTGAGATATTGCGGTCTACCGGCTTTTTCTATAATCACGAAATAGCTATCGCCATGGAGCTGGTTAATGAGAATCTTACTAAAGGCGGGGAAAAAAGCGGCTATGTTTTTAATATAGCCGAAATAAGCAATCAGCCTTGCGCCTTCTCCTGTTACGGGAAAATTCCCTGCACTGACGATAGTTTTGATTTGTATTGGGTTGCGGTACATAAATCTCAGCAGGGAAAAGGAACCGGCAAAACATTGATGGATATGGCCGTTAAGGATATAGCCCGAATGTCGGGAAAATATATATGGGCAGACACTTCTTCGCGCCCCCTTTATGAATCTACCCGTAAGTTCTACTTAAAATCCGGCTTTGAGAAAATTGCCGAACTGCCGAATTTTTATGGTGACAACGACAACAAAATCATTTTCCTGAAGAAAATCCAAAAATAAGAATGTTGACAGGGGCAATCTCTGATTTGAAAAGAGTGCTTTTTAAATGCTACTCCATATCCTTATCTTCATCTTCATCATCTTCATCGCAGCCGCAGTCAAGCGGATGGCCGCAAATCGGACAGCACTCTTCATAATAACGTTCTTCGCAATGCGGACAATAAGCCATAAATCCTCCCCCGGAGACAGGTTGAAACCCGCCTTTCTTCATCACAAAAATAGCAACAAGTTTCTATTCTGAACATTTTAGGATCTGTTGTTTTTAGACAGGCCGGTCTTTAAAAACACTGCAGGCATTTTTCAGACTGCCTCGGTAGCATGCGTTTACAATGCGTTTTTTCAGAAGTCATCATTTCTTAATCCCGCGCCGTCATCAAGTTCCGGAAAGCGCGATTGCATCAGCATTGTACTAAAGTTTATTCCGTTGTCAAGCCCCCGGAAAACGGGGATTCAGAAAGCCGCGTATGTGTTGACAAGATGCACGCTGAGACCTATCACGGAAGAAAAAACCAGAGATATGACCCCTCTGTAAAGAGGCTGTTCCCTCATACCGGAAAGCCGCAGCAGAAAAAGGCAGGGGACAAGAAGATAAAAGAGCCCGCCTTTCATTATAACAATGACCACAAGGGCGCGCTCAACAACGCCATAACTCCTTTCAAATCTGTTCAGCTCGCCGAGATCGACCTTATAAACGCTCTTGTCCATATAGTACAGCAGCACCACCCCGCCCCATCCGGCAAGGATGGCCCCTGAAATAATATTCATAAAAGCGGTGTCATTATAGAGTATCAGCCATTCAGCGGGGAGCAGGCTTCCGTAATAAGCCGCATCCGCCGAAAAAGGGAAAAGCAGCGCCACGAAAATGAAAGCGACATGCAGGATCTGGTCTATAAGAAAATATGAGATCTTGTCATCTTCCGGGTTTTTCCAGAGATTCACCTTCGTGTAATCCTGATAACTGTGGACGGCTATGAGCAGGATTATATAAGCCCAGAAAGAATATAACCTCAGGCTCCCGAGAAAAAATAACACCGTCGCAGCGGCATGTATGACGCTGTGGACAAGGCAACCCTTATAACTTCTTTTCTTCCACGCGAATATGCCGTCAAACTGAAGCGGAAAATCCGCTATGACATGCGCTAAGAAAAGCCGGGCTAAAGCTGCCATTTCTGCTGCTTGAGCCTGGTTTTCATAAGCTCCTCCTGCTTCGTCCTCAAATTGATTATGACAGGGTTTATCATATTACAGATCGTGCCCACGAGTATCCTGTCTTCAAGAGCGGGGTCTTTTTCAGATGAGACGGCTATAAAACCCGTAAGCCCGTCTTCCGCTCCTATGGGAGCGAAAAAACGCATACCGGGCGCCTCTTTCACATTGCCGTCGCAGAGAGTCTCTCCCGATGCGAGCTTCCTTACAAACGGCGCTTGGCCGGAAACAGCGCTCTCTTCCCCTGCGGGAATGCTAAAAACGAGATCGTACTCATCCTCGTATATGCTGCGCATATACACAGCCGCCCCGGAAACAGGGAGCGAATTAATGATCTCCGGCAGGATCTTCTCCGCCATCTCCACGACGCTGCCGCAGGATGCCATGATCCTGGCTGTCTGATAGAGCGTTGTGAAATACCTGTCCATGTTCCGGAGCCTTGATGACGATATCGCCAGCATCTTCATGAGGATGCTGAAACTCTTACGCGGCTTGTCCGACAGAAAACTCTCAAAGGCCTCTCCTTTTATGCTGAGAATATCGCAATCCATCCCCGCGAAAGCGTCCGCCGAGCGGGGGGCGTTTTCAAAAAAAGACATCTCGCCGAAAATATCCCCGGCGCTCAGCACCGCTATGGTCTTGAAACCCGAGGATATTTTTTTTCTTATGCGCACCTCGCCGGTGACAAGAAAATAAATGTCCTTACCGGTGTCTCCTTCGGAGAAAATGAGAGTTTCCTTCGTATATGTTTTTATCTCCGAGATCGCAGCGAGCGCCTCAAGTTCATCCGCATCCAGCGCCGCGAAAAGAGGTATGCCCTCAAGCTTCTTTTTCAGCATCAGAACTTCCTCACCTTTTTTTCGGCTTCCGCCGTCGAGGCGGCTTCTGCCGCCTGCCCCGTGGTCTTTATTTTGATCTTAAGGTCGTTCGGATTATTGCTTATGCCCATCGCCTCTTCCTCGCTTATCTTGTCCTCATTGATGAGACGGAACAGAGACTGGTTGAGCGTGGCCATTTGATAGAAAGAGGCAGAGTCCGCTATAAACTGCTGTATTTTCCCCGGCTGGTTCTCTTCTATGGCCTTGGCGATCACAGGGGTGTTGATCATTATCTCGAGAGCGGCGACACGGCCATGTCCGTCCTTGGTCCGGCAGAGCCGCTGCGAGACAATTGCAACAAGCGAAAGCGAGAGCTGATGGCGCACAAAATCATGGGCATCGCCCGGAAAAGAATCAACAATTCTTTCTATTGTCTGCTTGGCGTCATTTGTGTGGAGCGTGGAAAAAACAAGATGGCCGGTTTCGGCGGCGCTCAGAGCGATTGAGATGGAAGATGCGTCCCTCATCTCTCCCACGAGTATAACATCGGGATCCTGCCGCAGCGCTCTTTTCAGAGAACTCTCCCACGAGGCGGTATCCATGCCTATTTCGCGCTGATTCACGATGGACAGGGCGTCTTTGTGAACGAACTCTATGGGGTCTTCAACAGTTATTATGTTGAGTTTTTCGGTTTTGTTTATCTCGTTTATCATCGCCGCCAGCGTCGTTGATTTACCCGAGCCCGTGGGTCCGACGACAAGGACAAGGCCGTTGGGTTTCTTCACTATTTCCTTGAGCACTTCCGGGAGCCCCATTTCGTCTATTGACGGTATGTCCGCGGGTATCAGGCGGAAGACGCCGCCGGGCGTGTTCTTCTGGAAAAAAAGATTTCCCCTGAACCGGCCCATCCCTTCTATCGCCACGGCAAAATCATATTCCTTTTCTTCCACAAAGCGGAAATATTTTTTTTCACCGACGGCGGATTTAAAAAGATCCTCTATGTCCACCGCGCCTAAGGGCGCTTCCTCACTTTTAGTCAATTGGCCGTTTACCCTGTATATGGGCGGCTGGCCGCATTTCAGATGCAGATCGCTGCCGTGAAGCGCCACAAGTTTTTTTAGATAGTCGTTAAGCTCGCTCATATTCCTTACTCCTTAGAATTTTATCCTAAAACTCACTCTTTGTGAAGTACCAAGATCGGCGTAGGGCTTTATCGAGTAGTCAAGAGCGTAGGAACCGAAGTTAAATCCGACGCCGCCACCCAGCCCTTCGTCTTCGTCGAAGCTGTCCGATTCAGCATTGCCGTAGATTGCCGAAACAGCCTTCATCATATAACCCGCCCTCAGAACCATGAATCTCGCCGGGGCAAGCTGCATGCCCATCCGGAATGTCTTCTTCTCATCCACCGGCTCATAGGCCATATCCGCCGTCAATCCGAACACTCCCGCGAATTTGAACATCCCCCCGAGCGTGAATGTCAGAGGAAGCGGATATTTCTCCTCTATGAATTTCATGTCCGGCCCGAGGTTTCTGACGCTCAGTCCAACTGACACTTTATCCGTCAGCTCTCTCATCGCCCCCATATCTACGGCGAATCCCTCGGCGCTCTCATCAGCTATCATCTGCCTTATAAACTTCACATTGACGCCCAGCATATTTTTACCGTTCAATTCTCTTGCCGCCGATACCGTAAACGCCGTATCGGAACTCTCAAAATCAGCGGTCTCTTTGCCGTCACTGTCCCTGCCGTCTATTTCGCCGCTCCTCATGGATATTACGGATATGCCCAGATTGCCCCACAGAACAGGAACAATGCTTCCAGCGAAATCATAAGTCATTCCCTGTATCCAAGCCGTGTGCGTAAATCCTGCCTGGGCCTGTCTCCCGTAAACCATTCCAGCAGGATTATAATACAAAGCCCCTATGCCGGATGCCGCCGCCGTATAAGCCCCGCCCATGGCTTCCGAACCCGCCGTCGGCGCTATCTTCAGAAACGACGCTCCGCTTCTTCCTGTCTCCGCGGAAAGAGGGGAGCTATGGAATAGTAAAAAATTAACAGCGGCGGCTAAAAAACAGATTTTGAATATTTTCATTTTATTGTCCGTCATTTTATCACCGCCATCTTTCCTGTCTTCTTCAGGGTAACGCCATCTCTATTCGCTTTTATCAGATAAATATACACGCCGCTGGCTTTTCCCGATGTGTCCCACTCATACTCATAAGCGTTCTTTGCCGCCACATAATTATTTGACATATTGCATCCGAAAACCTGCTCTCCCGCTATCGTAAATATTCTTAGATTAACTGAAGCGTCAGAAACCCCGCAGTCAAAGTGTATTTTCGGATTGACTCTCTTCGCCGGATTCGGATACGCGTAAACCTCTTTCAGCTCAAACACCGCGAGAGCTGACGGTTTCAGGTTGCTCCCCGCCGACATTATACTCCTGCCGCCCGTCTTTTCTTTCCCCGTGCCCACAATCATTCCCTGCCCCGACACATCAACTCTTTTCGCGAACACATTCCCTACTGTTAATCCCTGTCCGCTGGTATGAACAAAGCTTTCAGGAGCATATATAATTCCCCGCATATCTCCAGCGCCGCTGATGTTTATGTTCTCATCCGTATTGCAGAATATAATCAGCCCGAAATCAGCGCCCTCATAATTCACTTCGGCGTTGGCCGCTACCGTTATTTTCCCCGCGCAGAATATGTTGACATTTTCTTCTATGTTGAGCTTCGCTTTCGCCGTCACATTTATCCCGCTCAGATAATATGTGCCGCTCGTTATCGTCACTGTCTT
>PHAM01000093.1 GCA_002841685.1 Elusimicrobia bacterium HGW-Elusimicrobia-2 | reverse complement strand
AGGATATTGTAAGGAGCGAGATCAAGGGCGCTTGATATGGTCAGGCCACGCAGTCCGAATTTTGACATGGAGTACAATGCCCGCTTTGCCTTGCTGATAACACCAAAAATAGAGGAAATATTAATAATTCTGCCGTAACGATTGGTTTTCATGATTCTGCTTACCGTGCGTGTGAGCAAAAAAGGCGCGTCGAGATTCACCGCCGAAATATCGTCCCAATCCTCAATGAGCGTTTCGTCAATAGGATTAATACGATTGATCCCAGCATTGTTAATACAAATATCAATACGTTCTATCTGTGACACGGAATCAAGGAAACGCTTCGTATTATTTCTGTCGGTGAAATCGACTGCTAAATATCGGTTCGCCCTATCCTGCATTTCCGCTGGGGGCTCAATAGAGCGGCCAGAAACATAGACATCAGCCCCCAACTTCAACAAATCATCAGCTATCTGTTTGCCGATTCCCTTTGTGCCGCCGGTCACCAGGGCTATCTTTCCGCTAAAATCGATCTTCATCTCAGCAACACTTTCCAGTAACAGCCAGCAGGTTTTCCACTGCCTCATTCTCCATCCCCTGGCGACACTCCAGCGTATATGACCCTACATGCGGGGTCAACACCACATTTTCCCGATCGCATAGCGGCCCCTTGTAAGGTTCCATCCCAAAGGTGTCAATCCAAGCTCCGGCAACCTTGCCAGCATCCAACGCCTCGACCAAAGCCTCTTCTGCCACCAACCCACCACGGGCGACATTCAACAAAAACGCGCCTTGCTTCATCCGTCTGAACTCTTGCTCTCCAAGAAGGCAGGCTTCCCCGCTGCTGTGCAGTGTAATGATATCAGCCCAAGGCAGCACTTCCTCGAGTGACATGAGTTCGGCCGCACCTACAGCCGATTGCTCCAGATTAGGATCAACGATCAACAAACGCACATGGAATGGGGCGAGCAATTCGGCTACGCGCTTGCCGATCCGTCCATAGCCTATAATTGCCACGGTTTTGCCTTCCAACTGGGTCCCAATGCGCTTTTCCCATCTGCCGGCATGAAGTGCCTGATCCATCCGGGGAATCTTACGCAACAAGCTGAGCAGAGCTCCGAGGGTAAGTTCTGCAGCAGCTTCCGTAGGCCCATAAGGGGTCGAACGCACAATTATCCCTAACTCCTCGGCAGCTTCCAGATCAACATTTGAAATGCCAGATCCTACCCGTGAAACAACCTTTAACTTTGATCGGGACAAAACCTCGCGATCCAACGGTTCTAATCCGGCTATAATCCCAATCACATCCGGTGTCAGCAGATCGAACAACTCCTGCTTGGTCAGCTTGCGCTTGAAGGGATTATCTACAACTTCATAGCCGGCCTCCTGAAGCTTGAAAAATGGTGCTTTATCTGTTTCGCCAAAGGATGACGGGCCAAGCAGAATTTTGTATGACATGAATGCATCTCCTTGATTTATCAGGGCAGGTCTTTGATATGCCAAGTCACCCCTTCGTGATCCTTGAAAAAATACACCTTGCCCGATATTGAATCCTGCTCGGATTCTATTTCCAGCTTGAGTTCAGACAAGAGCGATTTTGGATCAAGTCGCCGCAAGCAGGGATTGCAGAAACCGCTTTTGGTCGGGGTTCCATCGATACTTTTCTTTTTCACCTCGATATTGACTTGGTCCGGAGAAGTATACATGGAAGTTCCGCTAGGAGAAATGACCTTATAGGTCCCCCCCTCGAAAATAGCGACAAGAAACTCACAATATCGCTTGATGTCTGAAACATGAGCTTCAATGTGATCGAAACGCGACATAGCCAGATCCTGGTAATTGTTCTTGAACGGCTTATTTCAATTTACACTGAAACCAGTGCGCCAAAATATGATTTAGCACCAGATGAGCATCCTCCACTGGACCGTACTCACCGGGTTCTGATTTTACATGGAGAATGATGTCACTTATTTCCTTGAGCTTGCCTCCGCTAAATCCCAGAAAACCGATGACCTTGCCTCCCTGTTGCTTAACCCACTCGGCGGCTGCCACAATGTTTGGCGAGTTGCCACTGGCTGAGATGGCAAGCAGTTTGTCCCCT
>PHAM01000059.1 GCA_002841685.1 Elusimicrobia bacterium HGW-Elusimicrobia-2 | reverse complement strand
ATAATCCTTATCTTCTTTTCATATCCTTCCCCAAAACAAATCAACCTGATAAACCTATATTTCTTCCCAGGGGGGTCACGATGTCCCTTCCTATTCCCATGCTGATTATTTTTTTATATTGACATACTGGACATTTTGGTATTATAATATACAATATTGGAAAATTTAGGAGATTTATTTTGATACGTGAAATTTTAACCATTAGGCAGGTTGCTGATTATCTTCAGTTAAATGAAAAAACTATTTACCGGATGATCACAAACAGCAAAATACCCTGTTTTAAGATAGGTGGCTCGTGGCGGTTCAAAAAATCTGTTCTGGAAAATTGGCTGGACTCTCTTAACTTGTTTGCCGCCGGAAAGAAAAATCAGAGGCGCGGCGTCACCGTGAAAAACGGGAGGCATAAAAACAAATGATCTACCTGCTTGCCGCTCTAACAATATCTTTTTTCGGATATAAAACCCTTCCCCGTCAGCCCGCTCCGCAGGTAATAGCAATACCCACCGATAAAATTGTGAAAAATATCCCGGAAGAGACTGAAAAAGCAGATAATCCGCCATCCGTGTCCGCAGCCTCGCAGAGCAACGACCCAGCAAACCTTATTGAGTACATTGGACAAAACGTAAAAGAAGGCCCGGCTGAAATACTCAAAAAAGAAAATATCACCCCGGAACATGAGCCCGGCATCATTTCTTTATCGCCACCGGCAACCGGAAAATTTCAGGAACAGGAAAACACGGATTGGGTCACCGCAAAAATAAGGACTTCTATTCTTATGGGTTTAGAAGAACCTGGAAAAACTATAATAACCCTGTTCAATTCAAATGAAGAAAAAAAGCTTGAGCAATTACTTCAAAACAATACCTCCATTGAAAAAACTGATAAACATTATATCCTCGGAGAACTCAATTTCAAAAACAAGGACTATGCAACAGCTCTGGGCCATTATACATCCGCTTTATCTACGGTTTCCGGAGACGGATTTTATGACTGCGTCTCCTTCAGAAAAGCGGAAGTCCTGTATAACACCGGGAAGTTCGACGAAGCCATGGAAATCTTTGAGAAAATCAGCCCAAAAAAAGGAGGGCTGATACCCGAAGCGGAATTTTCAAAGGCCCAATGCCACCTGAAAAAAGGGGAAACAAAAACAGCATTAGACATAATGAACCGCCTGCTATCCAAATACGAACAGTACCAAACAAGTGACAGGGCAAACTATTGTATAGGTTTAATCCTTTATTATCAGAGCAGATATAGCGAAGCTGAAACCTGTTTCGCCAGAATTAAAAGCCCCGATTTTGAAAACCTGGAACTAAGCGAATTTTATCGCGCTAAATGTATTGAGGCAGAGGGCGCTCTTTTACAGGCGGGAGCCATCTACAAAAAAATCTATGCGGGAAACGTGAAAACGGGGCTTGAGGATGACGCAATGTTCGCGCAGGGCATCGTTTATTACAAAATGAAAGAATATGACTCCGCCGCGGGGATTTTTCTGAACATCCTGAGCAAATATCCCGCCGGAGATTACGCTCCATACGCCAGGCTAATGACCGGATACTGCCGCTATGAAAGCGGACGCTATACCGCGGCCATCGCGAACTGTAAATATTTTATGGAAAAATATACCGGCACGGAACCGGAAGCATACACACATCATCTATGGGCGAAATCCTGCGCTGAAATCAAAAAATATGATTCGGCTTATGAAAAATACCGCGAAATTATTGCCGCCTATCCCGGCCAAAACATAAGTTTAACAGCATCATGCGACCTCGCCCTTCTCTATTATAACACGGGCCAGTATGAAAACGCTCTTTCCGTTTGTGAAAAAATATTGGAAGGCCCGCGGATAAAATCCAGTGATACTGAAAAAAATATCCTTCTTATGAAAGGGATGTGTCTTTACAGAGAAGGAAACCGCAATGCGTCTGCGACAGTATTTCAGGGAATAATAAACAGCATAAACGATGCTGAGACAAGAGGCAAAGCCTTATTTATGCTGGCTATGCAATATGTAAATTCAGGGGACAACGATACCCTTATGACAAGCATTCTGTCATTAGCCGACAAGGAAGATCTTTTCACCGCTAAATGGAAATCATGGACATACTATATTATAGCGGACGCTTATTACAACAGCGGTAAAATCAACGAAGCCGAAAAAACATTTGAATATATTATAGCGACATATCCCGGAACTCCCGCTGTCAAATTTGCGGAAAGCGGGAATATCGCCTGTAAAGTCCTAAGGGGAGAATATGCCGCCGCAGAACTCAAAAACCGTGAATTTTCCGAAAAATTCAAAGACGATAAATCTGTCGCGAAAGCCGCGCTCCTCTCTTCCGCGGGACTTTTTTTTAACGCCGGCAATTACAGAAAAGCAATCGCCGATTATAAGGATTTTTTAAAAAACTATAGCGGCGGCGACGCTGTTTATGAAGCCCTCTTTCTGCAGGGAGAATGTTTTTTCAAACTCCAGCACATTGATGAAGCACAAAAATGCTGGAAGAGAATAATCCATAAAAATTCCGAATACACGTTGGAAGCTTACAACCGCCTTGCTTACACAAGTTTCGGGCTCGGCAATTACACGGATGCTGTGTTTTATTACCGTAAAATCAAACAGCGCTTCCCCTCAAGCGAATCATCCAAAAACGCGCAAATGCGCATAGCGCAAAGTTATTATAACAGCGGGAAATTTACACAGGCTATTGCTGATTTTAAAAAATTTATCGCGCTCTACCCCGGCGATGAAAAAGAAAAAGATGTCCTTGAAAATATCAGGATGGCGTATTATGAAAAAGGCCTGCGGGATGCAGGCGGACAGGGCCTTGCAGAGTTTGTAAAACTCTATCCTGACGGCGATATGGCGGGCGAAGCGTACTGGCAGCTCGGCACACGGGCCTTTGAAAAAAAACAATATGTAAAGGCATCTGCGCTATTCCGCAAGATCATAATTGAATATCCCCAAACTCAATCGTCAGAACTGGCCCTGTATTACCTTGCCGAAAGTCTATATATGGCGGAAAATAACAAAGACGCCATAAACGCGTTCAACAATTTTATAACCAGTTTTCCGGAGAACAGCAGGCGTTATTCCGCCGGATTTCATATGGCAAACGCTCTCTTTAAACTGGGCAGAATAGAAGAAAGCTGCCTTTATTACAGCGCTCTGGCGGATGACCCGAAAGCGGAAGGATTCGCTCCTGACGCGGCGCTCAACAAAGCGCTATGCTATAAACGTATGAAAAAATGGGACGAGGCCATAGCCGGATATGAGGATTTTATCAAAAAATATCCGTCACATGAAAAGAAAGGCTATGCGATGTTTCAGGCAGCTGAAATCAACCGCAATAACGGCAATTATAAAGAAGCTGCCAGGAGTTATGCGGACTCGGAAAAATACGGATCAGCCGAATCCGAAACTCTTTACCGCGCGGCGGAATGTTATCTGAAATCCGGCGACATTGAAAATGCGGAACGCTATTATATTAAACTTCAAAACCTGAAAAGCCCCGATAAAACATTTTATCTGACGGGGCTGGTGGATCTTGCGGAAATTTATGTAAAAGCGGATCTATATGATAAAGCAATTCCCGTTTACAAAAAAATTATGGAAACTTCTGATAATGAGGAATGGATAGCCGCCGCGGAAGCAAAAATAAACGAGATCAACGAAAAAAAACAGCTTCAAGCTATCGGTTCCACGGGGGCGCCGAAGTAAATATGAATAAAGCAGGCAAGTGTGTAAAAAGAGTCTCAAATTGGCATAGGTCGCCTCGACGGCGATCCGGCATGAGGCGGGAGGAATAAATGTTGCATGAATTATCCGTTAGTCAGGTCTTTATAAAGAGTTTCGCGATGTGGATTCTTATGCTCATTTCACTGGTCTCTCTGACCTATGCTATAGAAAGAATCCTCTATTTCGTCAGAAACAGAAAAGACATCCGGGAATTTTGTCAAAGGATCAAAGTAATGATTGCGGAAAACAGATTTGCGGAAATAATCAGCGTCTGCCGGAGAGAGCCCGCGCCCGTCTCCAGAATGGTGGAAAGCGGCCTCGCGGAACCTGACAGAGATACCGTAATCATATATGAACTTATGACAAATGTGATAAACACGGAGAAAGTCCATATGGAAAACAACGTCGGCGTGATCGGTACGGCCAGCCATATTGCCCCGCTTGTCGGCCTTCTGGGAACGGTTGTCGGAATAATCAAATCCTTCCAGAGCATCGCCTCAACCGGCCAGGGAGGGGGTGAGGTCATAGCCGTCGGGGTCGCTGAGGCGCTCGTTACAACAGCGGCGGGAATATGCATAGCCGTTCCGGCTGTGATCCTTTATAATTATCTCGTACGAAAAATATCCGTGAACGTTCAGGCTCTTTCCATTGTAAGAGATGAAATAATAACGGAATTAAAGATAAGAAACGCGGAGAAAAAAGAAGATGTATGAAAATAAAGTCCGGCCCAATGTCCTTTCTCTTACGGACACAGCTCTCACTCTAATAGTGGTTTTTCTGGTAACGCTGCCTTCTATGTTCTGGAACGGCATAAATATAGACGCGGTTAGAAGCGCTCAATCCGGAAAAAGTGAAATTTATTCCGGGGAAAGCATTCTGCTTTTGAGCGTTTCAAAAACATTACTTTATGTAAACGGACAGGCGACTGCCTTTTCAAGGTTAAAAAAGAGGCTTCAAAAAGAGCTTTCAGGAAGAAGCCAAAGAGAAGTTGTGATAGCTCCCGACGGCGACGTCCCGCTAAAACGCCTGGTTAAAGTATTTGACTCGGCACGCCTGGCAGGCGCAAAAAATTTAATTTTGCTTGAAACCCCCTCCGCGCAATGAATATGGAACCTGTAACCGATATTGACATGATGCCGTTAACAAGCATGGCGCTGGTGATCCTGCTTATCCTTATACTGATATCACCGGGCATTTCCAACAAGAGCGCCGATATAGATCTGCCCTTATCGGAAACGGCTCGGGATAAAACATCCTCTCAGATCATAGTGTCGCTTACCGCCGGAGGCATACTTGGAATGGACGGCCGGGAAATAAATTTCAGTGAATTGAAACAGCTGCTGAGCGCTGAATTAAAAGCTTCCCCCTCAAGCCCGCTTTTAATTCAGGCTGACAAAAGACTTTTATATGCTGATATTGAACCTCTGCTTAGCGTCGGCCGGGTATGCGGGGCAAAAAAAATATCCATTGGAGTAGCGCAAAAAAAATGACTCGTGATCTGCTGTACCCCTTCGCAGGTTCTTTCTCTATTCACCTGATAATATTCCTGATCCTTCTGTTTATAACCGGTACAGGCGGAAAAATAATAAATAACAAAGCTTCTGTTGCGGAAGTTTCTTTCGTTGGGCATGAAGATAAAAAAATGGCGGCTATAATGAAAGATATCGCGAAAATCCAAAAGCAGTCGGCCGACCTGATACTGTTTGACGGGAAAATAAATTCCAATGCGGGAGAAAATCCTATTGAAAACACTGTTACTGAAACCGGATTCATAAAACCGGTATCCCTTATAACGGCTGATCATGTAAAGAACATTACAAATAAAAAAACTTCTCATTTTAGCATGCCCTCATTAAAAAATGCAGGCAGTTCCAGCGAATTGTTCATTGGAAATAATAAAACTACAGTTGAAAAAGAAACGCTCGCGGGCCATATTGATAAAGGCGGGTTTCTGAAAAATCAGCAGTCGCTGGGCCAAGCGCGGCATTTTAAATCAATGCCCCTCCCTGCTGTTAAAGATACTCTGATAAATACAGACTCCCTCCAAAGAAACAGGACGGCGTCCGGCAAATCGCGGGAAGGGCTCTCAGATACTGCCGCTGAAGGCGCAAGCTCTATCAGCCAACCGGGCGGGAACGGAAAACCGGCGGCTAATGCGGGAAAAAGTTTTTCCGGATTGGTCAGTCAAAAAGAAAAAGTCTCGGGGGATCCTCTCACTGATACTCCGTTTAACCGCAGAGACCTTGACAGCTCACCCGTAAAAGAGGATAAAGAAATATCGCTTCCCTCTTCATCCGCCAACACTGATGTGGGTATGAGAATCACCGGTGAAATAAAAAACCGGAAAATTATAAAATCTTATATACCTCCATATCCTGTTTGGCTGGCCGGAGAAGGAGTTGCCCCTGTTGTTGTTCTAAGATTTACGGTGCTTCCTGACGGCCGTGTAAAAAATAAAGTTTTTGTTAAGTTGACTTCAGGCTTCACAAAACTGGACAAACTTGCGATAAAAGAGTTGGAGCGATGGGTTTTCGCGCCCCTAAGAGGAAATAATTCCATGAAAGAGGAAACCGGAGAAATAGCTTTTAAGTTTTCACTGCAATGAAAAACACCTTATATGCCACAGCGCTTTTGTTGATTAGCATTTCCACCTTAGCTGTCGGTGAAGAACCGGAAAAAATTGTGCCGCTGACCGGAAAAACATCAGAAGAACTAAAAGTCGTAATTACAAATCCTGATAAAAAACCTGTTATCAAATTTTTGAAACCCGATTTAGAGGAAATCAGCGGTACTATTATAACCAAAGATTTTTTCCCCCTTCTTGATGTACGGAAAATCCGGCCCGCCGTTCATTCCCTCATCTCGGACACTGTTTCACTGCTGCATAGCCGCAAAATCCCAATAATTTGGAAGAAATCATCCGAACCCTATTATTACGGGAACTTTATCATAGAATGCTCGTCTGATGTTAAAACCTGGGAAATCACTATAGTTAACTCGCGCGGAAAAAAAATGGCGCGGTACGGGGGGCAGGGAAAAGTTCCCGATCAGATTAATATAAAAGAAGAAGACATCAAAAAATTTCATCCCGGCGTACCCTATTCCCCTCTTCTGGTCCTTAACACCGGCAACGGGAAAAAATACAGCTTTTACGGCGAAGCTTTTTCATTCGGCATGATTATAAAACACTATGACGGGAATCTGACTGCGGAGCTGAGCAATGCTGATATGTTTGATAATAATAACCGTTTAACGGACCCCGGAAAAGATATGATCTCCTCGCTCATGGCTGTCTTTGCGCATATAACTGACCCTGGAGTTGAAATAAAATGCCACACTGTTGAGAACGCCATCTCCCAAATTCAGACACAGCGGTTAATCAGCGTATTAAAAAAAGATTTTTTGATACCGTCAAAAAATATAAAAGCGGAACTTCTCATTTATTCAAATTTTGACTGCCCTTTTACGGAACTTAACATCCTTCCCTGACTTCCTCGCTTTAGGTGATAAAAGCAACGATCGGTTTAACATTTCTCGTTAAAAACCAGTTTATTGATTCTGATTCCGGAATGTTTGACTTCAGAGACTTCTGGACAAATGTCTGCCTAAAAATGATATCTGATGCCAAGTCCTGAATTTATATCAAAATCCGAATCCGGCGCTATAACAAAGACAGGAACAATTTCTAGAAAAATATCAACCTTGCCGCCTTCAAAGATATAGTCAAGTCCTGCCGGAATACGAACACCGGTCCTGAAATCGTCAGAATCATTCAATCTATCGTCTCTATCATTCCTAATTCTAACTTTTCCTCCAATACCATAATAAAAGGGAAGTTTCCCTTCCTCTACCTTGATAAAATTGAAATTATGAATAAGATAATCAGCATGGAAATATAGACTGTCATTATCATTTCCCCCTGTTGACCATGCTAAAGCGCCATCAATCGCTGTGTTGTCTCCTGTCCACAACTTAGCGCTTAATCCAGTAGGCTCACCTAAAATAACCCCCAATTCATAATCCCCGGTCTGCGCTGATGCATTACCGCAAAGCAATACCGCGGCCAAACTTACAAATATCATTAACTTTCTCATAATTTTACCTTCCTTTTTTAAATTTATTTTGTCTGACATTATTCCTCTCTGTTATTAAATTACTGAGACCGCCTATCCTTTTAACAACATGCCGCATTATACAATATTTCAGATTTATAAAAGCAACACGACACTTTTTTCTTTTACACACGCGGCTGAGATTTTGTACAATTAACGCTATGAACGATTTCATGAAAGCCGCGGTTGACGAAGCGAGGAAAGGCATGTCCGAAGGGGGGATACCCATAGGCGCGGTGCTGGTCAGGGACGGTAAGATAATATCAAGGGGCCATAACCGCAGGGTGCAGGACGGGGATCCCCTCGCCCACGCCGAGATCGTGTGCATGCGCAACGCCGGACGCAAAGCGTCATTTGAGGGCGCCCAGCTATACTGCACGCTGATGCCCTGCTACCTGTGCGCGGGGGCCATCGTCACATTCGGCATATCCAAGTGCATCGTCGGGGAAAAACGGAATTATCAGGGAGATGTGAAATTCCTCACCGACCACGGCACGGAATTCATAGACCTTGACTTCGCGCTCTGCTACGAGATGATGTCCGGCTGGATAGCCAAAAACCCCGGCCTCTGGGAAAAAGACAGCGGAAAGCGCTACAGCGTTTAATCTTTAAAAGCGACCTGAACAGGCGGCGCTATTCGCCTATTATCTTGATGAGCACCCTCTTTTTTCTGCGCCCGTCAAACTCGCCGTAAAAGATCGGCGCACTCATAAATCCTCCCTGTTCCCGATAAAGAGCAAACAGTTTTATTTTATCAGATATGCCGGCGATTTAAAAAGAAAACGGCGCTGCAACCACCGCGGATCAGCGGCCGAACTGTATTTCCAGACGGAAGGCGATAGAGGCCACGGGCGAATAGGCGCCGAAGTCATCCCGCGGCCAGTCGTTCGCGGGCTCTATCTCATAAAAAACCCAGCCCTTATAAAAATTACGCCGGAAGCGGATGCTCGCCCTGTAATTCTCGACGATGAGCCTCCGGTCGGACACCCCCGACATGCCCAGGGTGTATGACAGAGCGTTCCTCGCTGATATCTGCTGCTGGAAGCCGATGTAGCTCGACCAGTTATAGTCGACATCGGAGGCTTCTAAAACAACGGCGTTGCTCCAGCGCAGGATATTGCTTTCGGAAAACAATCTCTCCACGCCAAGCTGCAGAGTATTTCTCCAGCCCTCGTTGTGCTTCACCCGGGCCTGGCCGCTGAAGCGGATCTGCGAGACTTCCGTTAAAGGGAAAAGATGCCTGTAGTAGACGCGCACATAGGGTGAAAGCGGGGTTTCGGCCTTCATGCCCGATCCGAAATGCAGTCTGGAGAGCATCGTGTCAAGGACATTATATCTCAGTCCGACATCGGCGCGGTCGGCGTCCGTCGCATTTCTGACGCCGGTTTTAACAAGCTCGCCGGTGGTGACGGGCACAGCGTCCTCATCCTCGTCACTGATGATCAGCTTCAGCTTTTTGCTCGCTTTCGGCAGACGTATGCTCGCGTGCAAAAAGGTGCGCATATAGGCCTGCCCGCCTTCCGAGAATCTCAGGTCACTGCGCAGCCTGACCTTTGATCTCGCCGGCACTTCCTCGAGCGCTCTTTCGTCGCTGAAAAAGTCATCAAACCACGCGACGGGAGCATACAGGCCTTTTGATATGAATTCATGGGTGTGATCCCAGAAACGCAGCTGTTCGTCGCCAGTATCCTCTTCTCGCGGCGGTTCGGAAGCCCGCATTATGTGGGGATATGCGCATAGAAAAATAAATATAATCAGACAACGATGCGGTTCCAATGGCTTCATAAAAGTAAGTGCAAAAAAGCATATTCCCCTATTTGCAAAGCCGGAAAAACCGGATCAATACGGGAAGAATACATAAAATACAAGCGAGAGTCCGCCGAGTATCCACATACCCTGCGAAACATCTTTTGTCCTGCCGGAGAGGATCTTCACAAGAGGATACATCACAAAACTTGCGGTCATCCCTATTCCCAGGTTATATGTAAAACTCATCAGGACGAGAGCGGTAAAGGCGGGGATCAGCTCCGTCAGGTCGTCAAAATCCAGCTTTGCGATCGGGGAGAGCATGATCATTCCCACCATGATCAGCGCGGGGCCGTACGCGAAAGACGGGATGGCCTGGAAAAGCGGCGCAAAAAATAACGCCGTCAGAAAAAGGAAAGCCGTTACAACAGCCGTGAGCCCTGATTTCCCCCCGGCTTCAATTCCGGTCGCCGATTCAATATAAGTTCCCGTGGTTGTGGTTCCCAGAAGAGCTCCCGCGACTGTCGCTATGGCGTCGCAGAGCATGGGTTTTTCAATTTCGGGCAGTTCGCCGTTCTCGTCAAGAAGCCCGCTCTTGAATGACAGGCCTATCAGCGTGCCCATCGTATCCACAAAATCCATCACAAAGACAGTCAGTATTACCGAGAAGAAACCCCAGTTGAGCGCCCCCAGTATATCGAGTTGTAAGAAGATCGGGGATATGCTCGGCGGCATGCTGACCCATTTTGCGGGGATTGGAGACAGCTTTAAAACAAACGACAGCAATGTAACCGAAAGAATACCGAGAAGAAGGCCTCCCTTTATTTTCTTTATCATAAAAAAACACATGAGGATAAAACCGAATATCGCCAGCAGAACTGTGGGATCGGTGAAATTACCCACATGCACGGGAGCGCCGGGGGAGCCGAGTGTGACTATCCCTGTCTCGTTCAATCCTATAAAGGTGAGGAATAGGCCTATACCGACGGCAAAACTTATCTTAAGCCCCGGCGGGATGGAGTTCGCCAGCCAGCTCCTTATTTTGCA
>PHAM01000058.1 GCA_002841685.1 Elusimicrobia bacterium HGW-Elusimicrobia-2 | reverse complement strand
AGCAGAAAAGAATTCCACTAAGTTCAACGGCTGATATTGATAATTCATAAGACAACTATATCACATTTTACACACTTCTGCACTAACGACATAGTCATTTATTTGAAAGACGTCGCGCAATTAAAAGAAGGTGTCGGGCCTCTCAAGATCGACAGGGAAAACCGTTTGAGAAAAATCACCATCGGGGCCAATGTCGCCAACCGTTCTATCGGCCAGGTTGTCGCTGATATAAAGGGGCGCCTTGCTGATTTTCCCATGGCCAAGGGTTATTTTCTGGAATACGGCGGTACCTACAAGCAGATGGCGGAGACCATGATTGATCTTATGCTGGCGTTTTTGGCCGCCGCGATATTGATCTATATGATAATGGCGGCGCAGTTTGAATCTCTGACACAGCCCTTTGTGATAATGTTCTCCATCCCTATGTCCATCATCGGCGTCATAATGGGGCTTATTGTTATGGGGATGTCCTTTTCAGTTCCCGCGATGATGGGCGTGATAATACTCGGAGGCATAGTGGTGAATAACGGCATAGTGCTTGTTGATTATGTGAACCGCCTGCGGAAACAGGGTATGGAAAAACACGAGGCTATTATCCAGGCGGCCTCAGCGAGGCTCAGGCCCATCCTCATCACGGCCCTGACGACCATAATGGGAATACTGCCTATGGCCTTTACAACTTCGCAGGGAGCGGAGATGAGGGCTCCGCTCGGCGCGGCGGTGGCATTCGGCCTGATGGCATCTACCATTCTCACGCTTTTTGTGGTGCCGGTGATGTATTCCGTGACAGAGACGGTCGCCGATCGTGCGCAGCGCAAGATCAAGAAAAAACTGCACGGGCGGGATGGATCATGAAAAGGAGAAGGGCATGTTCACGCCTTTAAGCGCGCCCGAGCGCAAATGGCTTTATGAGACGCTGAAGAAAATCAATTTTTTATCTGTGCTGACCTTCGGCGAAATGGATAAATTGGCCGAAAGCATTTTTAAAGAAAGCTTCGCCGGGAAAAGCATTATCTGCAGGCAGGGGGATCCGGGGCATTGTTTTTATATTGTTTACAAAGGAACGGTTTCCGTATGGGCATCCCGTGCGGATAAAAACAAACAGCTCATCACTAAACTTAATCCCGGCAGTTATTTCGGCGAGAGCGCGCTGGTTTCCGGGGAACCGAGAAACGCGACGGCGATCGCCGATAGCAGGGCCGAGCTGTTTGTGCTTTTGAAAAATGATTTCAGCGCTATCGTGGAAAAGAACCCGCAACTCAAAAACAGGATACGGGGAACAATGGCCGTCCGCACCTCGCAGAGGACGCTCGACCTTCTGCATGCGCGGCCGGAAGAGAGCAAAGGTTTTTTTTCAAGACTGTCAGAGTTCTTCAGATTTAATTCAAAAGCAAAATAAAATACCCCGTAATTTTTTGAAGAAAAGACATAATTTTGTTATAAACATTGAATAACCGGAGGAACCGGTTTAAGGAGGTCGGTATGTGCACAGGACCCGGTATTCTGGGGATGTTGGTGATTTTGGCGGTGGTTATAGGCGCGGTTTGTTTCATAGCGATGTCCCTGATCAGACTGGGGCAGGCGAAATTGGACGAGATCCCGCGTTTTCTCTGGGCGTTGCTGATACTTGGTTTTCCCATAGTGGGGTCACTGGCTTTTTTTCTTGTCGCCCCCGGTGGAGGTGAATAATGTTCAGGCCGGAGATAAAAGTTTTTGACTGCACGATCAGGGACGGCGGGCTTATAAACAAGCACAATTTCGGTTTTGATTTCGTGCGCGCGGTGTATAAGTCTCTCTCGAAAGCGGGGGCTGATTATATAGAGCTGGGATATAAGAATTCCCGCAAACTTTTTTCGTCAAAGGAATATGGCCCGTGGAAATTCTGCGACGACGAGGACATCAAAAGGGTGACGGACGGAATTGAATCAAAGTCGAAAATATCCGTTATGGTTGATGTCGGACGGGTGGATATGGAAGAGGTGAAGCCCGCTTCCGAAAGCCCGGTGGACATGGTCAGGGTGGCCTCGTATGTCAAAGACATAGACAAGGCGATTTTTCTCGCGAATGATTTCGCGGATAAAGGCTATGAAACCACAATAAATATAATGGCTATCTCGCGCGATCAGGGCCCGGAGCTGGATGAGGCCCTGCGGCAGATACAGGCGGAGAGCAAGGTGATAGCCGTGTATATCGTTGACAGTTTTGGAGCGCTCTATCAGGAACAGGTGGAATACCTTGTTAAAAAATACCAGACTTATCTTAAAGGTAAGGAGGTGGGATTCCATGGCCATAATAACCAGCAGCTCGCTTTCGGAAACACAATAGAAGCCATAATACATAACGCGAATTTTCTTGACGGCACTGTTTACGGCATAGGTCGCGCGGCGGGGAATTGCCCCCTTGAGCTGCTCATCGGATTTCTCAAAAATCCCAAATTCAACATAAGGCCGGTACTGGACCTGATATCAAAGGAATTTATCCCGCTGAGAGAAAAGATAGAATGGGGTTACATCATACCGTACGCCATTGCCGGAATGACGAATCAGCATCCCAAGGCGGCCATGGCTCTGAGAAACAGCGACGCTAAGGAAAATTACAAAGCATTCTACGAGAGTCTTGTGGACCTTGAGATGGACTGAGCGCAACTTTTGGACATAAAAAAATTCAGAGAGCTTCCCTTGATGGGAATTATCAGGGGCCTTCCGCTGGATAAAGCCGCCTCGTTTGCCGATTGCATTGTTTCTTCGGGTCTGAGAACGCTTGAGGTGACGATGAATACCGAAAAGGCGGGCGAAGTCCTGAAAATAATAAAAAAAACAGCCGGGAAAAATCTTATGCTCGGCGCGGGAACGGTGCTAGGCGCAGACGAGCTGAAAGAAGCGCTGGATTCCGGCGCGGAATTCATTGTCATGCCTACACTTGTGAAAGAAGTCGCCGGGCTTTGTGTTAAACAGGGTGTCACTGTGTTTCCCGGCGCGCTGACGCCGCAGGAGATACATCAGGCCTGGCTTGCCGGAGCGGCAATGGTGAAGGTCTTCCCGGCGAAATTTTTCGGGCCCTCTTACTTCAAAGAGATCAAAGGCCCGTTCAATGATATAGAACTGCTCGCCTGCGGAGGCGTGAACGCGGGAAACATAAAAGAGTTTTTTTCATCCGGCGCATCCGGGGCGGCTTTCGGCGGCAGCATATTCAGAAAAGAACTCATTGAGTCCGGCGGATTTGAGACGATAGGAAACTCAGTCAAAGAACTTATAGCCGCTTACAGGGCGTAAGGTTTACTGTTTGGAACGGAGATCTTTCGGAAAAAGTTTCCGCGCCTCTTCCGCGGCGTCGCGCGCCTCTTTTTCATAACCGCTCGCGCGCAATGATTCTGTCAGATAATAATAACTTTGCGCTGACGGATAATTTTGAACAAGCCAGAGCGTGTGCGGCAGGGCTTTTGAATACTGTCCGGACCGCATATAAAAATCGCTGATGATTATTCTGGTTCTGCTGTAATAAGGATCTGTTTCAAGCATTTTCAGATATATTTTTTCGGCTTCCTCAAAATTACCCGAAGCGATGGCCGCGTCCGACCGGTTTTTGAGCTGAGGCAGCGACCACACCGCATCCATTTTGCCCCGGGCGTATTCGTCGTCAAAGAGAGGGCCTTTTTCGCGCATATCCTCCATATAGAGTATTTTATCCTGCGGTTCAAAAACAAGGCTGTTGAAAAACGGCACGTATTCAAGTTCTGCCGGAGCCGCCTTACGGTGAAAGTCCCTGCCTGTCCCTTCCTGGCCGTCAGGCGCCGTGGCGGAATGTATTTTAAACAGACGGTAATAGTCGTTCTGATAGATCAGGGTGAAATATTCCAGGTTCTTTTCATCGAAATGCAGTCTGTAGGCGGCGCAGGTTTTGAAGAGATTCATGGCGTCCACCTGATAGCGCATGGAGTTCACGGATTTATCAAAGAGAAACTCCCAGTGATAGATCAGATATTCTGCGCCGTATTGTTTCGCGAAGCCGTAGAGATCTTTTTCGGAGCCGTACATGCGCTTATAGAATTCCTCCGTTTTATCGCGTATATTTTTCTCCTCATAGTGATTATGGAGGACGGTTGAGAAGGATGAATTCTGGACGATCTCGGGCGCTATGCCTATGTTGCAGAGAAGAACGCTCCCGGGGGGGAGCTTTTCATTCATGCGTTTTATCAGATCCTGCTTGTAAGTGTTTATCCTCCGGGGCACATTTTTCAGTTTCGGGTAGGCCGTGTCCCACTGCATGGCCGAGCCCGCGAAAAAAATCGCGCAGGCCGCGAAATAATATTTTCTTTTTTGCAGGAAGGCGGTTGCAAGCGGCATGAGTATGCACAGAAAATATATGACAAAAACATAAAGGCGTTTTACCAGGAGAAAAAGGATGAAGAATCCTGCCAGGGCCGCCATGGAAATAAATACTCCGCTGTCTTTCTCTTTTATTATTTTAAGGGCCCCGGCGAATAATCCAGGCAGAGCGAAAATAAAAGCGATGAGAAAAATTTCCTTTGTGAATTGCATACCGGGGCTGACGAAAGAAGATTGCCAGAGGACTTTTGTGTCAAAGGGCAGTTTTTTTACCTCGGCCTCAAATGTGGGCTTGTTGCCGAAATAGCGTATTTTGTTGAACATGAGCGTGTAAACATGGCCGTAATTTTTCGCGTGTTCTTTAAGGATCGGCCGCGACGCAACGAAGATAATCCCGGTCAGTATAAGAAAAACAGTGCTTGTGGTGATGATGTTTTTCACCAGAAAGCGGAATTTTGAACCTATCAGATGCAGGAGGATAAAAGCGTATCCCAGGAGCTGGCTGAATGAGAGAAGAAAATATCCTCCCCTGAGAACCGGTACGACGATACCCGCTGCCGTGAGAATGGCTATAACCGGCGCGAGGAGATTAAAAATATTGTCCCGTTCCTCATTTCGGCAGATGTATATAAAACATAATATGGCCGTGAGGATTAGATAAAAGAACTGGCTCACATGCCAGGCGCTGACGGCTCCCGCCAGGAGAGCTCCGGCGGCTATTGGGTACGCGCGCTTTCGGCTTTTGAGAGCTTTCAGGACAAAGAGCAGGGCAAAAAACATAAGAGGCAGGGCGAAATCTTCCTCGACGAGGCCCCCTGCTATCGTTCTGGAGCTTGACGCGAAACTCCCTGCGTAAAAAGCGCAGGCCGCCAGAGACATCATTCTGCTGCCTCCGAGGAGACGCGCTGATTTATACAAAGCTATTATTGAAAGAGAGGAATAAAGGAACATAAAATAAATAACGAACTTGTGGAATGGCGTCTTGAAATGAAAAAACCTGTAAGTGCCCCCGAGAACTCGCTGCGACAGGGTGGTGAAATATTTTTTGACATTGAGACCTTCGGGATACTGTATACGATGGTCGATGCCGGGGATTTTTTGGCCTTCGGAAACAAGTTTCGCATATCTGTAGCGGGTGGCCTCTTCGACTCTGAAAAGTCCGAATTCTCCGGCGTCAATATTGCAGCCCTTGTCGAAAATACTGAGTTTCGCCGAAAAGAGCGCCAGGAAAATAAGTATCACGCCGCCGGCCGCCGCATACGAGGCCAAAGGTCTGCTAAAGCGTGTTGCGCTGTTACTGTCTATGTTCCGGGATACCGGCGCAGGCCACACTCGCGCGGGCCCTGCGCGATGTTCATCGCGCCCCGGGGCTTTGTTTTTTCTGGATTTTTTTCGCATTTATATTTCCGTTTCTGCCGATTCAATGTTATGATAAGAAATTAAAAGCAAAAATCAAAGGTGGTAAACACATGGCGCTTAAGAAAATAGATTTGTGCGAAAGGGCTGAAAAATTTATTTTTTCCGGCAATTATGCCCGCGCCCTCAGGAAAGCTCTTCTGGCGCATAGAAAGGCGGATGAACGCTCGGGGAAACTGCTCGTGTGGATATACCGTATGATGGGCAATCCGGCGAAAGCGCTTCACTATCTCAAGCCTGTTCCGGGCGATGCCGACAGTCTCTGCGAAGAGGCCATTCTTTACAGGATGCTGTGCGATTTTAAAACAGCGCGGAAAAAAATCATCCGCGCCGCCTCCATATACAAAAGAAAAAAGGACTCCGAGGGATTGGGCTTCGCGCACTGGACTCGCGGGGGTATAGAACGCTACGGTGGAAACCCCCAAAAGGGTTTCCACTATTTTTTGAAAGCCCTGCCGCTGACAAAGGGTCCGTCCGCGAAGGCTTATGTCTTCTGCGGCATAGGCGGCACAGCCCGGCTTCTGGGCGATTATGCCCTCTCAGCCAAAAGCTATTTTTCGGCAAACAAAATTTTTTCTCGGAAAAAGGAAAAATTCGGCATAGCTTATTCATCCTGCGGCCTCGGCAGCGCCGCAAGAATGAAAAAAGATCTCAAAAAAGCGGAGAAACTTTATAAGAAAGCCGTTTCCATATACAAAACAATCAATGACCGCTGGAATATGGCTTATTCCATGTGGGGCCTGTCGCAAACGCTTTGGTTCCTCGATCATAAGTCAGCAGCCGTTAAAATGAACGGTGACGCGCGTAAAATATTCAAAGAATTTTCGGATTCCCGGGGAATATTCTACTGCGATATCCAGAAAGCCAATTTTCTCAGAATGGATTCGGATTTTAAAAAAGCAGCCGCGCTCCTTTCAGGAAGCGCTTCAACGCCGGCTGAGCTGTCGCTTGCCTATGAAAAAAGCATTCTTGGGGAACAGCAAAAATTGGTTAAACAAAAAAGCGCACAATCTCTTCTTATCGCCTGAACTGATCCGTCGCGTATTTTGCTTTCACCCTCCATGCGCCGTCGGCGCGGCACGGCGCAGTTACAATCCTGACGGATACCATCCGCTGCCCGCGATTATGTTTTGCGTTCTGATGTCGCGGCGGGCTTGACAACCCTCCTTGCTTGCATTATGATGTACATATAAATGCAAGGGGGTTTTATGAAAAAGTTTTTAGGTTTGTGTTTGGCGTTCGGGTTTTGCGCGGGCGTGTACGCGGAAGATGTGAAAGTGGGCGGGTTTATTCATTCAAGATTTTCCGCAGGGGCGGCCGAAAAAGATTCATTTGCGATTAAGCGGGCGAGAGTAAAACTCACGGGAAATTTAGATGAGCGGTTTTCGTTCAAAATTCTGGCGGAAACATCGGTTACGCCGCTTCTGCTTGACGCTTATTTGGAGTGCAAGCTGAATGACGCGCTGAAAATAAAAAGCGGACAGTTCAAAATTCCGATTAGCGCTGAGGCCTTAACCCCCGCGACAAAGGGCGACTTGATAAATAAATATCAATTTATAGCCGAGATGTTTCCCTCAACATGCCGGGATACAGGCATTATGGCCGAAGGAAAATTAGCTGAAAATAAAATTTCTTATTCCGCCGGCGTCTTTAACGGGAGCGGTCCGAATGCCGCGGACAATGATGATAATTCTTTTTATGCCGCACGCTTAAGCGCGGCGACTTCTTCGGAAATCAAAGCGGGATTCAGTATTGCGGGTTCGCATGAAGGCGTCAAAGGCGATAGTAAAATTGAAACAGCATTAATTGCAACTGCGGGATTTGCCTCGTATGAAAAACGCATCGCTCAGGCGGATATAGAATTTAAGCAGGATGACATTTCTCTGAAAGCGGAATACATCACGGGAAATTATAAGCCTGATGATTCTGCGATTAAAGAAGTAAGCGCCGCAGGCTTCGGCGTAACCGGCAGCTGTTTCGTGATTCCTAAAAAACTGTCGGCAGTCGCCAGATATGAGGAGTACGATCCCAATAACAGTGTCACCGACGCCAAAGACGTTATATGGAAGACACTGGGGCTGAATTATTTTCCCGTTGAAAAAATTAAGCTTCAGGCTAATTATATTCTCAAAAAAGAAGCTAAAAATGAAGTGGACAACGACAGTTTTATCGTTCAGCTCCAATATTGTTTCTAGGACGGGATAAACGGTGAAACAATTTTGCAAAACGGGAAAGCTTCAATAAAGCAAGGGGGAAAAAAATGAAAAAGTTTTTGAGTTTGGGTTTAGTTTTAACAGTTGTTTTCGGTTTTAGCGCCTGCGGTAAAAAAGCGCTGCCGAAACTGGATTTTTTCTGCGGCGCCGCGGTAAAAGTGCCGATGGAAGAAATTATAGTGAATTTTGAAAAAGAAACAGGAGTTGAAGTTAACGTGATTTACAGCGGTTCGGGAAATCTTCTTTCTCAGATGGAAATCACAAAGAGAGGAGACGTTTATCTTTGCGGCTCACCCGATTATGTCATAATCGGCGAGGAGAAAGGGCTCCTTGTGAAAGGAACTTCAAGAAGAGGCACGTATCTTGTTCCGGCGATTATAACGCCAAAGGGAAATCCGAAAAATATAAAATGTCTTGATGACCTGGCGAAAAAAGGCGTGAGGTTCGGAATAGGTAATCCCGAAACTGTCTGTCTCGGCCTTTATTGCGCCGAGCTCCTTGACTATAACAATTTGCTGGAAAAAGTTATGGCGAACACCGTCGTGTTTGCGAAAGGCTGTGCTTCAACGGCAAATCTTGCTGTTCTCGGAAAAGTGGACGCGATTCTCGGCTGGCGGGTTTTCAAGGCGTGGAATCCGGAAGAAGTTGAGCTCATAGAAATCCCGGGCGAAAGAATTCCCCGTCTTTCCTATAATGCGATTGCCGTGGGAAGTTTTGTAAAAAACAGGAAACTCGCGGACAAATTCATCAATTATGTTCTCTCCGCGAAAGGGAAGCAAATCTTCAAAAAATGGGGCTATATTTCGGACGAGGGCGAAGCGAGAAAATTCGCTCCTAAAGCGAAAATCGGAGGATGTTATAAACTTCCCGATAAATATTTCAAAATTATAGGAAAGTGAGAGCGCCATGTCCAGCCGCATAGTTACCTTGCAAAATGGCTATTTGTAGAATAAAATACTTGGAGAATGTATAAATCGATTTGGAAATAGACTTATGAATAGCGTAGTGTGAATAATGCAGGTTAGGATAATATGAGAGTGGACACTGATATGAGAGGATTCAAAAAGTTCTGGAGCGCAGGCGGCTGGCGTGATAAATTCCTGCTGTTTTTGTTTCGGCTGGTTTTTGTACTGACAGTTGCTTTTTTCGCGGCGCTCATAATTTCAACAATTATTCAGATGCAAACAAGTTCTTCTGTGGGAACTATTTCCAAAAATGAGATTTTCTTCGCGGTGAAACTCACCCTCATCACGGCCTTTTCTTCTTCGGCTCTTGCCGTTTTAATTTCAATTCCTGTCGCTTACATTCTTTCGCGTCATAAATTCCCTCTGAAAAACGCCGTTGAAACGCTTTTGTTTATTCCCGTTGTCATGCCTCCCGTCGCTCTGGGGGCAATGCTTCTGATGTTTTTCAAAACGCCGATCGGCGAATTTTTTGAAAGTCATTTTTTCGGCGTTGTTTATGAAGTGCCCGGCCTTGTTTTCGCGCAGGGGGTTGTCGTTTTCGGCATTGCGGTAAATGTCATTAAAATGGTCTTCAATTCTGTTGGGCCCGAATACGAGGAAATCGCGAGAACCCTCGGGGCGACAAAAATTCAGGCCTTTTTTAAGGTGCTCCTGCCTCTTTCAAAAAAAGGAATAATCGCCGCTTTTTTTCTTGCCTTTGCGCGCGCGATAGGGGAATTCGGAGCGGGGGTAATGCTTGCGGGGGCAACCACGATGAAGACGGAAACTCTTCCAATCGCGATTTTTCTGAATTTTTCAAGCGCCGATGTGCGCGGCGCGTGCGTTTTCACTTTGATTTCGCTGGTCGTTTCTTTGGGAACGCTTTTTCTTATAAAAGAATATGCTGAAAATAGAAAACCTTTATTACAAAGCAGGTGATTTCCTGCTTAAAGCGGTGACGCTGAAAGTAGAAAAAGGTGAGTATTTTGTTCTTCTGGGGCCCACGGGATCCGGAAAAACAACTCTTGCCAAGTGCGTCTGCGGACTGCACCGGAATTCCGGAGGCAAAATTTTCCTCAACGGAGCGGATATAACGGAACTCCCGCCGGAAAAAAGAAAAATAGGTTATCTTCCTCAGGATTTCGCTCTTTTTCCGAATATGAATGTCCGTGAAAATCTTCTTTTCGCGCCCCGGATGCAAAAAAAAGACATGAAAGATATCAAAGGCAGATTAGATTATATTGTAAAAACGCTTGGCATAGACGGAATTCTTGAAAGAACAGCCGTAAATCTTTCGGGCGGCGAGAAACAGAGGGTCGCTTTGGGACGAGCGCTGCTGGCAGATCCGGAAATCCTTATTCTTGACGAACCTTTTTCGTCAATCGATACAGGCCTTAAAACTAATTTATGGTTTGAAATGAAAGATTTATTGAGTACCCTTAAAATTCCGGTGATTCATATAACTCACAATCTTGACGAGGCCGCGGTGCTTGCCGGAAAAATGGGCGTTTTAATCAACGGTGAAATTGTTCAGCAGGGCGAAAAAGAGGATATTTTTTCAAAACCCGCGTCGGCGGAAGTGGCGCAATACCTTGGAATCAGGAACATTTATTCAGGGAAAATTGCCGGACTGGACGGCGAAAGAATAATAATAACGGGAGAAAATTTTAAAATCACCGCGTGTAATGACAAAAATTTCAGCAAAGGAGAAAAAGTGACATTCTCAATAAGAGCGCAGGATATAAAAATTATGAAAGAAAATTTCGCCGTCAGGGATGAACTAAAAGACAATATTTTTGAGGGAGCGATAAAGGCGTCTCATTTTTTAAGCGACTCCTGTATTATAAAAGTTGAGTCGGCTCTGAATTTTGAATTGAAATTTCCTTCTTATATTTATCAGAGGCATAAACTTTATAACGGCAAAAAGGTGAGAATAGGAATCTGGCAGAAAGGGATAAGCGTTTTTAGAGATACATAGCCTGAATTATTCGTACTCTCATGTCATTCTGAGGAGCGTTAGCGACGAAGAATCTAAGATTTCTCGCTTCGCTCGAAATGACAGAATGTATGCCGTTCA
>PHAM01000057.1 GCA_002841685.1 Elusimicrobia bacterium HGW-Elusimicrobia-2 | reverse complement strand
AATCGCGAAATACATGAGAGCCCCTGAAACCGCCGCGAAAAAATTTGCCCATAGGCTGTTTCCTCCGACCAAAGTGACGATCCATTTCGCGGGGATGAGAGCCTCGTGCCCCGGGCGCCCCAGAAGAAAGCCCGCGACGAGAACGCCGGCCATAAGCAGGGGAAGTATCTGCTTGGCGAATCCCCATGTTGAATTCGTCCATGCCGAAAGCTCATCTTTCCTGAACCAGCCGTAAAGGATAAATGCCAGGATCAGGAACAGAGCGCCGGTGATATGCCACTTTATTCCGTATATGAATTGCCACGCGCCCACATTTTCGGCTTTGCTCCAGTTCGCGAAAATAAGGATCGCCACCATAACGGCAAAATAAACGGCTGTTTTCCAGAGCGGTTTTTCGCGCTGATCATCCTGTCCGAAATTTAATTTCCCGCCGGTTTCTCTGTTCGCGTCGTCTTTGTAAAAAATGAAGTGCATCAGCAAACCGATTATCACGGAAAATACGATCGCGCCCAGCGCTCTGGCAATTCCCATTTCAACGCCGAGGATACGCGCTGTCAGGATTATCGCCAGCACATTTATCGCGGGGCCCGAATAAAGAAATGCCGTCGCCGGTCATATGCCGGCTCCCTTTTTGTAAATCCCAGCGAAAAGAGGGAGCACCGTGCAGGAACAGACCGCCAGGATGGTTCCCGAAACAGCCGCCACCGAATACGATAAAATTTTGTTAGCTTCCGCCCCGAAATATTTTATTACGGAACTTTGGGAGATAAAATTCGCGATGGCTCCGGCTATAAAGAACGCGGGGACAAGGCACAGCAGCACATGGGCCCTGGCGTATTCCCGCAGCATCATAAAGGCTTCCAGCGCCGATCGTCTGATCACGGGGTTGTCAAATGGAATGAAAAAAGCCGCGAGAAACACGGCGATGATCGCTAAGAATTTATTCCGTTCTTTCATTTTTTTGAAATCCTTTGGTTCGCTCCGCAGTTCGAGCGCACTTTTTGTTTTTCGCAGAGTTTGAGTCCGCGGGAGAGGGCAGGGGTTAAATTTATTTCTTTAGAGATGCATTTGAGGATCTTATCCTTTGAGGCGAAATCCGTGAGAGAATAAAGTTTCCATTTTCCCGAGCGCTTTTTTTTGACAATTCCGGCGGCTTCAAGTTTTCTCAGGCTGTGCGAGACAGCCGACTGCTCCATCCCCAGTGTTTTTACGAGTTCGCACACGCAGAGTTCGCCCCCCGCGAGGAGAAGAAAAATCCCGAGTCTTGTGTCGTCACCCAGCGTTTTAAAAATCTTCACATATTGTTTCATGGTCGTCCCTCCGTAAACATATGAACACATTATCATATGTTCATATGTCTGTCAAGCACTCCGCGCGCTATTCCCATTTTGTCCCGAATTTGCATTTTTGTGGAACGCCGAAACTTGCTATAATAATACCATGAGAAAGTTAAAAGGTTTATTGCTCATCCGGCCGGATGAGGAGGGGACTCCTGAGGCTCAGCGGGCGGAATTAGAATACGATGTCGCTCAAATGTTGGCGTTAACCACCGAAGAAAGGTTTAAACTTTTATTTGAACGCTCTAAACTATTAGAAAGAAGAAGGGGAATCCATAATGGATCAACAATCCGCAGAAAACATAATAAAATCCTTGAAACGAAAATAAAGTAGAGTATGTAATTATCGGCGCATTCGCATTTTCGTCGATAGGTTATACTCGTGACACTCTGGATATAGATATACTTGTAAAACCGGAAATAGAGAATATACGAAAATGTCGAATCGCAATTGAATCTTTAGGATACGATTTTCAAGATATGAGTGACGAGGATATTTTAAAATATAAGGTATTGTTCAGGGGGCAGTCCAATCGTTTAGATATTCATCCTTCAGTAAAAGGCGTGACATTTAAAGAGATATGGAAAAACAAAAAGACAGAGCGCCTCGGCAAAACAAAGGGAAACTTTGCCTCATTGGATGACCTCATTAAAATGAAGAAAGCCGCAGGGCGGCCAAAGGACATTGAGGATCTAAAATATCTGAGAGAAATAAAAAAACAAACCAGGCAAAAAAAGGGGGGCAAAGAATTATAAGTCTCCGTTTTGTGTTCAGTATCATTGTAGCCAAGTAAAATATTTATCCTGCCAAAATTTCCCTGAGCGCCGCCGCGGCAATCGGTAATGGGGACCGTCCCCATTACCACCGTTCCCATTACCATTCGGATTGATTTTTAGAGCGCATATTTATAAACTTTTACTCCGGCGGCTTGTGCGCCGGAGTAAAAGGGGTTTTTTTTATGATGAGCAGATTCTTACTTGTTGCCGCGGGCGGAGCCATAGGAGCCGCGGCGCGTTACATCGTGTCTTCAGTTATTATGCGTTTGATTCCCGTGGAATTCCCGTGGGGGACTCTGGCGGTTAACGCCTCGGGCGCGGTCATGATAGGCATCGCATGGGCGTTTTTCAGCCGAGCTGCAAATCCATCGCCTAACGCCGAACTTTTTCTGTTAATCGGCGTGCTCGGCGCTTTTACAACATTCTCCACATACAGCCTTGAAACTTTCAGCATGATCCAGTTCAGGGATTACGGTAAAGCGGCGGTCAATGTTATCGCCAACAATATTTTAAGCGTGGGTTTTGTTTTTTTGTCCTATTACTCATGCATGCGTATTTTCAGAATGATGGGAGGTGATTTATGAGGACAGCTAATCCGGCTCTGAACTCAAAGACTTTTGAGGTGACGGCCGATTATTCATCGGCGGAGAAGATGACTTTGCAGGGCACCGTCAATAAATCGGGAATACTTCTTTTGCTTCTGGCATTGGCGGCTTCCTGGGTGTGGAGAAGATATTTCAATCCCGGAGCGGCCTCAATATCGGTGATGCCGCTAATGCTCATAGGCGCCATAGGCGGTTTTGTCGTCGGTATGATAACGGTTTTCGCGAAGAAAGCGTCTCCTTTCACGGCTCCCCTCTACGCCGTGCTCGAGGGCCTTTTTCTCGGGGGTTTTTCAGCGATAATGGAGGGCCGTTATCATGGAATAGTGATGCAGGCGGCGGCGTTGACCTTTGCCGCGGCAGGCTGTCTTCTTCTGGCTTACACATCGGGCCTTATAAAAGTGAGTGATAACTTCAGACTCGGGGTTGTCGCGGCCACGGGAGCCATAGCGCTGATATATTTCCTGACTTTCATACTCGGATTATTCAGGGTCAATGTGCCCTACATACATTCAAGCGGCCTTGTGGGAATAGCTTTCAGCCTTTTCGTGGTGGTTGTGGCCTCTATGAATCTTGTGATGGATTTTGATTTCATAGAGAACGGCGCCGAGCAGGGGGCACCCAAATACATGGAATGGTACGCCGCTTTCGGGCTGATGGTAACGCTCGTGTGGCTCTATATAGAAATATTGCGGCTTCTGGCCAAGATGAGGGACAGACGATAAAACAGAAAAAAATTCTTTTCGCAGCCGCGCTCGCGCTCCCGGCGCTCGTCTATCTGATGGCTGGAGGTTGCGGCAGGGAAGAGGTATTCATCATAGGGGCGCGTTCGGATAGTGCCGAGCTCATGTATGACAGCGGAATGCAATGGTTTGACACCGACGGCGTGCCGAAAGAAGCGATGGCCATTCTCCGGGAAAAAGGCGTCACGCATTCACTGTCGGGAATGAAAGTCTCTCCTCAGGGCAAGGACAGTTTTGACTATGTTCTGAAAAATTTTCTGCGCGCCGCGAAGAGCGGGGTTATTCCCGGCGTTGTGCTTTATCTCAGCGATCAGGAATGCTCCGTTGACATTCAGGGTGCACCCTTGCTCTGGAGCACTTATCCGGGCGGCGAAAAGGCTTTTGCCGCAGGCGTTTTCGCTAAAAATATAACGCGGGACTTCAAGTCCGCCGGACTGCGGGTCAAATTATATTCCATAGGTTATGACACTGATCTGGCCGTCTGCGGTGTGTCTATGAAAGATGACAGGACAAAAGTTTTTGAGATAATCAAAGCCGCCGCCGCGGCCGTCGGGAAAAATGCTCCGCGGGCGAAAATAATGCTCAGCCTCGGCCGATGGTTTGATACGGAATCGTGCGGGGATTTTTTTTCTTCCGCCCTGGAATACGGCATAGAAGCCGATTACGCGGGGCTCTCATTCTATCCGCAAAACTCTTACGAAAATGGCGCCAGCTCGCCGACGATCAAAAACTTTATCCTGTGCGCGGAGAAAATTTCCGCGATGAGCGGTCTTCCCGTGATCGTGACCGGAGCCGCCTATCCCCATTCTCCCGTGACCGCCACGCCGCCGGACGCGTGCTATCCGCTTACCGAGGCGGGCCAGAGGGACTGGCTGATAGATATGCTCGCGGCCTGTTACGACAGTCCGGCGATAAAAGGCTTCGTCTATAATCTGCCCGAAGACTACACGGGCGGGGCAAAGGATTCAGCTCTCTTCTCGTCAAAGGGCGAGATGCTTGCGGCCGCGGACGCTTTTAAGGCATTCAGGGAACCTGTGATGAACGCTTTTGAATATGCCGAAAAAGCCGTCTCTTCCGCGCAGGCGGCAACATCAGCAAGCCCGGCGGAATTAAAAGCTCTCATGGAAGAGGCGCGTTTTCTTCTGAGGGACGGTTCTGTGGAAAAGGCGAAGTTCAAAGCGCGTCAGGCCGAATACAAAGCACTTTAATAATTTTTACAATAAATTATCTAAACGATAGACACAGGCGGCATTCGGAGCGGGCCATATGAGTGAAGGGTTTCGCCCCGGCCCTGAGTGACAATGCATAAGGCCAAGCATAATTGCAGGCGAAGCCTGAATTGGCAGCGAGCCGCATACGCGAGCGGCCGTCTACGGATGCCGGCTGAGTCTATTGCCCCGGGAAAGTTTCAGATCGGTTCAGTCGTTGTGGGGTATCTCGTATTCGCTTCCGCCGATGAATTCTCTCAACGGTGAAGTGCCCGGTATGACATTGAGATCCGTCATCTCGGCAGCGGCGTCAACAAGAGCGAGCGTGCGCATTCCTCTTATGTAAGGGTCAAGGCGTCCGTCATTGCGGAGCTGTTTGATAAAAGCACTATCGGGCATTATCGGTTTCAGCACTTTTTTCAACGCCGGCAGTTCGTATGGCATTCCGGCGTTTATCACAGCGTCCGTCGAGCAAATGTAAGGTATGATGTGCTTGAGTTCGCCTTTGCGCACATATGGCCAGTGCGCCAGCGTCTGCTTCGGGCTGTATCCCCTGTGCTGAAAATCCCGCACCATTCTTTTCATCATGCGTATGTCCGACCAGCGGGTGTAAGCGCCGTCTATGTTCCTGAGGATATTCATGGATTCTATGTAGATGCGGAATTTGTTGGATGCCGACACCGAACGGGTGAGGCTCCTGTAGAGTCCGTGCAGGCAGTCTATCAGAAGGATCTCGTCGTCGGCCAGGTGGAATTCCGTGGCAGCATCGCGTTTACCTGATTTGAAATTGTAGCTGGGTTTCTGTATGCTCAGGCCTTTGAGCAAGGCTCCGAAATGCTCGTTCAGAAGCTCTATGTCAATCGCTTCCGGCATCTCAAAGTCGTAATCGCCGAACTCGTCTTTCGGCTGGTCTTCCAGATTCTTGAAATAATCATCAACATTCAGCTGTTTCAATTTCAGCCCTATTTTGCTCAGCTCTCTGCCGGCTATGACGGTTGTCGTGGTTTTGTTGGAACACGAGGGCCCGGCGATTATGATCATCTTTATCTCGCTTTTGCGGGCCATTATCTTGTCCACAGCCTCAGCCACATCGTCACGAAATCTCTTCTCTGACAGGTCTATGAGCTCCCTGATGTCCTTGCCGCCCCTGCCGAGTATCCAGTCGTTTAAGTTGAACAGGCTCTCACAGTCGTGAGCGATGTTCCATTCCAGCGTTTTCCGGCACACTTCGTAAGGGATGCCGTTGTTGGTGAATTGCAGGGCGGAGATCTCGCCGTTTTTTATTTTGTTTTTCCCTTCGCGGAAGATCATGAAACTTTCCGCTATTTCGGTCTCGCCGATTTCCTTGAGGGTTTTTTCTATCATGTCCATTATGTATTCCCGGCCGGGATAGACCTGTTTTTTGGAGAGTTTAACTCCGGCATAGTGCGTAAATTTGCCTAGGAGAAAAGCGGATATTTCCTTGTTTTCAGCATCACAGAGGCCGGGGAAGAGCCCCCCGTCGTATTTTTTCCGGGGGATAGATTTTTTGAGCTCACTGTCTATGAATTTCGCTAGATCTTTCCGGTCATCCGGCTCTGCTGCTTTACCCGATTCCTCTTTGAATTTTTTCAGCGCGGCGATACACAGCCTCTCCGTGATGAAAGCGTGGTTAAGGCGTTTCAGCCGTTCCTCGGGATTGAAACTTATGTACTTTTTCAGAAAATCATGGATCAGCCAGTCAAAGTTATAGAAGGTGTCGTAAATCCTCTCCTGTATAACGTCCGCGTATTTCCGGGCTCTTCTTTCGGCTATCCAGCGGTTGGCGCTCTCCACGTCGATGATGGTCAGAATAATGGAATTGACTATTTTCGACAGCCTGAAAGTCACGACCCTGTCGTACTTGTCCACCATTTTCTCTATTGCTCTTGATGCGTTCATTTTTCTATACCGTCCTTTTTAAAATATCAGCAATTATTGTAGCTTCTATGCTGAGAATTTGCAAGGATTATCATTCGCGATTCAGCCCCGCAAAGAGCTTTTTCGCTAGACGGAAAATTCTTAGCGGATAAAAAATCTAAAATCCCGCAACTCGCCCCGGATTAGCGCCGGATCTCAGACAAGCGGAATTTTTTCACGATTTTTTCTCCTAAATTTTCCTATATCGCTCTAAAGCGACTTTGCGGTGCTATCACTGCTATTGGGAATGCATCATTAGCGCTGCGGAAAAAAGTCAGGGAAAAAAGTCCGGCTTGATTTACATCGGCGGATTTTATAGTATTCTGCGATTATGCGTTTAAAATATCTTGAAATTCAGGGCTTTAAGTCATTTGCGGACAAGGTCAGGATCAACTTTGAGAGCGGCGTGACCGTTGTTGTGGGCCCCAACGGCTGCGGAAAGAGCAATATTGTTGACGCTCTCCGCTGGGTTTTGTGCGAAACAAATCCCCGCCGTGTGCGATGTCTGAGAGAAAGGGATGTCATATTCCACGGCTCCGCATCCCGCTCGCAGGTGGGCTTCGCCCAGGTGAATCTCATGCTTGACAACTCGGATTCATGGTTGAATCTTGATATGGCGGAAGTGCTGGTAGTGAGGAAACTTTATGCCAGCGGTGAATCGGGCTATTTCATAAACAAGGAAAAGGTCCGGCTAAAAGACATAAAAGAACTCTTCATGAACACCGGCGTGGTGTCGAACACATACTCAACTCTGGAACTGCGCGAGGTCAGGGCCATCCTGGAATCATCCCCCGAAGACCTGCGGACGCTCTTTGACGAAGCCGCGGGCGTGACAAAATACCGCGTGCACCGCGATGAGGCGCAAAGGCGCATAACAAGGACGCAGGATGACCTCAACAGGGTGCGGGATATTATAAGCGAACTTGAAAACGAGATCAAACTGCTGGACGCCCAGGCGCGGAAAGCCAAACGGTTTGAGGCGCTGAAAATAAAACTTGACGAGGGTATCGCCAGCAATATCCTCCTGGATTACAAAGATTTCTATGAGAGGAAGAATACCATGGGCAAAGAGCTCGACGCTTCCTCTGACACTCTCACCCAGCGCCGCTCGGCGCTGACGGCGGTATCCGCCGAAACCGATAAAAAGCGCATAGACCTTGATATGATAGAGGAAAAACTTTACAGCGAGCGCTCGTCGTCAACGAATGTCTTTTCATCGCTGAAGGTGCTCGAGGAAAGGCTTTCCGGCGCGGCCGCCAAACTCAAAGAACTGCCCGATGAGATCAAGGAAGCGCGGGGACGCCTGGAAGAGACGAGCCGTAACCTTGAGGCGAAAAAACCGGAATACGAGAGCCTGCGCGACAGGAAAGACGAGATGCAGAAGGCCTTTGAGTCTATAAAAGCCATGATGGAAGCCGAGGCGTCTTCTTTTGATGAGAAACTTCAGGCGGCGAAGAACGCGCTCTTTGGGACTCTCAGGGAATCGTCCGCCGCCGCTAACGGTATCCGTTCGGCGGAAGATGAGATAGAAAAAATAAACAGGCTGACCGCGAAATTATCCTCGGAGATCTCCGAGCTGGAAAAAAATATACTGTCCGCGCGGGGAGAAATAGAGACCGCGAAAAAAGCAAACGGTGACATAGAAAAAAAGATAAACGGATTTGAGGAAGCGGCAAAGGCCGCCGCCTCGGCCATAGCCGCTGAAAGAAAAAAAGAACAGGAACTCAAATCGGCCACGGATAAGGTCAGACAGGAGATATACCGGCTGGAGGCCGCCAGAGACCAGGCGGCCATGCGCAAAACCGCCTATGAGAAATTCCTTTCATCGCGCAAAGATCAGGGCATTCTCGGCGATCTGGAAAGCGCTCTGGCAGGCGCAGGAAAATGGAAAGAAGCGCTTTCATCGTTTCTGGCGAATTTGCCCCGCGTTGTCTTTGTGAAAGATCACTCGTGCATAGATGCCCTCTCGTCGGGCGAGGATGTGCCTTACATGATATTCATATCAGCGCGGGAGATAATGGACTACAAACTGCCCGATGGCGCCGCTCAACCTTTTGAGGGACTGGAAATAAAAGATGAATACGCCGATAAATTCCTCAGGATAATATTTTCTAAATTCGGGTTCTCGCCCGCGGAAGGAGGCAGGGCTGTTTTCACTCCCGACTCTTCCTTGAAATTCCCCTTCGGAAAGATATGCGGAAAAGCCAGGCGTTTCAGCGATCCCGCCGCGGCCCAGAAGAATATCGCCTCACAGAGAGAGAAACTCAAAGAAGCGCAGAAGCTCGTGGAAGACTGCCTCGGAAATATAAGGAAACTGGAAGCCGAACAGGTGAAGACAGCCTCTTCAATCGCCGGAGAGAGAGAAAAGATCATAGAGAACGGCGCGCGCGTTAAGATGTTTGAGAACCGCGTTGCCGACAGGGATGACGCGCTTGAGGAGAAAAGGTTTGAGAAAAAGCATCTTGAGGAAAGCCTTGAGAAGCACAAATCGGACATCACCGACAAAAAGCAGAAGCTCGCAGCGCTGAATGTCAAGCACAAACTCCATCAGGATAATCTGACATCCGTTGAGAGAACTGTCGCCTCGGCGGAAGAAACCAGAAAGCATATCAGCCAGGCTGAGTATGAAGCCAAAAAACAGCAGTATGAAAAATTCGCCGTGGAATATGAGGCCGCCCACGAAACCGTTGAGCGCCTGGACGAGGAAAAGAAATCACTTGAAAAGAATATAGGCCGGATGGAACATGAGATGAAATATCTCAATGAAAGAAACATCCAGATGAAGGAAGAGCTCGGCAATCTGAAAAAGAAGAATGTCGACGCTGTCCTGATAATGAAAGAGCTGGAAGAAAAGCAGAAGGACGGCCGAAAGGAACTTGAAGACCTGCGGAAGAAAGTCTCCGCCCTGAATTCCGATGTTTACGAGGCCCAGAAACACACCGAGGTCGCCAAGAGCGACATCAGCCACGCCGAAGAGATGCTGAAAGGCCTCTCTCACCGGCTGGGCGAGGAATTCAACCTGACCATTGACGAGGCATGGACGAAATACCCCGAGCCCCAGAGATTCCCTGAAGAGGAAATAGGCAAAATGAAAGCCAGGGTCGAGGCCATAGGCTCCGTCAATCTCCTGGCCCCCGAGGACTACGAGAGGGTGAAGAAGCGCTATAATTTCCTCAAGGGCCAGTCCGACGATCTGGAAAAAGCGATCGCCGATATCAACAGCATCATATCCGAGGCCAACAAGCAGATCAAAGAGAATTTCCTCGTCACCTTTGAACAGGCCAAAGAGAATTTCAAGAATGTTTACGCCAATTTCTTTGAGGGCGGAACGGCGGATATTCTGCTGACGGATCCCTCCAATCCGATTGAGAGCGGCGTAGAGGTGAAGGCCGCGCCTCCCGGAAAGAAGGTGAGCTCCAACACGCAGCTCTCATCCGGCGAGAACGCTCTCACGGCCATAGCCATCCTTTTCGCTCTGTTCCAGATAAAGCCGTCGCCTTTCTGTATTTTAGACGAGGTTGACGCGCCGCTTGATGACGCCAACGTTGTCAGGTTCAACAAACTGGTGAAAGAGTATTCCCAAAAAACGCAATTTGTGGCCATAACCCATAACAAAAGAACCATGGAAATGGCGGACGTCATGTACGGGATAACGATGGAAGAATTCGGTGTGTCCAAACTCATTTCCGTCAAATACCGCAAAGTTGCCGAAGAAAACGAAATTTCTTGATATCCCAGTCGTAACAGGCGACAGGGAAGGAATCTGCGACGGCATATTTGAAAAACTGCGCCGCGGCGAAAATTTCCATCTGATAACGCTTAACGCTCTTATGGTTGAGCACGCCTTTGAAAATCCCGATTTTTTCAAAGTGCTGAAAGCCGGAATTTGTGTTAATGATTCCATAGGCATCCGGTTAGCGGCTTTTTTACTGAACGGCAGGGGAATTTTGAATTTTCCCGGCATAGAACTTTTTTATAATTTATGCGCGTTTGCCGCCGCGGAGGGTTTTCCAGTTTTTGTTTACGGCGCGAAAGAGGATGTCAATGCCGCCGCCTGTGAAAAACTTAAACAGCGTTTTCCGGGAATAAATATATGCGGACGCCTGAACGGTTATGAGGATAACGCGTATGAAATCATAAAAAAATCCCGTCCAAAATTTCTTTTCGCGGCGCTTGATTCTCCCCGTCAGGAGGTGTGGCTGGATGAGAATCTTCCGAAGCTCAAATGCGCAGGCATGGGGATAGGCGGAACGCTGGATGTTTTCTCCGGGCGTCTTAAAAGGGCCAACCCCGTTTTCAGAGCCGCCGGTTTGGAGTGGCTGGGCAGGCTGCTTCGCGAGCCGTGGAGAGCGGGGCGCATTAGCCGTCTCCCTGTTTTTTTTGTTCGCATACTCAAAATTTATTTTTTACGCCGGAGTTCAGATTATTTAACCTGAATTATTC
Organism: Elusimicrobia bacterium HGW-Elusimicrobia-2; assembly: GCA_002841685.1. Classification (GTDB taxonomy): domain Bacteria; phylum CG03; class CG03; order CG03; family CG03; genus CG03. The sequence continues at coordinate 87 of PHAM01000057.1, read as the reverse complement.
GTACTCTCATGTCATTCTGAGGAGCGTTAGCGACGAAGAATCTAAGATTTCTCGCTTCGCTCGAAATGACAGAATGTATGCCGTTCA
>PHAM01000056.1 GCA_002841685.1 Elusimicrobia bacterium HGW-Elusimicrobia-2 | reverse complement strand
CATATTTTCAGTCTCTCCCCGACGAGCGCCTGTTTGCGCGACCCCCAAAATCCGCTTATTTTCGCTGTTTTTTTCGCTGTTTTGGCGAACTTGGGTTAGGTTTGTCACGGAATATAAGCCGGCGGTGAGCGGATTTATCACAAAATTAGCGCAACAAAAAAAACTGCCGGAATATCACGAATTAACAGAAAGGGGGCTTTAATGTCTTTTAAAAAAATCGTTTTAGGTTTGTTGTTTTTTGCCGTAGGTTCGTTTGCGGCTACAGTACAGGTCACCGACCTTGTCGGTCTGAAGCTCGCCACAGACGGGTACAATTTGCCAAATGTGGTCAAGGCTAATTCGGATTGGATTCCGCTTTTCCGTGTTGATATTACAACGGTAGCCGGCGCCGCGACGGATGCGTATAAGCTGTCTTCAATTACCTTTACGATTACCAACGTAAATAATTTTGACACGGCTGACGGGGATCTCGGCTCAGCCCTTTTAACCAGCCTCAGGGTTTTTACATCAACGGCATGTATTTCTTATGCGGGCGGCACACCTACCTATAAAATTGCGGGCGTGGGGGCAAGTGCATGGGCTGGTGGTGGAGATGAGACGGTGGAAATAGTTTTTGGTACGCCGATTACTTTATCGTCTTATACGGTCAACAGCGTTTACGTCGCTGTGAAAACAGGCGCAGGTTTGGAGGGCAACGGTCTTCAGGGCGGAGCGGATGACCAGTTTTCTGCCAACTGGGCTGCGGATGCGACAAAATTCAATGTGAAGATAACCTCAGGGAGTGCAACTTATAATGAAACAACAGCTTTTAACGGTGACACTATAACAGCTGATGTGTTTGCGCCTGCAATTCAAGTGGCTTATAGCCCTATTGCTGCCAACGGACAGACAAATACTGTATATGCGGGTGATGCCGGAGGAATTGCGGCAGTTGATAATGTTTTTAAATCCGGAGATTCTATGATATTTACAATAACAGTCAAAGATGCAAACGGGAACGGCGAAGACAATAATACCCTTATTGGAGATGCCGCTGTTTTTAGTCTGCTTGATTGTCTTGACTTTTCCATAAACGGGATATTGCAGGGACCTCTTTCTGATGCGACAACAGCTTTTGCCGCATCTACGAATGGTTATCCTGAATTTAAAATAACATACACCCCCACGAACACCACAAAAAACATGAATACAGATGGAACAACTCCTTTAATCGTTAGCATAGGAGTCCATGACGGAGCGGGTAATTATTCCACTACAGACACATCATTCAAAGTTTATCTTGACAGCAAGACGCCGGTAGCTGTTGCTCTGACGGCGCCTGCCAACAGCGCTTATGTGAACACACTATCGCCGGATTTTTCATGGACAGCGTCTGACGAAGCGCATTTAAATGACTATATGATGTTTTTCGCCACTTCTTCCAATTTTGGCGGTGATTTGAATATAGCGATTATTGGGAAATCCACAACTTCACTCAATATAAAAGCTAACACCGCTACATTTTTTAATGATGATTTTTCGCTTGGAGCTCTTGCGAATGGTACAGTTTATTACTGGACGATAATAGCGACAGATTTGGCAGATCATCCGGGTTCATGGGCGGCGGCGAATTATCCCGCGGCCAGAAGTTTTATTTATGACGCGCAGGTGCCGGAAACGGCGGTGTTTACATCTCCCACGGCGGGTTCGACTTTAAGGCATGGCTTGCCGGCTATATCGGCCACTGTGGGCGACTCCGGCCTTTCAGGTGTTGACAGTTCAAAAATAAATATGAAAATCAAGCAGGGCGCGAGCGCTTACACGCCTGTGACGCATACAAGCGTTTATTCGGCAGTGACGGGTTCTTACACGGTGACATATACACCGTCAACCCCTCTGGCGGACGGCGCCTATACGGTTAAAATTGAGGCGGCTGATGTACTGGGTAACGTAATGACCCCGGCAGCCACTTGCGCATTCAATGTGGATAAGACTTCGCCTACAATCACGGATACGGACAATGACGGCGAAAGTAACGAGTTTGAGAGGGATGCGGGGACGGATTGGCTTGATGCCAGTGAACCGGCGGTTTCCAGTAATAAGCTATGGCCTGTCAACGGAGCTGTTATAAATAATGCTACCTTAACAAATGGAGCGGTAACCGGAGCAAGCCAGGAAATCAGAATATCAATAGATGATCCTTATGAGAATTACGCAGGAGTATTCAACTCTGGTGTTGACAGAAATGCTTCAACGGTTACGATTTCCGGAGTCGCGGGGACATGGATTTTCGGCGCAAACGATTTCCCTTATGCGAAATCAAATCCGACGGGGGTAATAGCGATGGGAAATTATGGAACCTATGACAGGTTTGACTGCCAGATTCCGGTGCCGCTTGCGACGAACGGCGATGATGACGGCACTTATTCGGTAACGGTAGCCGCCGTTGACGGCGCGGGCAATAAAGCGACGCTCGCAAGGTCTTTTATTTATGATACAACGATTCCTTCCGTGTCAACGGTGACGGCCCCCGCCGCGGCTGACACAGGTTCTTCTTTTATTCTGGCAATTGACGCCACTGATACGAATGGCATATCCGGCGACGGTGATGCAGTCAAAGTTTATTATATTGACGCAAACGGAGCTCCTGCGAGTAGCGGAAACCTGACAGCCGATATTGCGGTTGCAGGCAGGTATAACCTTCAGGATTCTTTTGGCGCAGATGTCCCTGCAGGCAATTATTACTACTATTTCTTAGTCAAGGACAAAGCGGGCAATATAGCTTACTGTCCCGCCGGAGCTAACTTTGACAAATCAAAAGCTATACCGCTTACAATAACGGATACTTCAGGCCCGCGAGTTGTTATAGGTAACGATATTGGTAAAGCGGGGAACTCATTTGATCCCGCTCAGGCCAACTCTTATATAAAGACCTGCGTGGGAATGAATCTTGCCGGCGCCCCTGTTACAGATTTTAACTATGCGTCAAGTCCGAGGGTTGATGAAATTCCAACGATTTACTCGTGGACCAACAACAAACTTCAGGCGACAATTCAAGACGAGGCGATTGGAGCGCTCTTCCAATATAAGGCATCTACTTCCGCAACATGGCTCCCTCTTACAACAGCGGAAACAGTAACGAATACGGTTTGGGAAGCCAACTGGGATACGACGGGCCTTTCGAAAACCACTTATGACGTAAGGGTGAAAGCGTGGGATGTATTGCATAACACGACCACACCGACTTCTGTCTTATCAGCGGGATGGGTTCAGGTGAAACTGGCGGCCGCTCTTGCGCCTGTGGCAGTTATAGATCCGGCTAATAATAATACGGTTGTTGTTGCGGGCAGGCGTATTCGCAAGCAGGCGGTTCTCTGCGCGGACCTTTCGACCACGGTTAATGACGATTTTGCCAGTGTGAAATTCCAGTACAAAGCGGCGGGCGGCGTATGGACAGATATCGCCACGGACAGCGACCCCACGGCAAATACGCCCACGAATGTGACGTTCACATTTGATTACGCTGACTTAACGGAATATATTCAGGAACAGAATACAAGTGACGGTGATGTCGTTATTGACACAACTCAGATAAAAGCTGTGACATTTAATTGTTCAAATAATACATACGACAGGTCAATGAAATTTCACGGCTCAAGCTGGACGGTGACCGTTCCGCTGGTTCCTGCGACATACGATTATCAGTTTGACATTAGTTTCGCGGATGGTTCCAGCGAATCATTTGAGGATATGGACCAGCAGGATGATGGCGGAGTTGATTCAAGAATTGTTATCGCGCCTTTTACAGCCGTGTGGAATGTTACAGGGCTTTCCGGTTCGTATGAAGTGAGAGCGGTCGCTAAGGATTCACGGGGTATATCCGATTCTGCCCCGGCCGCCTTTGCTTTGGTTGTTGATAATTCGGCTCCGACTTCTGTGAGCATAACTGTACCGGCCGACGGAGATAGGCTCGAGACGGGCGTGGCAAAAGCCTTGTATGCGCAGGTTACGGACACTGCGGATATGGATAACGGTTATGTGTATTTCATGTATTCACTTGACGGTGGTTACATATGGACAAGGATAGCCAATGAGGATCCCACCGAAGATGAGTGGACGCAACCCTGGACGCCGAGCGTGAATTATGCCAACGATATAAATAACTGTCTGCTGAAAGCGGTCGCCGTGGATGAGGCGGGCAATATTGCCGAGTCAGCGTCCATAAATGTTATTCTTGACGCCACGAATCCGGAAATACTTGATTATACCGTGAACGCGTCTTCTGCTTCGCAAATAGACCTTAGTATGGGCACGGTTTATAATTGGTCGGTGACAACGCTGGATTCCGATATAGAGAAACTGACATTCACAACAGGCGGCGCTATAGCTTCAGACAAGTATTCATGGAGCCCGAGCAATGAACTGTATTCACACACGGGTTCGGGCACATTGGCTGACCCGTATAAATTCAGCGGGACAATGATGGTTAATATTTCTGTAAGCGAAGATAACCAGCAGGAGCAGCTCACCGCGACGCTTATGGATAAATCAGGCAGGACTGATGCCGTGGCGAAAAAAATCAATTTCAAAGACGTTACGCCGAATCCCGCGAGTGTAAGGGATGTTGACGGCCTTCAGGTGCGTTCGGGAGACATTGTAACGACGTCGAATAAATTTATCCGTGTTGGTTGCAGTTTGCCTATAGATGATGATGGGGTTCTTTACTATCAGTACAGGATTGCAGTCACCGGTACGTGGGACACATGGTCAACGAACACGGCTCCGGACGATAGTGTCGGGGCGGTTTTCCCGCCGAACGGGATTACGCTCATCGACGGCAATTATGAATTGAGGATTCTCTGCATTGACGATGACGGTAATGCAGATCCGTCTCCCGCGACGGTGACAATCGCGGTTGACTCAAGCAAACCGGCAATAAAACCTGCGTCAATAATTTCCTGCACGACAGGAGGATGGCTTACCGCTGTGGAATACGATGAGCTTGTTTCGCAGGTGCAGTTTGAATACCGTTTGCAGGGCGCGTCAAACTGGGAGTACCTCGGGGTTGATGGCGCTGCGGATAGTACCTTCGGCTTCGCGGGAAACACATGGACAAGAACTTTGTCAACGCTGCTTGATGCGGGGACTTACGAAGTCAGAGCGATTTCGCAGTATCCGGCAGGCCCCGGCGAAGCGGACTCGGACATAACACCGGTGGCGACGGTAGTGATAAAGAGAGATGCCGCAAATAACCGTTTGGTTGCGCTTAATCCGGAAAATAGAATTTCGCTGGCTGTTTCGGGGGCGGCGTTTTCACAGTCATACGCCGGAGTTGAACAAACAATGACTGGCTCTCTCATAATTGCATCAAGTCAAACGCTGACAGAGGTTAATGCTCGCCTTCTTATGGCAGGCGGCGGCACGCATATTGACCGTTATCTGAATGTTTCAAGTTCAAGCGGCGTCTGGACGGCGTCAATGGACCTGTCGGAATTATTCGGCGGCGGAAACGGCATGATTGTAATAAATGCTACGGACATATCAGGCAACATACTTTCGGCTTCTCAGTCATTCGCGGTTGTTGCCGCAGGGACGAATCCTGGTGGTATTACAGTGGGCAGAGTTACTTTAGCTGCTGGGCCATTCGGGGCGGCTCTTGAAAACACGAGCGCTCTTGCTGTTATGCCTGCGTCAATGCCGACACTCCCGGCGGCTCAGACTTCTTTGATTACCCCTGTCGGCGAGCCGTGGGAATTTTTGCTTTCGGAACCTGAGGCGTTTAAAGTGAGAAACACATGCACGATCAATATGTCCTATACAGACGCGGAAGTTTCGGGCATGGACGAAACAAAGTTAGGCGTTGCTTACTGGGACGAGAGCAAAGGGATATGGTCCGCGGATGGAATTATGGGCGTAACGAGAAACACCGTCGGGAATACGGTGACTTTCACCACGAATCATTTTTCAAAATATTGCTTGGCCGTGATAAACACTGCCCCCGCTGTGACGTTTGTGTCACCGGCGAGCGGCGGTATGGCTGGAAAGTCTCCGATAATTGAAGCTGATATTCTGGACGGCTTTTCGGCTATAAGAGAAGTGAAGGTGATACTTGACGGTGTTGACAGGACTGCTTCATTCGACGATGAGGCTTACAGAGACGGTATTGACAACGATGGCAACGGACTTGTAGATGAAAATATCGTCAATGCAAATGCTGATGTTGAGACGGCGCTTAATACATCAGGAGCAACTTCGGCCAAATATAAAGTGAGGCCCGGACTTCAGCTTTTCGACGGTGCGCACACGCTTGCCATAACGGCGACAAACGAGCAGGGAATATCAACCACGCAGGCAATTTCTTTTACTGTCGGCGGAGCGGTAGGGATAACGAGCGCTTATATTGCGCCGAACCCGTATAACCCGACTTCAGGATATGACGCTCAGATTAAAGTTAATATGACATCGGACGCTAACATTACGCTCAAAGTTTATGACTTCGGCGGAAAACTTGTGTACACATCAAAGACGAATTCTCTGAGCAACGGGAATGATGTCTTCTGGAATGGCCGCACCAACGGAAACAAGCTTCTCGCGAACGGTGTTTATCTCATAAGAATTGAAGCCGATACTTCGCAGGGGACCGACAGCAAGGTGATTAAGGCAGCGTTACTGCGATGAGCGCCCTTATGAAAATGTCGAGCGGAAATATGAATAATGCGAGTGTAGTGGGAGGAATAATGAAAAAAATAATAGCTGTTTTAGGAATTGCCTTTTTTTGCGGCGCTTATGTCCATGCGGATTCTGTGGACGCCATGCCGTTTTTAAGAATGGGCGTGTCAGCCAGGGCCATGGGCATGGGCTCGGCTTTCGCCGCGGTCAGCTGCGATCTCGCGGCGGCTTATTATAATCCCGCAGGAATCGCTTCGCTTGAAGGAAGCAAGGTCAGCTTTATGACGGCAATGCTTTCAAACAGCAGGAGCATGCAGTGGCTTTCCTATGGAATGCCTCTGGGCAACGGAGCGCTCGCGTTTTCGGCACTTTCCGCGGGAGTGAGCGATATTCCCGGAGCGACTCTGTCGGCGGGAATACCCTACCTTACGGGGGATTCGTTTGATTCAAGCGATATGTCATTAGCCGTCACTTACGCGAAGAAATATGATAAGGCCAGCGCGGGAATGAATCTGAAATATTTATCTTCGTCTATTGACAACAATTCAGCGGCGGGCTTTGGTTTTGATGCGGGCGTGAATTTTAAACCGGCGGAAAAATTGAGCGTGGGAGTTGTTCTTCAGGATATTGCCAGTTCCCGCAAGTGGGATACGGCTAATGATACAAAGGAGAATATTCCGACAGTCGCGAAGTTAGGCGCGGCGTATGCCGTTCTTGACGGGGATATGACTCTTGCTGTTGATATAAGCAAAATATCCGACGAAGATGATAATCAGATAAATGCCGGAGCGGAATATAAGCTGTCCGGGAATCTCGCCGCGCGCGTAGGTGTGGACGACGGCAATTTTGCCGCAGGCTTCGGGATAGGCATGGGAGCTCTTTCTTTAAATTACGCGCTTAGATTTGAAGATGTGGAAAACAATGCCAACAGACAGTATATATCGCTTGATTACGCTTTCGCTTCTTCGGGAAGTTCCGCTCTGCGCGCCGGCGAGAAAGCCCGTGCCCGCGAAGCCGAAAAATCGGCCGACCGGCTGAAAGCGCAGGAACAGGCTGAGAAAAAAGCGGAGAACAAGCGTTTGAAAGATGAGGAAAAGGCCGCGCAGACCAAGGCGGAAATGAAAGAGCATTATAACAAAGGGTCGGAATTGTATGCGGCGGGAAAATATAAAAAAGCGATAAAAGAATGGGAAAAAGTTCTTGAGATCGATCCCGAACATCAGCAGTCAAAAGACAGCATAGCGAAAGCCCGCAAAAAACTGGAGGAATAAAAACCGCCGGCGGGAGAGACATTATCCGCAACTCTTAAATGATTTGCTAAACCGTATATTTTTCAGTTTAACACTATTTTGCTATAATTGCGCCTATGAAAAAAGCTGTTAAATACATTGTTGAGGTGCCGGGTTCGTCGGGCAATTTCGGATGCGGTTATGATGTTCTGGCCGCGGCGCTCAATATATGCAACCGTTTTGAATTCACGATTCAGAGCGGCTCTTCAGGCCTTGATATCACAACATCCGGCTTCGGCGCCGGAAAGCTGCCGGCTGATTCATCCAACATCATTTTCAAGAGCGCTCTGTCGGTCTGGAAGAAAAAAAAGTTCGATTATAGGAAGCTGGGCGCTATTTCCATAAAAGCCGTCAACAAAATCCCTCTTATGAAGGGCATGGGGTCTTCCGCGACGGCGCGCGTGGCCGGCGTGCTTTTCGCTAATGAGGCCGCGGGCCTCGGAATGGATGAGCACGAGATTCTCGGCCTCATCGCTAAAGACGAGGGCCATTATGATAACGCCGCCGCCTCTCTGCTGGGCGGTGTGGTTATCTGCGATCCCGACAGGGGCACCGCGGTGACGATAGGCCGCAGCATTAAAAATCCGCTATGCATTGTCGTGCCGGATATTGATGTCAGCACCGCGAAGGCGAGAAAAATGCTGCCGGCAAAGTACGCGCTCAGGGATGCCGTTTTTAACCTTTCGCGCGCGGCGGCTCTCGTGGACGGGATTTACCGGGGGCGTATAGAGCCTTTTATGTTTGAAGACAAAATCCACACGCCTCACAGGAAAAAACTGATAAAAGGGTTTGACAGCGTAGAAAAAGCGGCTCTCGGAAGCGGCGCGAAAGGCGTTTTTATATCTGGATCGGGTTCCTCCGTCGGAGCGCTGGCCGAAAATCTGCCCACCGCCAAAAAACTTGCCCGCGCGATGAAAAGAGCTTTCGCCTTGCACGGAGTAAAGAGTGAGGCGTTCATCACGGGCATAAGAGCGCGTGGCGCTGTTATAAATAAACACAAATGAAAAAAAAGGAAGTGATAGTTTTGAAATTCGGCGGCTCCTCCGTAGCGAATCCCGAAAAGATAAAATATGTCGCCGAAAGGGTGAAGTCTTTCGCCGATATGGGATATAAACCGGTGGTTGTCGTTTCAGCCCCCGGTGACACGACCGACGATCTGATAAAAGAGGCCGCGGGCATATCAGCCAATCCCCATGTGCGGGAAATGGATATGTTACTTGCCACGGGCGAGCAGAAGACAATAGCGCTCCTGGCGATGGCGCTTTGGGACATGGGCCAGAAAGTCGTTTCTTTCACCGGCCATCAACTGGAGATAATCACCGACGGCAATTTCAGCAACGCCAGGATAAAATCCGTTTCGTCCGCGAAACTCGTTGAGGCGCTCAAAAAAGGCTTTGTGGCGGTCGTGGCGGGTTTTCAGGGGATCAGCCTTAAGGGCGAGATCACAACGCTCGGCCGCGGCGGCAGCGATCTGACGGCCATAGCCATAGCCTCTGTTTTGAACGCCCGGTGTAAGATCTTCACCGATGTGGAGGGTATTTTTACCGCCAATCCGAAAGTTTACGCCAGGGCGAAAAAAATTGATATAATAAGCTACGACGAAATGCTTGAAATGGCCTCCGCCGGAGCGGGCGTCATGCAGGCGCGCGCCGTGGAGCTTGCGAAAAATAGAAATGTGTCTTTTGAGGTCGCCTGCACTTTCAGCAGAAAGAAGGGCACGATTATATGCGGGGAGGATAAATTGCTGGAAAAACTGGTTGTCAGGAGCGTTACGGAAGACAGGGATCAGGCGAAGATAAATGTGTCGGGCGTACCGGACAGGCCGGGCATAGCGGCGGACATATTTGAGGCGCTCAGCGATAAGAACATCTGCGTGGATATGATAATCCAGTCGTCCGCTAAGAGTTCGCCGGAATCAGGGACGCCCGTTAACGATATTTCATTCACCGTGAAGAGGAGCGAGCTCAACAGGGCCCGCAAAATCCTTGGAGCCGTCAGAAAGAAGATGCGGCTCAGGGATATCCTGGTTAAAGAAAATATCGCCAAGGTGTCAATCGTCGGCAGCGGCATGAAGACTCACAGCGGCGTGGCGGCAAGGCTTTTCAGGGTGCTGGCGAAAAACAAAATAAACATAGAGATGATCTCGACCTCGGAAATAAAGATATCCTGCGTTATAGACGAGAAAAACACGGCTAAGGCGGTGAAAGTTATAGCTAAGGAATTTAAATTATGAAAAAAGTGATTCTTTTTGATACGACTCTGAGGGACGGCACCCAGGCAGAGGGCATATCCCTCGGCATAGAAGACAAGATAAACATAGCGAAGGCTCTGAAAAAGCTCGGCATCCATTACATCGAGGGCGGCTGGCCCGGATCAAATCCGAAAGACGCGGGTTTTTTCAAGAGGATGCAGAAAATAGCGCTCTCGCCCTCAAAACTGGCGGCGTTCGGCTCAACCCGCAGAAAAAATATCCCTGCCTCATCGGACAAGAATCTCATGCAGCTGGTGAAGGCTAAGCCCGATGTTTTCTGCATATTCGGCAAGACCTCGCTTCTGCATGTGAAAGAGGCTTTGGGGACGACGCCGGATGAAAATATCAACATGATAAAAGATTCGGTCAAATATCTGAAAAAAACGGGGAAAGAGGTGATCTATGACGCCGAACATTTTTTCGACGGCTACAAAGAAAACAAAGAGTATGCCCTTTCAACGCTTGGGGCGGCGGACGAGGCCGGCGCCGACTGGCTATGTCTCTGCGACACGAATGGCGGCAGCATGCCCTGTGAGATAACGGATATAATGAAAGTTGTCCGAGCGCGCTTTCCGAAAAGTAAATTTGGTATTCACGCGCACAACGACTGTGACCTCGCGGTGGCGAATTCTCTCATGGCTGTTGAGGCGGGTGCCGAAATGGTGCAGGGCACGCTCAACGGATGGGGGGAAAGGTGCGGCAACGCGAATCTGGCGTCTGTCATGGCCAATCTTGTCCTTAAAAAAGGTCCCGGCGTGAAAAATATCACCACAAAGGAAATAAGGAAGCTGACAAAGGTGTCGCGTTACATAGACGAGGTCGCCAACCTCATACCGAAGAAAGAGCAGCCCTTCGTCGGCCGGAGCGCTTTCGCCCACAAGGGAGGCGTGCATGTGTCGGCGGTTATGAAAAACGCCGCAACTTACGAGCATCTGATGCCTGAGTCCGTCGGC
>PHAM01000055.1 GCA_002841685.1 Elusimicrobia bacterium HGW-Elusimicrobia-2 | reverse complement strand
ATTTCAATCCTTTTCATCGGAACAGCCCTCCTTTACATATCTGTTCCGATTATAGCACTTCTCCTTTTTATGCGCAAGTATTTATTGCGTTCCATATAGGGAAAAAGAAGTGACATCGTATAAAATCCGCTTTACCAAAGAAGCGGTTAAGGATGTTAAGAAACTGACGCCGAGGTTGAGACAAAAACTTAAAACCCTGCTCCTGGATGAGGTGGCGGCTTCTCCTTATTCGGGCAAGAAATTGATCGGCGATCTGGAAGGATTCTATTCACTGCGGCTCACTTATAAAGACCGTATCATCTATTCGGTCGATTCGAAAAGCCGCACGGTGTTCATCCACAAAACACGAACCCATTATGGCGACTGACATCATTCCCCGCACGCTTAATAAGTTGACCGGGTTAACCGCAGAATTTAATAAAAATGTGAAAAATAAAAAAAATACAATTGCTGTGATCGGGTTGATGATATAATTAGTGACTGCTGCAAAGATGAAGATGAGTAAATTATGAGCAAAGACTGATGGTATTTAATTTGCGGAAAAATCTTAACACGACTATTTTGTGGACGCTGTCTTGACAATTTTCGAGAGAGATTTTAAAATTTTTCATGCATTTAAGAAGCAGGGTTATAAATGGAGGGAAATATGGATGTAAATGAACTGAATCAGAAAGTGCTTGCCGAGAACGTGAAGGTGAAGAACATCATCAGAGAGCTCCACCGCGTCATCGTGGGGCAGGATGAGCTTCTGGAAAGGCTGCTCATAGGGATTTTCACCCACAGCCATGTCCTCGTCGAAGGCGTGCCGGGTCTGGCGAAAACATTGGCCGTGAGCACTCTTGCCCAGAGCCTTGACATGGATTTCAGGAGGATACAATTCACGCCGGATCTTCTTCCGGCGGATATCATAGGCACGCAGATATATCATCCCGCCCAGGGGAAGTTCTCCGTGAAGAAGGGGCCCGTGTTCGCGAATTTCATCCTTGCCGACGAGATAAACCGCGCGCCGGCCAAGGTGCAGTCGGCTCTGCTCGAATCCATGCAGGAGAGGCAGGTGACGATAGGGGACACGACACACATGCTCCCTGTGCCTTTTTTTGTCATGGCCACGCAGAACCCGATAGAGCAGGAGGGGACTTACCCTCTGCCCGAGGCGCAGATAGACAGGTTCATGATGAAAGTCGTCATAGATTATCCGGGAATAGACGAGGAGAAGGATATCATAGAAAGGGTGGGGATAAAGAAGCTCCCGAAGGTTGATAAGGTCATTACGAAAGAAGATGTCACTGCGATCCAGGAACTCATCGAGCAGATATATATCGACGACAAGATAAAAAGTTACTGCGTCAATCTGGCCGCCGCCACGAGGCATCCTGAGAATTTCGGAATGGAAAAACTCAAGGCGCTGCTGGCATGGGGCGTTTCTCCGAGGGCAACGCTTCATCTTGTTTACGCCGCGCGCGCGAAGGCCTTCATAGAAGGAAGGGGTTTTGTCATACCGGAAGACGTGAAAGACGTCGCCAAGGATGTGTTCCGCCACAGGATAATACTCAGCTATGAGGGCGAAGCCGAAAACCAGACGCCGGACAAAATAATCTCCGAGCTCCTCTCAGTCGTTGAAGTGCCGTAAAAACATCTATGGCTTTCAGATTTTTAGCGGCATCATTCCCCGCTCGCAAGTATGATAAGTGAGAAAGAGATATTAAAAAAAGTCCTGAAGATAGAGCTCCGCGCGAGGTTCCTCGCCCAGCAGCTCTTCACGGGAAAATACGCCTCTTCCTTTAAGGGAAAGGGCATAGAGTTCTCCGAGGTGCGCCCATACGCTCCCGGCGATGATGTCAGGAGCATAGACTGGAACATCACCGCGCGCATGAACGCCCCCTATATCAAGGAATTCACCGAGGAGCGCCAGCTTTCCGTTGTTTTCATGCTTGATATAGGCGCTTCCATGCACTTCGGCACTTCCGAGAAGATGAAAAGGGAATACGCGACGGAAGTGGCCTCTCTTCTGGCCTGGACTTCGGCGAGAAACGGCGACAAGGCGGGTCTCATTCTTTTCAGCTCCGGCATAGAGAAATATATACCGCCGAGGAAAGGGCGCTTCCACATAATGAGGATAATCAGGGAAATGCTTTACGCCGAACCCACGGCCCGGGCCTCGGATATTCAGGGGGCTCTTGAGTTCGCGTCCAGAGTGTTCGGTAAAAAGAGCATAATCTTTGTTTTCAGCGATTTTTTCACACTGGACGACGCGCGGAAACTGCGCATATTATCCTCAAAACACGATGTGATCGGCTTGAGGGTGAGGGACAGATCCGAGGTGACGCTTCCCGAATGCGGGATGGTCAGGATAAAAGACAGCGTCAGCGCCCGGCGCTGTTTCGCCGATTTTTCATCCCGCGCTTCAAGAAAAATATTTTCCCAGAGGTTGAGCGCGGAAGAGCGCATGCTGGATTCTCTTTTTAATTCCGCGGGATGCGATCTCCTGAAGCTCTCCACCGGCGACGATTATGTACCGCCGCTCCTGAATCTTTTCAGGACGAGGTCGAGGAGAAGATGAGGATACCTGCTGTTTTAGCGCTGGCATTCGCCTGCCTTTGTCCGGCCTTAGCCGCCCCCGCCGCGGCTTCTAAGCCCGCCGTCTCAGGCGCGGTCATCCTCAGCCCTTCTTCCACGCACACGGTTATCGGCGAACTCTTTGAGTTGAACGCCGTCATAACGAAAGAGGCTCATCAGAAGGTGGAAAAAATAATCCTCCCCGCATCGGCCAACATAAAATTTTCTCTCGCGGAACACAAAAAAGGCGCGAAAAACGATTACGCGCGTTTTGAGCTCCGTTTCTTTGATCTTGGCGATGTGGAGGTGCCCTCGCCGGAATTCGTCATCTCAAGCGCCGTCGTGCGCGGAGAGCCTTTCAGCGTTTTTGTAAAGGGCCGTCTGGGCGAAGCCGAGGCCGAAATAAAAAAGCTCCGGCCTCAGAAGAGGGGGGCATTTCCTAAACTGATCGCGATTATGGCGCTGCTTGCCGCTTTAGCCGCGGCCTATTATTTCCTGAGGCGGAAACAAGTTCTTGCCTCTCCTGAAGAACAGATGAGCCCTGAAGACTGGTACGCTTCGGCTCTTGACGCGCTCGACAGGAACGATCCTGTTAATGAACTTCTCGACGGCCTGTCCGACACTTTCAGGTTATATCTTGAAAAGAAGCGCGGCCTTCCGGCCATATTCCTGGACACGAGCGAAATAGACGCAGAGTTGAAGAAACGAGCTTTCGCCACGGAAGAAAGGCTTAAAGCCGTTTCTTTTCTCCGTTCCTGCGACCTCGCGAAATTCGCGGGACAGAGTTTTGATGAGAGGGAGATCAATAAACTTTTCAAAGACGCCTACTCCTTCGCCGGAATAGGGGGCAGAGGGAGCTTATGAAAATACTCAACCCCTATTTTTTGATTTTTCTGCCGCTTCTGGCCCTGTGTTTCTGGATGATATTCAGAAACAAAGAAAGAGAATCGGTTTATTATTCAAGAGCTGATTCGCTCGCGCGCTGGGGGATATCAAGCGCTCTGCCGCATATATGGCGGGGACTTTATCTGGCGGCGATCATGCTGGCTTTTGCCGGAGGCCTGCGGCCAGCGAAAGGCATCAACAGAAAGGAAGAGGTAAAAAATGCCAGGGACATTTTCATTGTCATGGACACATCGCTGAGCATGAACGCCGTCGATCTGAAACCCAACCGGCTGGAAACGGCCAAAAAGGAAGCCGCCGCTTTCATCAGGAAAAGGGATTTTGACAGGATAGGGATGGCCGTTTTCGGAGGAGTCGCCATGATGCAGTCTCCTCTGTCCTTTGACCGCAAAGCCGTTCTGCGCCTTGTGTCCGGCATAAAAGCGGGTATGACGGGCGAAGACGGCACGGCCATAGGCGACGGACTGGGCGTCGCCGTAAAACATCTGGCGAAAAGCGCCTCCGTTTCAAAAATCATAGTCCTGCTCACCGACGGAGCCAACAACAGGGGCGTGATATCGCCGGAGATGGCCTCGGATTTCGCGAAGAACATAGGGATAAAGATATATACCATAGGAGTCGGCGGCCGCGGCCCGGCGCAGATCCCGATAGATCATCCGGTTTTCGGACAGGTGATGGGAAGAATAGAGGATGACCTCAACGAAACGCTGCTTAAAAAGATCGCCGATGAAACATCCGGCAAATATTACCGGGCGGAATCTGAAAAGGCATTGAGCGAGATTTACGCCGAGATAGATAAGCTCGAGGAAACAAAGATCCTTTCCAGCGCCTTTGTTGAATACAGGGAATACGCGTCATTATTTATGAACGCGGCTTTCGTTTTATTTGTGACGGCGATGATTTTGAGATTCGCGCTGATAAGGAGCATCCCCTGATATGATATGGGATAATCCGAAAATATTGTTCGCTCTGTTAGCGCTGCCGTTTATAGCGCTCTTTTTTGTTTTTGAATGGCGCGCCCGAAGGCAAAGATGTTCTGTGTACGCGTCTTCCTCACTTTTTAAAAAACTCTCATCTTTCCGACCCCGTGCCGGAATTTTCGCGCGGATCTCGGCCGCTCTCGCTTTCGCTTTTTTTGTCACGGCTCTGGCCGGACCCCGCTGGGGACTTGTCAGCAGAAAAGTGGAGGAAAAATCCAGCTCCGTGATGATAGCTCTTGATGTGTCGTCGAGCATGTTCTGCGAGGACATAAAACCCACGCGCTTTAAAGCGTCAATAGCGAAGATCAAATATATCCTGTCTCTTCTGCGCTCAGAGCGTTACGGCCTTGTGGGTTTTGCCGGACGGGCCTTCACGATCTGTCCTCTCACGGGAGACCTTGCGTCGCTGAGGATGTTTTTAGACGAGATAAGCGCCGGAGAAATACCTTATCCGGGAACAAACATCTCCGAGGCTCTGTCCAAAGCCGCGGAAAGCTTTGATGACGACACGAATTCCAGGGCGGTCATACTCCTGACGGACGGCGAGAACCTGCAGGGGAATCCCGCCGCCATTGTGAAAGAGCTCAAGGGCATAAGGGTTTTTGCCATAGGCGTCGGCACCCCCGAGGGCGAGCCCATTCCCGTCAAAGACGACGACGGCAAGGTGACGGGCTACAAAAAAGATGAAAAGGGCGAAACCGTCATAAGCCGCCGCGATGAGACGCTTCTTCTGCAAATAGCCAATGCCAGCAAAGGGCGCTATTTCCCTTTTGATCCCGCCAACAGGGATATAGAACAGATAGCCGACGCCATCAATTCAATGGACAAGGATTTTATGGGCGAGTCTTTTTCCTCGTCGCTGGAGAAAAAATATTCCATTCCTCTGGCCGCCGCTCTCTTTTTTATGATAGCGGATTTCCTTCTGCCTTTTATAACGCGTAAAAAAACGTTCCTTGATAATATCCCGCCCGCGCTCATCCTGCTTCTTTTGATCGCCGCGCCGTCCATGGCGGATGATATTTCCAGAGGGAACAGGGCTTTCAGGAACAGGGATTTTTTCAAAGCCGAACAACATTACAGGGAAGCGCTCAAAAAGAAAGCGTCAGAGGCGGCCTACTATAATCTTGGGAACACTTATTATTTTATGGAGAAACATGACGATGCGGAAAAAAATTACAGGAAAGCGGCGACTTTTGAGAATCCCCGTATGGAGGAAGACCTGTTTTACAATATGGCGAACAATTGCTACAGAAAAGGGGAGATTGACGAGGCGATAAGCTTTTACCGGCGCGTCTTGCGCGCTGATCCGTCTTCTTCAGACGCCCTGCACAACCTTGAGATGGCGCTGCGTCAGAAATCCGAAGACAGCGGCGAAAAAGACGGTGAGAAGGATAAGGAGAAGGAAGGGGATATGTCCGAGGACGATATGCAGCGCGCTATGAATCTGCTGGACGATATGGAAAAAAGCGGCAGGAAAAAACAGGAAAAACAGAAGATGCCCGCGGTGAGTCAGGACTGGTAGAATGAAAAGTATAAAAATCCGGAGCGGCATCTTTGCCGCCTGCGGTGTGCCTCGACGCCGGAGCCATCCGTCAGAGATGCTCGCGTATGCGGCTCGCTCCCAATTCGCTGCGGGTGTGTGTAAAACCCTTGCTCATAGGGCTCTGA
This sequence comes from Elusimicrobia bacterium HGW-Elusimicrobia-2, assembly GCA_002841685.1. Lineage (GTDB taxonomy): Bacteria > CG03 > CG03 > CG03 > CG03 > CG03. Next base: position 5,203 of record PHAM01000055.1, on the reverse strand, counting down.
CGGACAGCATCCGCCGCCGTCTACGGATAGCGCCCGGCCTGATTAAGTGTTGCTGCATTATATCCGCGCTTCTTGTTTTGAATTTTGCGCCGCTTGCCGCCGCTGAAAGCGCTTCGTCTGCCGTGGCGGATGCGCCGGGGCGTGAGGATCTGAATATAAGCGCCTCGGTGTCGTCACAGAACATAGGGCTCAATGAACAGCTGACGCTGACGATTTCCGCCTCGGGCTCGGGCGCGAGGCTTCCGGGGATGCAGCTTCCGCCGCTGGACGATTTTGACGTCTATTCGTCCGGCACTTCGCAGAACGTCTCATTTGTGAACGGAAAAATGTCGGCGGTCAGCGAGCACAAGTACATTCTCGTCCCGAAAAGAACGGGGCGGCTGACGATACCGTCTTTTCAGATAGACTATAAAGGCAAAACCCACACGACCTCGGCCATAAGCGTGGAAGTGCGCCCGGCCTCCTCTCAGGTGAGCGCGGGAAGCGGCGAAAGCCCCCGTCAGGAATCCTTCTGGATAGAGCAGAAGCTGGATAAGGCCTCCTGCTACACCGGCGAGCCGGTTTATTACAGTTTTCTTTTTTACGCCGACAGGAACCTGGTCCAGAATCCCGGGCTGTCTATTCCTTTGTTCAACGGATTTCTGAAAGAGGACCTGCCTCCGCCTCTGCGCTACAATAAAGTTGTGGACGGCAGGAATTATTCCGTGACGGAAATTAAAAGCGTCATTTTCCCGATAACAAAAGGAGCGTTCCAGTTTGAACCGGCGCGGCTTGAAATAGTGGAATCCAATTTTCCCGGTGGGAATAACGATTTCTTCGCCGGTTTTTTCGGCGGCGGCCGGAGAAAAGTCCTGCAAAGCGGCCCTTTACGGCTTGATGTGAAAAGTCTGCCTCAAAAGGGGAAACCTGATAATTACCGCGGCGCCGTCGGGAGATTTTCCGCATCCGCCTCGACGGACAAGAAAACTCTCCGCGTCGGGGAGGCGGTGAATCTCACGCTGAAGATTGAGGGCGAGGGGAACATAAGTTCGCTCGCGGAACCGGATTTTCTGGACCTCGCGAATTTCAGGCGTTACGATATCATCTCATCCCAGCAGATAAGCAAGGATAATTATAAAATTACTGGGAGCAAAACTTTTCAGCTGGTTCTTGTGCCGCGCGTCGAGGGTGAGCAGATGATACCGGCGCTGGAATACGCCTATTTTGATCCGTCCTCGGGAAAATACGAGGCCGCCCGCACAAAAGAAATCCGGCTGAAGGTCCTCGCGGCGGCGAAGGGCGCCCCGGCCGCTCCGGAAAGCCTGCTTTTCAAGGAATTGGGAAAGGACATCAGATATATTAAAGCTGTCAGATGCCCTTCGGGAGGCGGTTTTATAGCCGCTCATTTTGTGATGCTGTCGGCCTTTCCGGCTGTTGTTTTCTTCATGCTTCTGGCGGTGAAGCACCATGTCGCCGAAAAGATAATACCCTCATCGGCTTTGGCGCGGGGAACGGCTTTCAGCCGCTGCCGCGCGGCGATTTTGAGGCTCCCCTCAGAGAGGGAGCTCCTCTGCGGCGGAATTGAAAACGCTTTGTTTAATTTTATCAGGGAACGCACGAATTCTCCGCGCGGATATTCTCCCCAAACGGCATTAGCCGCCGCTCCCGGGCCCGTCAGAGATGAATTCACCGCTTTTGTGAGGAAATGCCAGAGCGAAAGATTTTCGCCCTCCGGCTGCGGCACGGATCCCGCCGCGATGAAAGAAGAGGCTCTGGTTCTCTTGAAGAAGTTGAAAAAACACCTATGAAAAACATAAAACGCTTTGCCGCTCGATTCATGCGCCAATTGTTAGCGCTTATGATAATGACCTCGGCTATTTTTGTGTCCTTCTCCGGCGCTGATGAGGGAGAAGATCTCTACCGGAAACAGAACTGGCGCGGGGCTTTTGAATTTTATAAAAGCCGCATAGATGCGGATCAGGGCGGATGGGAAGACTGTTATAACGCGGGGAACTGCCTTTTCAGAATGGGCAAATACCCCGAGGCGCGCCTCTATTATCTGAGAGCGAAAAAACTCAGTCCGAGATCCCGCGACATAAATTATAATTTGCAGGTGCTGGGGGAAAAGCTGGACGTGAAGGATGTCCCGCAAAGCGCTCTGGCCTCACTCGGGGATATTTTTACGGAGGATGAATTCAGGACGGCGGTGGTCGTCGTCACATGGCTTTTTTTCTTCGCGGCTATGCTGCATGTTTTCACAAAAAGCGAATTGTCTCTCTGGCTTGCTGCGGCTCTTTTTGTGACAGGAGCTTTCGCGTGGGGCGCTCTCTATGCTAAAATGAATGGCGGCCCAAAGGGCGGTTACGGTATTGTCATGAGGGAAGAGGGAATGCAGAGCGGCCCGGGCGCTTCCTATAAAGTGATAGCCTCTGTCCCCGCGGGGATGAAGGCCGCCATTTACGACGAGGAAGAAGGCTGGCTCTTTGTGAGAGTCGCCGCCTCAAGCGGCTGGATAAGAAAAAGCGCGCTCGCGGAAATTGACTGAAGCGCCGAAGCACGCGAGCCGCATCCGGCATTTGTCGACGGCCGCTCGCGTATGCAGCTCGCTGCCAATTCGCGCGAAGCTTGGGCGAAACTCCGCACTCATATGGCCCGCTTCAAATACCGAACGCGGCTCTGGTGAGATTGAAGCGCGTGAAGTTGAAATTTAATGAGACGAAGGGAATTATTAGGAGGAAAAGTGATTAAGATCAGTAAGGTGACAGGCAGGCAGATTTTTGATTCAAGGGGAAACCCGACGGTGGAGGTGGATGTTCTGCTTTCCGACGGTTCATTCGGACGCGCGGCGGTGCCTTCGGGCGCATCAACGGGCGTGCATGAGGCGCTGGAACTGCGGGACGGCGGAAAAGCCTATAAAGGCAAGGGTGTCCTCAAGGCCGTAGCGAATGTGGCCAAAATCGCCAAACGCGTTAAGGGAATGAATGCTCTTGACCAGAGGAAGGTTGACGGGGCGATGATAGCTCTTGACGGCACTCCCAAAAAAAAGAAATTGGGCGCGAACGCCATCCTCGGCGTGTCCATGGCCGTGTGCCGCGCCGCGGCCGCTTCCAAAAAGGTGCCGCTTTACAAACATTTAAGGTCGCTTTTCCCCGGAAAACTGAAAGGCTGGGTCATACCCGTGCCCTGCATGAACATACTTAACGGCGGCGCTCATGCCGACAACAATGTTGATGTGCAGGAATTTATGATAGCTCCCGTAGGCGGAAAAACATTTGAAAAAAGAATGCAGATGGGCACGGAAGTGTATCACACTCTTAAAAGCATTCTGAAAAAAGAAGGCCTCTCAACATCCATAGGCGACGAGGGGGGATTCGCTCCGAACCTGAAAGAAAACGAAGACGCTCTCAGATTCATAACGCGCGCGGTGAAAGAAGCCGGCTATAAGCCCGGCAGGGATGTGGCGATAGTGCTGGATGTGGCGGCTTCCGAGATCTACAAGAACGGAAAATATGTCCTTGCCGGAGAAACACCGAAAAAAGTGCTCAGCGCGGACGCTCTTATAGAATTGTATGACAAATGGATAAAAAAATATCCCATAATCGCAATCGAGGACGGTTTCGCCGAAGATGACTGGGAAGGCTGGGTGAAACAGACGAAAAAACTCGGGAAAAAGATACAGCTTATAGGCGACGATTTGTTTGTGACAACCGTTGACAGAGTGAAGGAGGGTATTTCCAGAGGGGCCGCCAACGCCATACTTATCAAACTGAATCAGATAGGCACCGTGACCGAAACGCTTGACGTGATAAAGCTTGGATATGATAACGGATACAAATCTCTGGTTTCTCACCGTTCCGGCGAGACAGCCGACAATTTCATAGCGGACCTGACCATCGCGGTCAACTGCGGCCAGCTCAAGAGCGGAGCGCCGGCCAGAGGAGAAAGATTGTCAAAGTATAATCAGCTTCTCAGGATAGAGGAAGAGCTCAAAGCCTGAACGCCCGACGGACGGTAAAGAATGAATGATGAGCAGAAAAGAAGGCTGTTTTATCTGCTGGCGGTAGTGGTTTTTCTTGCCGCGGCCTTCGGAAATCAGCATTTCAGCAGATTTCTCATATACAGAAAAAACAGGAAGATCCTTGAGCTGAAGATCGCCGAACTTGACCGGCAGAACGCTGTTTTGAAAAAACAGCTTGAGATGTTCGAGAAGAATCCGGAAGCGGCTTATTACAAGCTCGCCCGCGAAAAATACGGGATGATAGAGCCGGGAGAGGTGAAGTACAGATTTATCGGCGGCGAAGAAGAATAGAGTGTTTCGCCGGAAGCTGAAAATTAGATATAATAATTTCACATCAGCGGGGGAGTGTTGGAATTGGTATACAAAGCGGACTTAAAATCCGCTGCTCGCAAGAGATTGAGGGTTCGAGTCCCTCCTCCCCCACCAAACGCGCTTTTCGCCGTTTTTGTAAAAAATTTTCGGTGAGCAGAGCTCACCTTTCTTTGAGGATTTTTTACGTCGGGGAAAGACAAAAAAGACCATGGCTTTTTCAAATCCAAAAGACAGGTTTTGTCCAGAAGGCGGCGGTTCGTTCCGATTTTTTCCGTAAAAGATTTTATTTCCGTCAAATCTTTTGACAAAACAAGTTCTCCGGCGTGGTGAGCGTCTAAAATCCAGTTTCTCAATGGTTCGAGCCAACCTTTACCCTTTCGCCCTAAAACTGTCTTTTGTTCTAATAAAGCCGCTCTCTGCCTTATCAGGGAATCTTTCTTTTCTATGTAGTCGACGCTGAAAAAGCATCCTAATAAGCAACCGTATCGACGACAAAAGGGTTTCAAAAAAGCTAAAAAAAAGGTATAATATTGCAGGAAAACAGAAAAAAGGGGAGGAAAGCTTGCAAAATGAAACCGACAAAAACAATACATGAAAACCAGGAAGATTTATTCAAGGTGGAATTAAAGCGTATAATAAATTTAGATCATGGTTTAGTAAAACTGGGGAATCAGATGGACTGGGAATCATTTGATAATCGATTTGAAAAATATTATTGCGAAGAAAGTCGCCCGGGAATAGAAACCCGGTTAATAGTAAGCCTTCATTATTTGAAATATTTAGGAGACTTAAGCGATCACTACTGTCCCAACGTAAATCCTTGTAATACAAGCTGTTTCGACGGGGTGTCATCCTCATCAGCATAAAGATCCTCCGAAAATGCTTGTAAAATAG
>PHAM01000092.1 GCA_002841685.1 Elusimicrobia bacterium HGW-Elusimicrobia-2 | reverse complement strand
CGGCCCGTCAGGCGGGGTGAGGCAGGGGACCGTTTTTATCGCCCTGGCATCGCTCGGCGCAGCCACGAAATGCGTCAAATGTGTTTTCCCGGGGCACAGGCTCGCCGTGAAAAAGAAAGCTTCGGTTAAAGCGCTGGATATAGTCAGAAGGCAGCTCCTGAGCGTATGACGGAAGAAGCAGGGATACTCGTTGAAGAATTGGGCTGCTCCGAGCGCGCGGCGGAGAGGGTATTCGCTCTTTACGGCGGGGATCTCAACCTCGCGTACCGGCATCTCGCTTCCAGGCACAGGAATATCACAGTTCTGAAGATAAAATTCGCCGCGAAAAGCAGCTATAACTGCGGATTAATATTTGTGGCCTTATCTTCGGAGAAAAAATCCGTTTTGAGGTACGCTGTTTCCATCAGTAAGAATCCATACACTTTTTCGCTGGATTTGAACATGCCCTGGCACGAGTTTGAAAACACGATATACACCAAGAGGCTGTCGGATGAGATAGTCCGTGATAAGACTCTTTCGGTGACGCAGGCCCTGAGGGTTTTTCTGCAGGACAAGGATAACGAATCTTTCTACGGGATCTTTGACGGCGTTGATTATAAAAAGACCGGAGATCTGATAAAAACAATACTCAGGAAATTACTCAATGAGGATATTTTTTTCAAGTTCATGAAAGAACGGCTGTCTGTTTTTGATTTTCACCGCGTGGGCGTTGAGCCCGCCAAAAATACCGCCGGCAAGGAAGAATCCAAGATCGAGTTGAGGGTTGAGATGGTAGAGGCGCCAAAGAGTTTTTTGTTCTTTCTCGCGCCTAAGATAGATCGTGTGGGTCCGGGTACGATTATTTTCGTGCGGGTCACAGATGACAGAGAGGTGGCGGATTATCTGATGAGGTTTATAGGCGTGACGAAATCGGAAACGCTGCCCGTCGAGATCCTGGAAAAAACAAAAACAGCCGGCGGTTTTGCCGTCACCGTGCGCCTGGGCGGCAGCATAAGAGGCGTGTGCCAGGTTCCCGAAGGATCCCGGCCTGTTATTTTCAAAGGTTAGCCATGCGGTCTTTTGCCTTTGTCCGCGTGTCTTTACAAGGATTGCCCGCATTTGTTAAATTGAAATCAAGGAGATCACTATGATTAAAAAAAGTTTTTTCTTTAGCGTTTTATTTCTTCTGGCCGGATGCTATTCCGTCAGCCGATTGAATCTGTCGCAGGCTCAGAAACAAATACCCCGTGACCAAAGGCTTTTGATAGCGGTCATAGATTTTGACAACAGCACAGGCGATCCTGAAAACGACGCTATCGTCAATTCTATTTATGCCGATCTCGTCAGTGAGCTCGCCGGGAGCAACAGCTTCCGTATTATAGAAAGGAAGAGGATGGAGTCCGTACTGAGCGAGATGAATCTTCAGATGTCGGGGCTGGTGGATAGCGATAAGGCTATGGAAATAGGGAAAATGCTCGGAGCTGAGGCGCTGCTTTTCGGCGAACTCTCGTCCATTAAATATTCCCGCAACAAACAGAGCATCCTGATAATGTATACCGAGGGCGAGAAAACCGAGGTGTCCATGAATGCGCGCTTGATCGCCGCGGAAAGCGGCGAACTCCTCGCCTCCTCTTCCGCGGGCGCTTTCGTGAAACAGAGGAACTGGGTAGCTTTCTGGTTTGCGAAACTTGGAAGGACGATGGACAAAAAATCAGTTATTGATACCGCTGTAGAACTGTCCTGCCGACAGCTCGCTTCGGATATAGCGCGAAAAACCTACGAGTGACCCGCTCCGGGAAAAAGGGTCGCCCAAACATAAATATACTGCCTGATAAACCAGGCGGCTGCGGGATTATAAAGACCTCCGCATTGGCCGAGCCCGCCTCGTGCCGACGGCTATTGTCGCAATGTCAAGCGCCGTCTCCCTAAATTTGCTGAAGTTTTGCCATAAGGAAATTTGAAGTTCAAAGATAGACGGTAAAAGGTTAAAATTCCCAAAAGAGCAGAGAAGCAGTTGACGGCTTTATTATTTTTTACTAAAATAAGACCACCAATAAATTTATATTGGTGGCGAGCAGTAGGGTAACATAGGCGCTTTTACCGGCGAGCATGTGGCCGGATACAGGGAGGGAAACAATGCAGAGCATAAAGCGGATGAAGGATATTTTATCGAGATTGAGGCAGAAAAGGTATTTTCTGGAAAAGAGATGTGAAAGGATAGGCGGAATGCTGCCGGCAAGTATGATATTGCGGAA
>PHAM01000001.1 GCA_002841685.1 Elusimicrobia bacterium HGW-Elusimicrobia-2 | reverse complement strand
AATCCTTATCTTCTTTTCATATTCTTCCCCAAAACAAATCAACCTGATAAACCTATATTTCTTCCCAGGGGGGTCACGATGTCCCTTCCTATTCCCAGATATCCTGTTTTTCCTGATTGACAGGAACGAAAAAATATAATAGTTTTCTCTATGGATATCAAAAAAATAATCGGAAAAGATGACATCGGAAAGTTAGAAAGGATCAATAGCCCCGCGGTTTTTGATTTCTTAGAGAAGTACATAGCGCACTGCAAGCCGGATTCGGTTTTTGTCAGCGACGGTTCACCCCGGGATCTTGCCCACATCAGGAACAAAGCTATAGAGAAGGGAGAGGAGTCCCCCGTTTCTTTCAAAGGTCAGACCGTTCACTACGATAACGCCGCCGATCAGGCCAGAGACAACAAAAACACGAGGATACTTGTTTCCCCCGGAACGGATCTCGGCGCTTCCATAAACACGATCGACAGAGATTCGGCGCTTGAGGATGTGCACTCCATAATGGAAGGCATCATGAAGGGGAAGACGCTCATAATCGCGTTTTTCTGCCTCGGGCCGGAGAATTCGCCTTTTTCAATTCCCTGTCTTCAGCTGACGGATTCTTTTTATGTCGCCCACAGCGAGAACATCCTTTACAGGCAGGGCTTTGATGAGTTTGTCAGGCGCGGCAGGGATGTCTCATTCTTCAAATTTGTTCATTCGGCGGGCGAGCTGGACGGGGATAACACTTCCAGGAACCTGGATAAGAGGAGAGTGTTCATAGACATTGAGGGTGACACGGTTTACAGCGCCAACACCCAGTACGGCGGAAACACCATAGGCTTGAAAAAACTCGCCATGAGGCTTGCCATAAACAAGGCCTCCAACGAGGGCTGGCTGACGGAGCACATGCTCGTTATGGGAATAAACGGCGAAAGCGGAAAGACCTATGTCGCCGGTGCCTACCCGTCGCTGTGCGGGAAGACCTCCACGGCAATGCTCGACGGAGAGAGCATCGTCGGCGACGACATAGCGTATCTGAGAAAAGTCAACGGAAAAATAAAAGCCGTCAATGTGGAAAACGGCATGTTCGGCATCATACAGGGTATCAACTCAAAGGATGATGTTATACAGTGGGATATACTGAATTCCGACGGCGAGCTCATCGTCTCAAACATACTTGTCACGGATGACAGGAAGACCTACTGGATAGATCACGATGGCGAGCCGCCGGCGAAGGGGCGGAATCATTCGGGCGAATGGTCGCCGGGGAAAAAAGATCCCAAGGGCAATGCAATACCGCCCTCGCATCCCAACGCGAGGTTTACCGTTTCTCTAGAACGCCTTCCCAATGTTGATGAGAATCTGCACAACCCCGACGGGTTGACAATAGGCGGCCTCATCTACGGCGGCAGGGATTCCGACACGAGCGTGCCCATAGAACAGTCATTTGACTGGGTGCACGGTGTTATCACCAAAGGCGCGGCGCTTGAATCGGAAACGACGGCGGCGGCTCTGGGCAAAGAGGGCGTGCGGGTCTTCAACCCCATGTCCAACCTCGAGTTTCTTTCTGTGCCGCTGGGTAAATACATAAAGGCCAATCTGGAATTCGGACAGGGCGTGGGCAAAACCCCCATTGTTTTCGGAGCCAACTATTTCATCCGCGGCAAAGATGGGAGTTTTCTCAATGAGAAGAACGACAAAAAAGTCTGGCTGAAATGGATAGAAAAAAGGATAAACGGAGAAGTCGGGGCGATAAAGAGGCCCACTGGCCTGATACCGGAATATAAGGATCTGGCTCTTCTGTTTGCCGAGGTGCTGGGCATTGAATACACGAAAGACGCTTACGAAAAGCAATTCATGCTCAGGGTCAGGGAAAACATCGCCAAGATAGACAGGATAACGGAGATTTATTCAAAGTTCAAGGATATTCCCGGCGAGCTCGAGACGGTTCTTTCCGGCCAGAAGCGGAGACTTGAGAAAGTCCTTGCCGAACACGGCGAATACGTTTCTCCTTTCACAAAAATAGACTGAGAAGCCGGGTTGACTTAAAGAGGCAGGTTGTGTTTCTTTTGCCGACAAAGCGATTTTGTCTTTTGCGGGATATTTGATAGAATCTCCTTTCAATAAATAATGGATTTAATATGGAGGAAAAAATGAAATTAGCTGACAGGATCAAGAATTTGGGTACGGAGACAGCTTTCGCTGTGGGAGCCGAGGCCGCGGTCTTCGCCTCGAAAGGGAACAAGGTTTACCCCTTTCATCTGGGCGACCTCAACATCGCCACGCCTCAGAATGTGGTGGACGCGTCGCTTGAAGCAATAAAAGACGGTAAAACGGGGTACTGCCCCAACGCGGGTGTGCCGTCGCTGCGCGAGGCCATCGCTGAAGACATAAACAAATCGCACGGCATGGATTACGCCATGGAAAATGTCATCATCCAGCCCGGCGGAAAACCCGTCATAGGAAAATTCATCCTGGCGCTGATGAATCCCGGCGACGAGGTGCTCTATCCGAATCCCGGCTATCCCATATACGAATCGCAGATACAGTTCAACGGCGGCGTCGCCGTGCCTTATTCCTACAAGGAGGGCCCCGACGGCTTCCTGCTGGATATTGATTCTATTGAAAAAAAGATAACGGACAAAACAAAACTTCTCATCTTCAATGACTTTCAGAACCCCATGGCCGCGGAAGCCAGCGTTGAGGAGCTGAAGAAAATAGCGGCCCTCGCGATAAAGCACAATCTTTTTGTTCTCTGTGACGAGGCGTATTTTGATATGAGGTATTCCGGAAAATCAAAATCCCTGGCGTCGCTGCCGGGAATGAAAGAAAGATGTGTCCTGCTTTACACCTTCTCCAAAAAGTTCGCGATGACGGGCTGGCGACTGGGCGCGGCCATAGCCCCCAAGGAGCTCGCGGTCATATTAGGAAAGCTTAACACAAACGATGAGTCCTGCTCGAATCATTTCGTGCAGTACGGTGCGCTGGCCGGTTTGACAGGCGATCAGTCTCCCGTCAAGGCCATAGTGGAAGAGCTGAGAAAAAGAAGGGACAAAGGCTATGAGATATTGAATTCCATAAAGGGTTTCAAATGTTTTAAGCCGGAGACAACTTTTTATCTTTTCCCGAATGTCACCGAGGCCATGAACAATCTCGGCATCAGGACCTATGACGAGTTCCGCGTGACGGCTCTTGAGAAAACGGGCGTCTCCTTCTGCACGAGGCTTCACTTCGGAAGCGAACTTCCCGGCGAGACAAACAGATATGTGAGATTCGCCTATTCGGGAATAAACATCCCCGAAATGGAAGAGGGCCTGGCAAAGCTCAAGGCCTTTATAGAAAAATAAACGTCTCATGAATGAGAAAATAAGAATAGCCATCGTCGGTTACGGGAATGTGGGCCGCGGCGTTGAAAAGGCCTGCGGCAATAATCCGGACATGGAGCTCAAAGCCGTTTTCACGCGCCGAGCAGGGATCAAAATAGCCTCCGGCGTGCCGGCCATAGCCGTTGATGATGCCGAAAAACACAAAAATGACATAGATGTGGCCGTTCTCTGCGGAGGCTCTGCGACGGACCTTGATCAGCAGGGCCCGCTTTTCGCGAAGATGTTTAACACGGTTGACAGTTTTGACACCCACGCGAAGATACCGGGATATTTTTCCGTCATGGACGGGACAGCGAAAGCTTCGGGGAAGATAGCCGTCATATCAACCGGCTGGGATCCGGGCCTTTTTTCGCTGCAGCGGGTTCTGGCGGAATCCGTTTTGCCGGACGGGCAGACCCACACATTCTGGGGCCGCGGCGTGAGCCAGGGCCATTCAGACGCCGTCAGAAGGATAGAAGGCGTTCTGGACGCGAGGCAGTACACCATACCAGTTGCAAGCGCCGCCGACAGGGTGCGAGCCGGAGAGAAACCCTCTCTTTCAACCAGAGAAAAACACAGGCGTGACTGCTATGTGGTCGCCTCTGACGGAGCCGATAAGGACGCCATAGAAAACGCCATCAAGAGCATGCCCAACTATTTCGCCGATTATGACACGGATGTGACCTTCATCAGCCGTGAGGAAATGGAAACGAAACATTCGCAGATGCCTCACGGCGGTTTTGTCCTCAGGAGCGGCGAGACCGCTGCCCGGTGCGGACATCTCATAGAATTTTCGCTGAAACTCGACAGCAATCCCGAATTTACATCCAGCGTTCTTGTCGCTTACGCCCGCGCGGCCGGGCGTCTCAACAAAAGGGGAGAGAGCGGCGCGCGCACGGTTTTTGACATAGCCGCCGCCGACCTCAGCCCTAAGAGCGGCGAAGAACTAAGAAAAGAACTTCTTTGAAAAACAGGGCCGCGATCGTTTCCACCGCTCTGGCATTGTTGATCTCCCCCGCTTTTGTCTCGGCGGGAATATTTTTTGAAAAAGAGCCCTTTACATCATGGGGTTTCAGCCCCGGCTATAAGACAGGAGACAAACTTTATTTTATCGCCAATTACGCCCTGAGACGCAGGGCAAAAGGTATTGCCGCATTCCCCGACGGCGGAATTCCGAAAACAAATTTCGCTAAAACATATTTTTGCAGTTTTGACACGGTGGAAAACAAGCTCGATATTCTGGCGCATCTTGGCGATGAGCGTCTTCCCGGCGGGATTTCGGGGGGCGTGGTGTATCCGACGGTGAAATTCAACTTGAAAAAAGGCGTGTTCTACGCGGCTTACAGAATAAAAAAGCATTCCAATACCGGCCCCGACACATACGGTATGTTTTCGTGGGATATGGAAAAGCGCCGGCTGGTTAAAATACAGACTGAGCTGCAGGAGAGTTTTTTTGAAGAGCACTTCGGGCACGGTGAGGCGGAGCCGGAAATGTTAGCGCATTATAAGATGTATAGGCTGGTAAAAGAAATACCGCTTGAAGAGTGGGGATTGCCGACGGTTCTGGATTACTGCAAAAAAAGCGACAGTGCCTACGCAAAGGACTTGATTTTATTGAGGGGAGATTATTCTTACCGCCTGCTTGTGATAGACAAGTTGGGCAGGGAGCTGAGCGCCGACGGGATCAGGGATATCCTGGCAAAAATGGAAAAAAGAAAAAACAAGCTCAGATCCTATGAGAAGATGAGATACGATATGCTCTCAAAGGAAACGCGCGAGGCCCTTGAGGGCCTTCTGAAAAATAAATGAAAATGCCGCTCGGAGATCCTGCATTTAACGCTTATTTACAAGAGGGCGCGGGCTTTGTAAAATACGCCAATTTATATATGCGGCTTCAATTGAGATAGGAAGGAGAATAACATGAGCGAAAAAGAAAAATTTATCAAAGCGGTGGAAGAAAAGAACGCGGATCAGCCGGAGTTCATCCAGTGCGTTAGAGAAATAGTGGAGTCGGTGTGGGATGTCTATGAAAGCTCCGATAAATTCAAAAAAGCGCGGGTGCTGGATCTCCTGGTTGAACCCGAGAGAGTGATAATATTCAAAGTGGCCTGGCAGGACGACGCCGGAGATGTGTGCGTGAACCGCGGTTACAGGGTGCAGTTCAACAGCGCCATAGGCCCTTTCAAGGGTGGGCTGCGTTTTCATCCCAGCGTGAAGCTCGGTTTGCTCAAATTCCTTGCTTTTGAACAGATTTTTAAAAACAGCCTCACGACCCTGCCAATGGGCGGCGCCAAAGGCGGCTCCGATTTTGACCCCAAGGGCAAGTCTGATAACGAGGTGATGCGTTTCTGCCATGCTTTTATGGGAGAGCTGTACAGGCACATCGGCCCGAACACGGATGTGCCCGCCGGAGATATCGGCGTCGGAGCCAGGGAAATAGGTTATATGTTCGGCAAGTACAAAAAAATAAAGAACGAATTCACGGGCGTGCTCACGGGCAAAGGCGCGACCTGGGGCGGAAGCCTTATACGGCCGGAGGCCACCGGTTACGGCCTTGTTTATTTTGTACAGGACATGCTGGAGCTCGTCGGCAAAGACTTGAAAGATAAGACCGTGGCCATAAGCGGCGCCGGAAATGTCGCGCAGTACGCGGCTGAGAAAGTCATCCAGCTCGGCGGAAAGGTGATAATGCTTTGCGATTCCCATTCAACGGTCATCGACGAGATCGGGTTGGATAGCGATAAACTTGGCCATGTTATGCATATCAAAAATGTGAAGAGGGGCAGGATAAAAGAATACAGCGATAAATATCCCTCTGTCTGCGTGATAGGGAAAAATGTCTGGGAAGTGATAAAGGAAAAGAACATAAAAGTGGATGTGGCTCTTCCCTGCGCCACGCAGAACGAGCTCGACGGCGAAAACACAAAAGCCCTGATCAAAAACGGCTGTTTTTGCGTAGCTGCGGGAGCCAATATGCCTCTCACCTCAGAGGCCGTGGCGCTTTTGAGAAAAAATAAAATACTTTACGGCCCCGGAAAAGCGGCAAATGCCGGCGGCGTGGCGACATCCGGCCTCGAGATGACGCAGAACAGTTTAAGGTTTAACTGGACAAGAGAAGAGGTGGACGGGAAGCTGAAAGAGATAATGAAATCCATACACAGGCAGTGCGTGCAATACGGCAGTGAAGACGGCTATGTGGATTATGTCAAAGGCGCCAACATCGCCGGCTTTCTGAAAGTGGCCAACGCCATGATCGAGCAGGGTGTCTGCTGAACTGATCAGCGTTTTAAAAAATCTCGTTCACAGGGGCGCTCTCGTCAGGGAGTTATGGATTTAAGAGAAAAACTTATTTATAATCCTGAAACGGGTTTGAGGAGAAAATAATGAAAAAGAAAACTACAGCAGAAGATGTTTTGAAAATAGTGAAAGAGAAGAATGTCCGATTCATCAAGATCTGGTTTGTGGATGTTCTGGGGGCGGTGAAATCGTTCACCATAACAGCCAACGAGCTGCCGAAAGCTTTCGCCGACGGTATGGGTTTTGACGGTTCTTCCATTGAGGGTTTCGCGAGGATCTACGAGAGCGATCTCATAGCCAAGCCCGATCCCTCGACTTTTGAGATCCTGCCGTGGAGGCCGAAGGAGGATGCCGTCGCGCGGATGTTCTGCGACCTCTACAGTCCCGACGACAAGCCGTACGCCGGTGACACGAGATACATACTGAAAAGAAATCTCGCCGAGATGAATGCCATGGGCTATGACCTTTTCAATGTGGGTCCGGAGCTGGAATATTTTTATTTTAAGAGCGACAGCAAGCCCGAGATAACGGATAAGGGCGGTTATTTTGATTATCTGCCGCTGGACACGGCGCACGATCTGAGGCGGGAGACGATAATGGCGCTGGAGGATATGGGCGTTGTCGTTGAGTATTCGCACCACGAGGTGGCGCCGTCGCAGCACGAGATAGACCTGCGTTACGCGGAGGCGCTGGGGATGGCGGACAATGTCATCACCTACAAGGTCGCCGTCAAATCGGTGGCGTGGAACAACGGGCTCTACGCCTCTTTCATGCCCAAGCCCATTTTCGGCGAGAACGGTTCGGGGATGCATGTGCATCAGTCGCTGTTCCTCAAGGGCAAGAACACCTTTTTTGATAAGAGCAACGAGTTCAATCTTTCCGCGGACGCGAGGCATTATATCGCCGGGATCATGAAGTACGCGCGTGAGATATGCCTTGTCACAAATCAGTGGACAAATTCCTATAAGAGGCTGGTGCCCGGTTATGAGGCGCCCGTTTATATCGTCTGGGGAAGGCGCAACCGCTCGGCGCTTGTGCGGGTGCCGATGTACAAGCCCGGACAGGAGAACGCCACGCGCATAGAGATCCGTTTCCCGGATCCGGCCTGCAATCCGTATCTGGCCTTCAGCGTTATGCTGGCCGCCGGTCTTGACGGGATCAAGAATAAGCTGGAAATGCCGGACCCTGTCGAGCTGGATGTCTTCCATCTGACCGATGCGGAGAGAACCAAGATGGGTATTAAAACGCTCCCGGGAAGTCTTATAGAGGCCATAGAGGTCACGGAGAAGTCAGAGCTTGTGAGAAAGACTTTGGGCGACCACGTGTTCGACAAGCTGATCGAGAACAAAAAGATAGAGTGGGACAAATACAGACAGCAGGTGACGCAGTTTGAACTGGACAACTATCTTCCCATACTCTGATTTTTGACCGGCGCCGTCTTGATTATGAGAACTTTTTATAAACTCAGCGCCTCGGGCAATGATTTTATACTCATAGATTCGTTCAAGACGACCCTGCCGCAGAGTTATCTGAAGAAATTCGCCGTTAAGCACTGTGCCGGAAAAACCGGAGTAGGCGCCGACGGGCTGCTTGTCATAGAAAAAGCCCACGATGCTGATTTCAGGATGAGGATATTCAATTCCGACGGTAGTGAGGCCGAGATGTGCGGCAACGGCGCCCGCTGCTCGGCTCTCTGGTTCTTCATCAAAAAAAGCGGAAAAAGCTCCCTGAAGTTTGAGACAAAGGCGGGGATGATAGAGGCGCTGCGCGTCAAAAACAGGATCAAGCTCAGGATGACGCCGCCCGTAGATATGGAAATGGGCATCAGCCTGCCCGTCGCCGGACGGAGGTTGGCGCTTGATTTTGTAAACACTGGTGTTCCTCACGCTGTTGTGGTGGTGACAGGCCTTGATAAGCTTGACATCGTGAAAATCGCCCGCGCGATACGCTTCCACAAGCATTTCGCGCCCGCGGGCACGAATGTTGATTTCATGGAGCATCTCGGCGGAAACAGGATAAAGATAAGAACCTACGAGAGAGGTGTGGAAGACGAGACGCTCGCCTGCGGCACAGGCTCGGTCGCTTCGGCGCTTATCTCGCTCGACCGTTTTAACACGGGCTGTAAAAAGAATAAGGGAAAGATAGAGGTGAGGGTTAAAAGCGGCGAGACGCTGAGCGTTTACTTTGAAAGAAAAAACGGCATAGTGAAAAATGTCTGGCTGGAAGGCACGGCGTCGGTGATATTTAAGGGCGAACTGCCGGAGTCAGGGGAGGGAGAGTGAGCAGATCTTTTGAGCTGGCCGACAGATTAAAAAAACTTCCGCCGTATCTTTTTGCTGAGATAGACAGGGCGAAAACGGAACTCAGGCGTAAGAAAATATCTTTCATAGACCTCAGTATAGGCGACCCGGATATTCCCGCCCCGAAGGCCGTTTTGAAAAAGATATTTGAGGCCTCCGCCGTTAAGTCAAATCAGAAATACGCTCTGGACGCTGGTAAAGCTTCACTGAGGGCGGCTATACAGAAGTGGATGAAGAAGCGTTTTTCAGTCAATCTTGATCCGGGCAGTGAGATACTCCCTCTGATAGGTTCAAAGGAAGGTCTTGTGCACTTTCCTCTGGCTTTTGCCGGAGCGGGTGATTATGTTTTGATACCGTCGCCGGGTTATCCGGGATACAGGGCCGCGGCTTTGTTCGCGGGGGCGCGTGTTCATGAGATGCCGCTACTTGAGAAAAACGCTTTTTTGCCCGAACTCAAAAAAATCCCCGTGTCCGTCAGGAACAAGGCGAAGATAATGTATCTCAATTACCCCAACAATCCGACCACGGCGGTGGCTCCAAAAAGTTTTCTTGAGGAAGCGGTGCGGTTCTGCTCCAAACACGGCATAATCCTCGCCTATGACAACGCTTATTCGGAGATATTTTTTGAAAAAAAACCGATGAGTGTGCTTCAGATAAAAGGCGCTAAAGAAGTGGCAGTGGAGTTCCATTCTTTTTCAAAAACTTTCTGTATGACGGGTTTCAGGTTGGGCTGGGCCTGCGGTTCTGCGCATCTTGTCGGCGGCCTTCTGAAGCTGAAGACGAACATAGATTCGGGTGTGTGGGGCGCCATTCAGGAGGGCGGGGCGCACGCTCTGGATAAAGAATGGAAATACACGGACAGTTTGCGTAAGCAGTTTGCAGCGCGCCGTAATTTATTTGTCGCCGGTCTTAAGAAAAAAGGTTTTGATGGCATACACGCGGATTCTGCGTTTTATGTATGGGCGCGTCTGCCCCGGGGCTACAGCTCTTCAATAGAATACGCCGCGCATCTGCTCAAAGATAAAAATATAGTGGCGACTCCCGGTCTGGGTTTCGGCACTCACGGCGAAGGTTTTATACGCTTCGCTCTCACCACAGGCACGGCCGAACTCAAAAAAGCCCTCCAAAAACTATAAAAGCAATTTGAAATTCAAAAGGTGAATTTTCAGCCCGTCGCACTTTCTGTTAGATAGCATTTCAAAATCCTGATTATTGGTGCATATTTCAACACATATAGAAACATTTTGACTTTGAATTAAGCAGTGAGAGTGCTAAAATATAATATGCAGCTTTCAAGAGGACATCACTATCTACCCGAGGTATACTTAAAAAATTTTTCTAATAATGGTTACTTGTGGGTATATGATAGAGAAAAAAAAGAGTATAGATGTCAGCATGCGAGAAAGATTGCAAAACAAAGGGACTAAGCAGGCGTCGTTTAAAGGTAACTTGTCCCTGTATTTTTCACATCCAAGTTTTATCTCAAATTTGCTACAATAAAGCATGAGAAAGTTAAAAGGTTTATTACTCATTCGGCCGGACGAGGAGGGGACTCCTAAAGCCCTGCAAGCGGAGTTAGAATATGATGTCGCTCAAATGTTATCCTTAACTACAGCAGAAAGGTTTAAACTTTTATTTGACCGCTCGAAACTTTTAAAAAGACGAAGAGAAAACAACAATGGAACAACAAGCCGCAGAAAATATAATAAGCTCCTTAAACGAAAATAAAGTAGAGTATGTGATTATTGGCGCATTTGCATTTTCGTCTATAGGTTATACCCGCGATACTTTGGATATAGATATACTCATAAAACCGGAAATAAAAAATATAAGAAAATGCCGGACGGCGATAGAGTCATTAGGATATGATTTTCAAGATATGACGGATGAAGATATTTTAAAATACAAAATCTTATTCAGGGGACAATCTAATCGTCTGGATATTCATCCTTCAGTAAAAGGTGTGACATTTAAAGAGATATGGAAGAACAAAAAGACAGAATGTCTCGGCAAAACGAAGGGATATTTTGCCTCATTGAATGACCTTATTAAAATGAAGAAAGCCGCTGGACGGCCAAAGGACATTGAGGATTTAAAATATCTGGAAGAAATCAAAAAACAAACAAAAGAAAACCGGAGTAAAAAGGGGCAGGGGAATGCGCATTGATCCTCTTTCCCGGGGCTACAGATCTTCAATAAAATACGCCGCGCATCTGCTCAAAGACAAGAATATAGTGGCGACTCCCGGCCTCGGCTTCGGGTTACACGGCGAAGGTTTTATAAGGTTCGCTCTTACCACGGATATCCCCGAACTCAAGAAAGCTCTGCAAAAACTATAAAAGAACTTTTTGATTTAAAAATACCAACCTTGTAAGAATGGTAGCATTTCATAATCCCACCTTCTCCAAGCTATATAGCGGAGATAGAGTAAAAAGTATTTAGCTCATTAGCGAAATTGCTAAATGCGCGCAATAGACAAATCTGCTGCTGTTAAAATGATAAATGTGGTAATTTTGAAAATATTTTCGTATATATAAGGGATATTATGAGAGAATTTGTTCATTTGCATGTGCACACGGAGTACAGCCTGCTTGACGGCGTTTCGCAGATAGTCGATAACAAGGGCAATCCCGGCGACCTCCTTCTGGCGGCGCAGGCCAACTCCATGAAGGCGCTGGCGATAACGGATCACGGGAATATGTTCGGCGTGCCGGAGTTCTACCAGACCTGTCACAAAGCAAATCTCAAGCCCATTCTCGGCAGTGAATTCTATCTTGCCACCGGCGCCGACGCCACGGACACGAAGGCCACTTACGCGAGGAAAAATTATCATCTCACGGTTCTCTCCAGAAATGACACGGGTTTCAGGAACCTCACCAAGCTCAGCTCCTATTCATACAGCAAAGGTTTTTATTACCGGCCGCGCATAGACAAGGCCATCCTTGAACAGCACAGCGAGGGGCTTGTCGTGTTGAGCGGCTGTCTGCAGGGAGAGGTGGCAAATTCTCTCAGGAATGACAGGTTTGAAGACGCTCTCGCGTCGGCAAAAAAGATGAAGGATATCTTCGGCGATAACTTTTACATAGAGCTCATGGACAACGGTATGGCCGAGCAGAAAGCCGTGATGAAAGACCTCATCGAGCTGGCGAGGCGGCTGGATATCAAAACCGTGGCCACAAACGATGTGCATTACTCTCTTAAGAATGACGCGGCGGTGCAGGACATAGCTCTGGCGATCGGCACACGCAGCACCCTTGACGACCCCAAAAGGCTCAAGCTCCCGACGCAGGAATTCTATCTCAAGAGCGGCGACGAGATGTTTGAGATATTCAGGGAAGTGCCGGAGGCGCTGAACACGACGCTGGCTATCGCGGAAAAGTGCAATGTCGTGATAGATTTTGAGCAGTTGAGGCTCCCCGCTTACGAGCCCCCTAAGGGTTTTGATTCCTTCACCTATCTGTCCAGCCTTTGTGAAAAAGGAATCAAGGCCCGCTACGGAAAAAAGACAAAAGCCGTCACGGAGAGGATGGGGATGGAGCTGGAAGTCATAAAGAATATGGGTTTCTCGTCATATTTTCTCATCGTATGGGACTTCATTAATTACGCCCGCAAGCAGGGCATCGCCGTCGGTCCGGGCAGGGGTTCCGGCGCGGGCAGCATCGTGGCGTATCTTCTCAACATAACCGACATAGACCCCCTGAAATACGATCTTCTTTTTGAGAGGTTCCTCAATCCCGGAAGGATAAGCATGCCCGATCTGGATATTGATTTTGAGGAGGCGCGCCGGCTTGAGGTCGTGGATTACGTAAAAGGGAAATACGGAGAGGATTCCGTCGGACAGATCATAACATACAACAAGATGCTGGCCAAGGGCGCGATACGCGACGTGGGCCGCGTCATGGGCATAGATTTAAAAGAATGCGACATCCTGACAAAACTCATTCCTCCGGGCGATGACATAAAGACGGCGATGGACAGCAGCGGCGACATTAAAAAGATCACAGCGGCCAAGCCTAAGCTGAAAGAGCTGCTCCTGAACGCCAGCCGCATAGAGGGGAGGAAGCGGCATTTCGGAGTGCACGCCGCGGGGGTCGTGATAACGCCGGGAGAGATCAGCGATTTTGTGCCGCTTGCCCGGTCGAAAAACGGCCTCATAACGCAGTATGACGGGGATTATCTGACGAGAATGGGCCTGCTCAAGGTTGATTTTCTCGGCCTTAAAACCCTCACGGTCATACAGGACGCGGTTTCGGATGTTTACAGGAACAAGAAGATAAAAATAGATCTCAATAATCTTCCACGCGACGATAAGAAAACGTTTCAGATGCTCTCCCGGGCCCGGACGGTGGGGATATTCCAGGTGGAGAGCGAGGGCATGAGGGATGTGCTGAGGAAGATGAAGCCGACGCTCTTCACCGACCTGAGCGCGGTGCTGGCGCTCTACCGCCCCGGCCCCATGAAGTCGGGAATGGTCGATGAATTCATTGAGAGGAAAAACGGCCTGCGCGCTTATGAGTATCCGCACCCGCTCCTCAAGGATATCCTCGAGGAGACATACGGTGTAATACTCTATCAGGAGCAGGTGATGCTCATAGCCAGGGCCCTGGCCGGATTCTCGCTCGCCAAGGCGGATGTGCTGAGAAAGGCCATGGGCAAGAAGATAATGGCCGTGCTCGAGGCGCAGAAAGAAGATTTTATGAAAGGCTGCGCCGCTAACAAGATCCCCGAGAAGCTTGCGGGTGATATATTTGACACGCTGGTTCATTTCGGCGAATACGGTTTTAACAAGAGCCACTCCACCGCTTACGCGCTGATCTCCTACCAGACCGCTTATCTGAAAACAAATTTCCCTCTTGAGTTCATGACGGCGCTGCTCAATTCCGTGATAGGGGACGAGAAGAAACTCTCACCCTATCTGGCCGAGTGCGAGCGGCTGGGTATCGGGGTAAAGCCGGCGGACATAAACGCCAGCGATGTGTATTTCAGTTCTCACGGCGATAAGACGATCATATTCGGCTTGCTCGCGGTGAAGAACACGGGCGAAAAGGCCTGCGGGGATCTCGTGGCTGACAGGAATAAGAACGGCAAATTCAAAGATTTTAACGATTTTATCGCCCGGGCGGTGGCTCTCACTTCTTTCAACAAGAGGATGGCGGAATTCCTTGTTAAAGCCGGCGCATGCTGGGGCCTTTCGCGCGACAGCGGGGGCATTATAGAATCACTGGATATGATGATGGCCTCGGCCGAGAGCGCCAACAGGGACAAATTGTCGGGGCAGGAGAGCCTTTTCGCCCAGCCGCCGGCGGCCGTTGAACTGAAAGGCGAGGTGACGGAGACACAGAAACTCAAATACGAGAAAGAGGCGCTGGGTTTTTATTTTACGGGCCATCCTCTCACACGGTACGAGAAATATTTCCGTTATTTCAGGACATCTACGCTGGCCGGACTCGAGAAGAGCGGTGTGGCCGATCACACGCTGACGGGCATCGTCAAAGAAGTGAAAAACCTGAAAACGAAAAAAGGGAAGGATATGTTCGTCATCAAGCTGGAAGACCTCACGGGTGTCCTTGAGCTGGTGGGATATAAGGACAAGCTGCCGCCGGACATGCCCGAGATAAAGGAAGACAGTATAATAGCCGTTAAAGGCTCCATTACCGAAGCGGCCTCGGGGAAAAGATTTTTCGGCGAGAAGTTCTATTCGGCGAAAGAGGCCTTCAGGAAAATACCGAAAAAGCTCAAGATATATATGAGCACCGCCGGCCTTGATGAAAAATACATCAACGGGGTCGTCAAAGAACTCAAAAAATATCCCGGCAACACACAGGTGTCATTCGTTCTGCACACAAAAAAACGCGGGAAATGGCGCTGGGCCACGGATATCGGTGTTACAATAGATTCAAAATTCCTCAACGGGCTTGAGGATAAATTCGGCGAAGACTGCTGGAAAATAGAATCCTGACAGGCGCAAAAGCAAGTGTTATCAAGTAAGAAGAAATAAGATAGGGGGAAAGTATGAAAAAAGTCGTTTTTGTTTTGTCGGTTGTGTTTGCCGTGTGCCTGTTTTTCAGCGCCGCGGCTGTTAAAGCCGAGGAGCCGGAATCGGTGATCAAATCTCCGGAGAACACCGCGGAAAAAGCCGAAGTGAAAGAAGATGGGAAAGGAACGGAAAAAATCACGGAGAAAGCTGACTTGAAAGAAGCGGAAGACGGTGACGAGGCAGGCGAAGAGGACGATGCGGATGAAGACGCCGCGATCTTGTATCTGAAAGCGCAGAGTCTGCTTGAAAACGAAATCACCCAAAAAGCCGAAGATGAATTCAAGGCCATCATCAAGAATTATTCCCTCACATGGTGGGCGGAGCTTTCGTATGTCAGGCTCGCGGGCATTGAAATGAAATCAGGGAGAAACGCTTCAGCGATAGAGCTTTTAAATGATTTCTCAGGGAAATATCCGGAGAGTTCTCTTAAAGAAAAAGCGGATTACAGTTTGTGTATAGCGTACATCCTGAACAAAGACAAGGACAGCGCGAAAAAAGCAACAGAGGGGTTTATAAAAAAATATCCGGACAGCAAAAAAATAAAAGAGGTTAAAAAACTTCTGAAAGAACTTTAAGCCGAGTTCAATTTCAGGCCTTTTTTGTCAATTATGATCAGCCGCTTTTTGTAAAGCGTGCCGCAGGCCTTTTTGTAAACTTTTTTGCTCATGCCGAAGATCGTGTAGATGATCTCGGGTTCGCTCTTGTCCGTTACCGGCAGGAAACCGCCGGCTTCTTTTATTTTTGATATGATAATTTCCGCGGCTGGGCCTATTCTTTCGTGGCCGGCTTCCTGCAGGCTGAGGTCTATTTTTCCGTCTTCCCTTATTTTTTTGATGAAGCCCGCTGTCCTGTCTCCTATGTGCAGGGGGCGGAAAACCTCGTTTTTATATATTATTCCCATGTGAGAGCTGTTTATCACGGCTTTGTAGCCGAGTTCGGTGGCTCCGCACACCAGCAGCTCTACGCTCTGTCCCTCTTTGTAATCGGCGGATGACTGGTCAAGGAAGCGGGTGAGGCGGGAGGACGCCGCGATGCGGTCGCTTTTTTTGTCCAGATATATTTTTACGACATAGGATTTTCCTTCCTCCATCTTCTTTTCCTGTTCGCGGAAGGGCACGAAGAGATCTTTCATCAGGCCCCAGTCGAGGAAAGCCCCTATGTTGTTGACCGTGACGGCTTTCAGAAAAGCGAATTCCTCTATCCGTGCGAGGGGCTGTTCGGTTGTCGCTATGACGCGGTCTTCGGAGTCCCTGTACACGAAAACCTCGACGATATCGCCGTCTTTGCATCCCTCGCTCACATATCTTATGGGCATGAGTATCTCGCCCAGCTCGCCGCCGGCGAGATAGACGCCGAAATCCACATGTTTCACCACTTTCAATTTATTGAAATTTCCTATTTCAACCATATTTTCCCCTTTCACGGTAAACGATAATCACAAACTTTATTATATCATAAATTCCACGCAGAAGCTTTCTTTCAGAACACTAACTGAAATTCTGCCATAAGCAATCACCCCGGAGATATTCGTCGGGGACGCTCACGTATGAGGTTCGCTCTCAATTCGCTTCGGGAACGGGGTTAAGCCCTCGCTCATAGAGCCCCGCCGGATACCATCCGCGGTGCTTGCCTTATATTCTCACAATGCTCTTCATGGCAAAACTTGAGGATATCATACACTTTTTCCCTTAGTATCATTGTAGCCAAGTAAATTTTTATTTGGAAAAAACAGCGCGCATATGATATAATCGCGGGAATATGCTTTTGGTAGTGTTAGGGAGAGCTATACTGTCCCGCTATGGAGGAAATATTATGAAACTTTACGATTTATCTCAGCCCATCAGTCATCTGACTCCGGCCTGGCCGACTTACGAACCCCTGCAGATCAAATTCTTCAAGAGGCTCGCGCCCAACGGCGCCAACGGCCAGCTGCTGACCCATTCCAATCATGTCGGCACACATCTGGACGGCCCGCTGCATTTCTGCACTCATGGCAAGGACATAGCTTCCCTGCCTTTGAACGGCTTTCTTTACGGCCCCGGCGTCATCGTGGATCTTTCGGATATAGCCGAGGATTACGGGATATACACCTCAAAAGATATTGAGGACAGGGTTGAAGTGAAGGAAGGAGATATCGTTATAATCAACACGGGCTATCACAAATACGCATGGGACCAGCCGGAAGCCGACGAGGTGAGATATATGGTCAGGCATCCCGGGCCGATGATGGAGTTCGCCGAGTGGTGCGAGAAAAAGAAACTGAAATGGCTGGGCGTTGACTGCGGTTCTGCGGATCATCCCATGAACACAAAAATAAAAGACTGGATGCCGAAGGAAGCGGTTAAATGCGACACATATCTTAAAAAGAAATACGGCAAAAGCCTGGATAATATGTTCCCGGAAGACCATTATCAGCTTATGCATGTGAGGCTTTTTCCGCAGGAGATTATTCACGCCGAGAATATAGGAGGAGAAGTTGACAAGCTTCTTAACAAGCGCACGACAATAGGTTGTTTCCCCTGGAGATTTCAGGGCGGGGAATCGTGCATCTGCCGCATAGTCGCGTTTGAGGAAGAATAAATGAGTTCGCGCTAAGAAGCATTTTAGATTTCTCGCTTCGCTCGAAATGACAGGGGTGGGGCTTTGTAAAGTGAAATCATAAATAGAATTGGCTCGGAAAACAGAAGGGGTTTAAGAGAAAATGAAAAAAAGAGATATTGTTGAGGTGACGGATCTTAGCGAAAACGAGGTGCGGGAACTTTTCGCGCTCGCTTTCAGGATAAAGAAAAATCAGAGTGAATATGCCGGCGCGCTGAAGGGAAAAATCCTGGCCATGATATTCCAGAAGCCCTCCACGAGGACAAGGGTATCTTTTGAGGCGGGAATGTATCAGCTCGGCGGAAGGGCTATAAATCTTTCCGGAAACGAGCTGCAGCTTTCACGCGGAGAAACAGTGGGCGACACGGCTCAAACTCTTTCCGGTTATGTGGATGTAATAATGATACGCTCGACGAGCGATTCAGATGTGCAGGGCCTGGCGAAATACAGTTCCGTGCCGGTGATAAACGGCCTTTCAAAATCCTTCCATCCCTGTCAGGCGCTGGCGGATATTTTCACGGTCTGTGAGAAAAAGGGGCTGGATGAAAAAAGCGTTCTTGATTTCGACTTCAGCAAAGTCAAACTGGTATTCGTGGGGGACTCCAACAATGTGAGCCGGTCACTTCTCAACCTTTCGGGAATAATCAGATACAGATTCGGAATTATCTGTCCTGAGAAATTCATGTTTGACGAGTCTGAATTTGAAGCTGTCAAAAAAGTGAATCAGGGCATTTATTCGTCCAGCGAGATAGACCCCGGATACATGAAAGACGCCGAATTTATTTACACCGATGTGTGGGCCAGTATGGGCGATGAGGGTGAAGAGGCGGAGAGAAAAAAACTTTTCGGCAGGTATCAGGTGAACAGAGAACTGCTGGACAAGGCTTCGGCAAATGTGTCCGTGATGCATTGTCTTCCTGCGCGCAGGGGACAGGAACTCACCGACGAGGTGATGGACTCTTCCAACTCTATAGTGTTCGCGCAGGCGCACAACAGGATGCATCTCCAGAAGGCGATACTGCATTTTCTTCTGAGGGGCCTTAAATGAAGTCCAGCTTAGGATCGAATATACATCAACAGCTCCATACGATGAAGCATGTTGATATACTTGTCGGCATACCGTCTTTCAACAATGAGAAGACCATACTCGGTGTCCTCAAAACCGTAGATAAGGGACTGTCCAAATATTTCCCGAAGTCAAAGTCCGTTATAATGGTCTCAGACGGTAATTCCACCGACAGCACGCTGGACATAGCTTTTGATAAATTCAAGAGCGCCTCATCCGAAAAGGTGTGCACGACATACAGGGGACTCGCTGGGAAGGGGATGGCTTTAAGGGCGATCATGGAAGCCGCGCGTATCCTCAAAGCAAAGGTGCTGATGCTCTTTGACGCTGATCTGAAAAGCATAAACCCCGAATGGCTGAGGGATCTCGGCACTCCGCTGCTGGCGGGAGAATTTGATTTCATCACGCCTTACTATGTCAGGGATTACAGGGACGGCACGATAACAAACCTGATAACATATCCTTTGACGAGAGCCCTTTATGGCCAGCGCCTGCGGCAGCCCATAGGAGGGGATTTCGGCATGAGGGCTCCTCTTGTGAGGTATTTCCTTGACTGGGCTTACTGGGACAACAACGTGTCAAGATTCGGCATAGATATATGGATGACGACAATAGCGGCCAATGAGTCTTTCCGCACGGGGCAGTGCTTTCTCGGCGTCAAGGATCATGACAGCCGCCGCCCCGACCAGTTGGGTCCGATGTTCCGCCAGGTGCTCAGCACAAGTTTCAAGCTGATGGAAAGATACTGCCACAAATGGGAGATGGTCAAGGGAAGCCGCGACATCCCCTTTGTCAACGCGCCGTACGAAGTGACGCCCCCGAAGCTCGCCATCGGGAACGACGATTATTTTGAAAGATACATGGCCTCATCCGTGAATCTCATGAAGATATGGAAGGACATTTTGCGGCAGAGCACTTTCGCTTCGCTTAAAAAGGCCAATGCTTCCAAAATGTTTTCCGCCGATCTGTGGACGAGGATCGTCTATGATTTTGCCTGCATTTACCACCGCTGGAAAAAAGACCGTTTCAAGCTCGTCGGGCTGATCACGCCTTTTTATTACGCCCGGCTGGATTCTTTTCTGAAAGAATGCGAGCAGCTCGGCGTTGACGAAGCTGTGGGGCGGCAGGCCGGGATCTTTGAGGAAAACAAAAATTATCTGATTGAAAACTGGGAGGACTGAGCGAATATGGAAGATAATAAGCAGGTAATTCTGCTGAGGGAAACGGTTTTGCAGCTGGACCTGAGATGCAAGGTGATCAGCGGCCTGGTGAAACTCATGGATTTGACCATAGGCAAAGATGAATTCCTCTCCCGCGCCGCTCATATACTCGGTGACGCCGTGCATGCCGAAGTGATGATAGCCGTTATAGACAGTCAGACAGAGCTGTTCTCTTTTTATCCGGTCAAACAGGAAGACGAACTGCTCGATGCGGATATGGAAAAGCGGGAGTACGCTCTAAAAATATTCAAAAACATAGAAGGCGGATCAACTGGACATGTTGAAAACGAGGGTTTTATGTGTTTTCCCATAGGTTCGGGTGTGGCCGTGCGGGGGATGATGGTGGCCTTTCACGCCGACAGGCGCGAAAAGTTCCCCCCGCATGAGGTGAAGCTCTTTAACGAAGCCGCGGCGCTGCTCGAGAAAATAATGGAGCAGGCCGTTCTTCTGGCGGATATGAACAGCAGCATCATCAAGATGCAGAAACTTTTTGATATTGTTAAAGCATTTTCCAAAGTTTCCGGTTTTCAGCAGTTTATTGAGGATAGCGTCCGCGCCGCCGCGGATATTGTGGAATGCGAGGCTGCCTCCGTTATGCTCCTTGATAAAGAGAAAAACGTCCTGCGTTTTACGGCCGTAACGGGCGAAGTCAAGGATAAACTTTTAGGGTATGAGTTTCCCGCTAATGAGGGGATTTCCGGCTGGGCGGTGAAGACAGGCCGCGAGGCCATTGTCAACGAAGCGGGGGAGTCCGAGCACTTTTCTTCCAGGGTGGATGAAATAGCCGGTTTTTCAACGAGGAACATTATGGTCGCGCCTCTTGGCGATGCCGACGGGCCCGTGGGCGTTATTGAGACGGTGAACAAGATCAACGGTCAGGATTTTTCGTCGCAGGATATGCTGTATTTGAGCATACTGGCTTCTCAGATCACCCAGGTGCTGAAACAGCCGCCGCGCGATTCCGGGATTCCCGAAACCTTTATAGACACGGCGGCGCTGCTGCTCGATACGCTGGAGGCCGGATATTATCCCAATCCCAGGCACTCGAGGAATATGCTCTCCACAGCCAAAGAACTTGCGCTGGCATTAGGGCAGGATGAGAATACGGCGAAGGAGATATCTCTGGCCGCTTTGCTGCATGATATAGGCAAGATCGCCGTGCCGCAGGAAATACTGCAGAAACCGGATCCGCTCAGCGACAAGGAATGGGCGCTGATGAAAAAACATTCCGAAACGGGCGCGGCGATTCTGGAAAAAAGCGCGGGGCTCAGCGCTTTGGCCCCTTATGTCAAATATCATCATGAAAAATGGGACGGGACGGGTTACCCTGAAGGGCTGAAAGGAAAAGATATTCCGCTCGGCGCCCGGATCATAGCCGTTTGCGACGCTTTTGACGCTATGCGTTGCGACAGGAATTACGGCCGTAAATTAACGGTGGCCGCGGCGATAGAAGAGCTGATAATCAATTCGAGCACGCAGTTTGACCCCGAATGTGTTGGCGCGGCTGTTTCCATGTTCAGGAAAATGGAGGAGAGCCTTTTGTCATGAGACCGGCCACTTTTGCGGGCGGTGTTCACCCCGCACAGCATAAAGACAGTTCGGCTTTTTCCATAGAGAGGCTCCCCGCTGCGGAGAAAGTGTATCTGCATCTTTCCAACAGCTGCGGCGCTCCGTCAAAGGCCGTTGTTAAAAAGGGAGACGCCGTGCTGAAGGGTTCGATTATAGCCGAACCCGACGGCAGGATATCAGCTTTTATACATTCTCCCGTTTCCGGAGTCGTAGAGGATATAAAAAAGTGGCCGCATTGTTCCGGAAAAAAACTTGAGGCCGTTATAATCCAAAATGATTTTAAGGATGAGCCCGCTCCCGCGGGAAATATTAAGGATCCGTCGCTGCTTGCTCCGTCCCAGATCAGCGAGATAGTCAGGAATTCCGGGATCGTGGGCCTTGGCGGCGCCGCTTTCCCCGCGGATGTGAAACTTTCACCGCCCCCCGGTAAAAAGGTGACAACCCTTATTGTCAACGCCTGCGAGTGCGAACCTTTTCTCACCGCCGACGAAAGTCTTATCAGGGAGAAGGCGGCTGATATAATAGAAGGCGCGAAGATCGCGGCCCGGGCCTTGTCGGCCAAACAGATAATCATAGGGATAGAGGACAATAAACCCGACGCCGCGCAGGAGCTTTTAAACAGGAGCTCCGAGAGGATAAAAGTGAAGCTCCTTAAAACGAAATACCCCCAGGGCGGAGAAAAACAGCTGATCTACGCTGTTAGCGGTAAGAAGGTGCCCATGTGCGGCCTTCCGCTGGATGTGGGGGTGGCGGTTATGAATGTCGGGACGGTTTTCGCGGTTTATGAGGCCGTTGTTAAAGGCAAGCCGCTCTATGAGAGAGTGGTGACGCTCGGCGCTTATTTCAGAAAACCCGGAAACGTTATTATCCCCGCGGGAACGCGCCTGGAAGATATAATAAATTTCAGAGGGGGCTTGCCCGACAATGTGAATAAGATCATATTCGGCGGGCCCATGATGGGCCAGGCCGTGTGCGATATGGATGTGCCGGTTTCCAAGGCAACCAGCGGCATTCTGCTGCTGTGGGGCGAGGAAAGGAAAGAATATGAGTGCCTGCGCTGTCTGCGCTGCGCGTCGGTGTGCCCCATGGGTCTTATGCCCCGTGAGAGTTTTGCTCTTTACAAAGCGGGGAAGGCCTATGATAAAGCCATGAACTGTATGGAGTGCGGCGCCTGCGCTTATGTCTGCCCGTCGGGGATACCGCTGATCCAGTATCTCAAACTTTCTAAAAAAAACTTGAGCATGTCAAATGTCAGACTGCCTGCCGGCAGGGATCTGACGCCGCTGTCAAAAAATGGAAGTTAGCTTTATTAATCTGAGGGATATTACTTATCTTGCCTCGGGCGGCCCGGCTCATGTGTGGCAGGCCACCACCGTCGCTGAACTTAAGGCTTTTACGGAGCAGTTCCACACTTTCAGGGTTTTGGGAAACGGCTCCAATGTCATTATTTCTTCCGCGGGTTTAACCGAACCGGCGCTCATGCTCGACGGGGATTTCAAAAAAATTAAGCTCAAAGGCAACGATGTTATCGCCGGGGCCGGCGCCGGGCTGAAAGATGTGATAAAAAAAAGCGCCGCGGCGGGGCTTTGCGGCCTGGAAAACCTTTCGGGGATTCCCGCCTCCGTCGGGGGGGCTGTTTTTAAAAACGCCGGTGCTTTCGGAAGTGCCATAAGTGATGTCCTCAAATGGCTCAGGTTTTACCGTTCGGGGAGGGAATACAGGATCTCGGGCGGGATGATAAAAGCTTCTTACAGGACGGGGCCCGTTCCAATCCCCGCCGTTATATTGGAAGCCTGTTTTTCGCTGAGGAAAAAAGCCGGGAAAAAAATAATTGACAGGATAAAAGAGCTGACGGCAAAAAGAAAGGAAAAAGGTTTTATATACAAGAACGGGAGCGGGTGCATATTCAGGAATCCCGCAGGGATACCGGCGGGCAAACTCATCGAGCAATGCGGCTGTTCGCGCTGGCGCGCGGGCGGCGTTTCTGTCTCGCCTCTTCACGCGAATGTTTTTGTTTTGCGGGGCGGGAGGCCTGCCGACGACGCTTATGAACTGATGAGCAGGATTCGCGCGAGGGTTTATGAGGCGCAAGGCGTTTATCTGGAGACTCTCGTCGAGTTCTGGGGAAGATTCGGAAAATGAAAGTTCATTTTGCTGAAATTTATCCTGACAATCGGGGTGGACTCATCATGGGGCTTTACATGGCTTTTACAAATTGGTATAAATGAACAATTATGATGATGAAAGGGCGATATGAAAAATAAAGGAGATGACAATGAGTGAAGAAGTTATCACTTTTAGAGAAGATCAAAAAACGAAAGAATTTATTTTAAAAATATTTGGTAAAACAGTTGATGCAGACGGATATGTAGTTGAAACAGATAACCTCGCGCAAAGAGTTTTAACCCCGGATGGAGAAGAGTTATTGCTGGATGATTTTGCGGGGGTACAAAAAGGGTCAGAATTGTTTATAAAATCAGATTTGCCATCAATTTTTAAAGTGGCAACTCGCAACAAATAGTGGGTTGGAAAGAATTTTTCAAAGGCCTCATCACTAACAATGTTGATGCAAAAATAGCAGATAGCATCCAAAAAGGCGACGGCAATACTTTTAATAATTGCAACGTTGTGATTAACTGTCAAAGCAGTCAAAGCGTTATGTCAGAAAATGGCAAAACGATTATTAATCCTGAAAAGCTTAGTCAGGACGACAGAAATATTTTAAATACTCTTTTAAAGGACAGCGCCAAGGAATCAGTTAAAGGTGAACCTATTTTTCTTACAACAAAAGACAACGATTGGGCTGAAGATATAAAAAAGAAGGATTCGGAGCCGGATGTTCAAGCAATATTAAAATTTTACCAAAATAAAATTTCCTCAGTAGATTTAATAATACTCAGGCAAGCTATGTATATCAAGAAGGTATTTTTGGAACACAGAAATCAGGAAGTGAGGGATATGAAGAGGGATATTCGGGACAAGTATGGCAAGAGAGGCGCTAATATTACAAATTTATGCACAGCAGGATATTATGAAAAAGACTTTAAGGAAATGTATGAAGCATTATCCAAAATATATACGACGGAAGACAAAATTAAAACAAAGTTTCTTAGCTTATACGATCCCTATGTCGATGATTTGCCGTGCTCAGTGTTTGTGAGCTTTGAAATGAAGGAAGAAGATATTGAAAAGGAGATATTGACAAGGTTAAAATATGGGATTGATTATATTAAGGTTCATGGTATTGGGACGGGTAATGTAAAAAGAATCAAAAAAGTAATTTTGGCAATAGAAGAAAAAACAAGCATGGAAAAAAATATAATTGACGATAACAATGTTATCACAGCCGAATTGAAGTTTACTATGTCGGAAAATGATAAATAAATTTAATAATGAGTCTACTCCAAAAAGCATTAAACATGTCATTCCGAACGAAGATGAGGAATCTTAAATGCTTATAATACAAGCGTTTAAACACCTATCCTTGAAACTTCTATACAAACGAATAAAAAAATATTAAAAGGATGATGGCATTTTTAAGACGAGAATGAAATACAGAATTAATTTTGCAAATGTGAA
The DNA here is from genome assembly GCA_002841685.1 of Elusimicrobia bacterium HGW-Elusimicrobia-2. Classification (GTDB taxonomy): domain Bacteria; phylum CG03; class CG03; order CG03; family CG03; genus CG03. The sequence continues at coordinate 57,025 of PHAM01000001.1, read as the reverse complement.
ATATTAAATATGGCGCTATTTCAGAGATGACAGCTAACATAAAAAACTACTTATCGGAGATACAGAAAAACCTTAAGACAGGCCAGGCGGGCGAGCATACATATCGCCCGGCGCTGAAAACATTGATTGAATCTTTTGAAGCCGGGATTTCTGCCATAAACGAACCCAAGAGAGTCGCTTGCGGCGCTCCGGATTTTATCATCACAAAGAAAAAACTGACGGTTGGATATATTGAAACGAAAGACATAGGCAAGAGTCTGGACGAGATAGAAAAATCAGAGCAGTTAAAAAGATACCGCACATCATTATCAAATTTAATACTGACTGATTATCTTGAATTCCGACGCTACGTAAACGGGGAAAGAGCGGAAACCGTAATCATAGGGGAGTGTGATTCTTCCGGGAAGGTCAACCTACTGCACAGGAATGAAGATCAGTTTATTAAAATTATCCAATCTTTTCTCTGTGTCCTTCCTGAAAAAATAAAAAGCCCTAAAAAACTTGCGGTGCGTATGGCTCAGATAACCCAAATGATCCGGGATTTGATAAATGCGGCTTTTGAAAAAGAGCAGGAAAAAGGGACTCTCCATTCCCAGTATGAAGCCTTTCGTGAAATACTGATTCAGGGCTTAAGGCAGGAAAGCTTTGCCGATTTATACAGCCAGACAATCGCCTACGGATTGTTTGCGGCGCGGTGCAATATGCCGGACGAAAAAGAATTTACCCGTGAGCACTCGGCTTTTCTCCTTCCAAAGACAAACCCGTTCTTAAGGAAACTTTTCAACCACATCGCAGGCCCCGACCTTGACGACAGGATTGCTTGGCTTGTTGACGACCTCGCCCAGCTTCTTTCCGTATCCGACATCAAGGAGATTTTAAAGGATTTCGGGGTAAAGACAAAGAAAGAAGACCCTGTCGTCCATTTTTACGAGACATTTCTTGCCGCCTATGACTCCAAGCTCAGGGAATCCCGCGGGGTTTACTACACGCCGGAACCTGTGGTCTCATTCATTGTCCGTTCTCTTGACAGTATTCTTAAGAAGAGTTTCAGACGGCCGCAGGGGCTTGCGGACTCAAAGACATTTATTCTTGACCCTGCCTGCGGAACGGGAACATTCCTGTACTCTGTCATAAAACTGATCTATGACAAGATGGAAAAAGACGGACAAAAGGGAGTGTGGGACGAATATGTAGCGGAGCATCTCCTGAAAAGAGTCTTCGGATTTGAACTTCTGATGGCGCCTTATACGGTCGCTCATTTGAAACTCGGACTCCTCCTGCAGGAGACCGGCTACAAATTTGATTCAGACCAGCGTCTTGGAATTTATCTCACAAACACTCTAAGCGAAGCAGAGCACAAAGACCTGCCTCTATTCGCGCAGTTCATAGCCGAAGAATCCGCCCAGGCCGCAAGAGTAAAAAACGAAGTGCCGATAATGGCAATCCTCGGCAATCCCCCCTATTCCGGTATATCCGCGAATATGGGAAAATGGATAACAAAACTAATAGACGATTATAAATTCATTGACGGTAAACCTTTGAACGAGAGAAAAGTCTGGTTACAGGACGATTATGTGAAGTTCATCCGCTTCGCGCAGTGGAAGATTGACAGGACAGGCCAGGGCGTTGTGGGAATAATAACAAATCACGCTTACCTTGATAATCCCACATTCCGTGGAATGAGACAGTCTTTGCTCAATACATTTTCGGAAATATATATTCTCAATCTGCACGGCAATGCGAAGAAAAAGGAGAAATGTCCCGACGGCACAAAAGACGAAAATGTTTTTGACATACAGCAGGGTGTTGCAATAAATTTATTCGTAAAAAAACAGAAAGCCGAAGGCCCGGCAAAAATTTATTATGCAGATTTGTGGGGGACGAGGGATAGTAAATATGAAATTCTTTCAGAAAACGATATTAATAAAACAAATTATAAAGAACTCAGCCCCAATAGTCCATATTACTTCTTTATTCCAAGAAACGAAGAAGGACGAAGTGAATACGAAAAATACTGGAAAATCACAGATATTTTTCCGGTAAACTGCACAGGCATTGTTACTGCGCGAGATAAATTCGTAATTGATTTTGAAAAGGAACCGTTAAAAGAAAGAATAGAATGTTTCAGAGACAAAACTTTCAGCGATATAGAAATAAAAGAAAAGTTTAAGTTATCAGAAAATTATGCGTGGAGAGTATCAAAAGCGCGAGCAGAATTAACAAGTGTTGAAAATTGGAAAGATTATTTTGATAAATTGCTATATCGACCGTTTGATACAAGGAATATTTATTATCATCCAACAGTTGTTTGGCGTGTAAGGGAAAAAGTTATGCGTCATATGCTTTTTGGGAATAATGTTGCATTGTACTTATGTCGTCAATTATCAGGAAATAATTGGCGGCATATTTTAGCGACAAACAGTATTACAGATGACTGTTATGTGTCAAATAAAACGAAAGAAAGAGGATATATTTTTCCGTTGTATCTTTATCCTGATGAGAAACAGAACGAGACAGAATCAAAGCGTCAGCCGAATATTAAGCCGGAGTTTGTCAGGGAAGTCAGCGGGAAACTGAAACTTGATTTTGTTTTAGACGGCCAGGGGGATTTAAAAAAGACATTCGGCCCCGAAGATATTTTCTATTACATCTATGCGGTCTTTCATTCGCCGGAATACAGAAAAAGATATGCCGAATTTTTGAAAATAGATTTTCCCCGTGCGCCTTTGACTTCCGACAGGGAACGTTTCAAAAACCTTGTTAAAAAAGGAAAGGAACTTGTCTCACTTCACCTGATGGAATCACCTGCACTGGAAAAACTCATCACAAGATTTCCGATTTCCGGAAAAAACGAAGTCGTGAAAGTAAATTACGAAGAAAAAACAAAAAGAATTTATATCAACAAAGAACAGTATTTTGAAGGAATAGAACCAGCAGTCTGGAATTTCTATATCGGCGGCTATCAGGTTTTGGACAAATGGCTGAAAAGCAGAAAAGGCCGTTTCCTGACATTTGACGAAGTTCTGCACTGGCAGAAAATAGTAGTTGTGCTGAAAGAAACCTCCCGCCTGATGACCGAAATCGACCAAACCACCCCCCAATGGCCGATTAAATGAAATGATATCACCAATTCAGATAATTGGAAGCATTTTAGCATTTGTAGGTTTTTTTGATTTGTGCTGCCGTATCAAGGACTTCTTACAGGAGTCGGTCTTTATTTCGCTTCGTTCTCCTAATAAAGTCTTAAATTGGCAATGTGTTCAAATTGCACACGCAAGCTATGTTGCTGCAAAAAAACTCTATCGTCTAAGCAAACAACTTCCAACAAGTTCGGATCGAGATAAATCAATCAGGTTATCCAAAGAATATGTAGAGATACGGCACCGAATATATAACAATTTGAAACATAGCGGATTTGAGCAAGAAGAATTTGTTATGCTTTGCAGAAAAGCCGATATTATCCTTGGCAAAATAACAGGAAAAACAACATTCACAAGGGAAAAGTATGGTGACGGTTCTGATACTTTTTAGCAGGGATATGAAAAATATGAGATATTTGTCAGCGAGGCGGTGGAAAAAAATGAAAATGTTTTCTATAGTCAGGGCTAAGGAAGGAGTGAAAAGTTGAAGAATAAAAAAATAAAGCTAGCAGGTATTAAAAAAATAGCGGTGCTCGCGGGACTTTCAAAGAGCGAGAGGGAGATATCGCTCAAAACGGCCTCGGCTGTCAACGGGGCGCTGAAACGGCTGGCTTTCAAAAGCCGTATTGTTGACATAGGTCGCGGCGATATGGTCTCAAAAATTAAATCAGCCCGGGCGGATTTTTATTTCATAGCCTGCCACGGGGCATGGGGTGAAGACGGCAGGCTTCAAAGCCTGCTTGAAATAATGGGCTTTCCTTACAGCGGTTCGGGTGTTCCCGCATCCGCCGTCTGTATGAATAAAGCGCTTACAAAAACTATTTTTACCGCCGAGGGCATAAAGACACCGCCCGGCATAAAAATTGTCAGGGGCGAAAAAAATATAATTGACAGAGTCGCGCGCCTCCTGCCGGTTGTGATAAAACCGTCTTCAGAAGGTTCTTCAGAGGGGTTGTCTATTGTTACAGGCCGTGGAAGCATAAAGAAAGCAATTGATAAAGCTTTTGCGCGCGACAATGAAATTTTGGCGGAAAAATACATCAAAGGCCGTGAGTTTACAGTCGGGTATCTTGCGGGGAAAGTTCTTCCCGTTTTGGAAATAGTGCCGAAAAACAAATATTACGACTACGAAGCAAAATACGCTCCGGGCATGAGCGCTCATATTGTGCCGGCGCTGATAGACAGAAAATCATCCGCGGCTCTGGGCAGGGACACTCTGAAAGTCTGCGGGGCTCTAGGCATAAAAGGCGCCGCCCGTGTGGATTTTATAAGGTCCGAGGCAGGGATTTTTTACGCCCTTGAAATAAACACTATTCCGGGGATGACGGAGACGAGCCTTTTGCCGGAGGCGGCCGCCGCTGTCGGGATAAGCTTTGATGAAACTGTGGCGGCTATAATAAAAGATTCTCTCAAAAGATGAAGAAGCGCCCCCGCAAAAAGAAAAAAAAGGGCAACGGCTTTAAAATTCTTTTCGCGCTGTTTTTCCTGTTCGCTCTGGGCACGGCCGCGCATTTCTGTTACAATTTTTTGCTCGGCTGGGATAAGCTCAATGTCACGAAAATAGAGATACGGGGATTGTCGGTGCTCAATGAAGATTACGTGAAGAAACTCATAGACATGAAAACCGGAGCCAATATTTTCAGCTACAAACTGGATGAGGATCTGTTCCTGAAAGAACAGTGGATAGACAGAGCGAAGATAAGAAGGGTTTTGCCCGGAAAGATAATCGTGAAGATCAAAGAGCGTATTCCCGCGGCCATGTTTATGAGGGAAAGCCGGAAATTTATCATTACATTAGACGATAAGATCGTCAGGAGCGTTTCTGCCGCCGAACAAAAATACAAGATCCCGCTGTGGAGCGATTACAATGAGGCGGCATCCGGGCGGCGCGATGAGATCATGGCGTTTTTAAAAGATATCCGGGATACGGAAAACAATTTCTACGAGGCTATAATTTCTTTTTCAATGGAGGGGGAATCGCTTAAAATGAATATGGCCGATTGCGCGGTTCTATTCGGCAGTCCCGAACGGGAACTTGTCCGGGAAAAAGTGGAGTCTGTGGGCAAAGTTATAAAAGACGCCGCGTCAAAAGGCCGGAAGATCCAGTACATAGATTTGCGCCCATTTACAAAAAAAATGCGAAGTGCTATTATAAAATTTCATAAAGGAGTTGAAAATAATAAATGACAGGTGAAAGCATCAGGGCCGGACTTGAAATAGGGTCGTCGCACATCAAATGCGTGATAGGCGATGTCGTCGGTGAGCAGATAAAAGTTCTCGGCTATGATTCCAGGCCCTGCAAAGGCATAAGAGAGGGAATCATCATAGATATTCCCCAGACTGTCGAATCCATAAGAGAAGTCATAGAAAGCGCTGAAGACAAGGCGCAAACCAATATTAATTACGTTTCACTCGGCGTGCACGGCATGCACATATCAAGCCTGGATCATCACGCCGCCATAGCGGTCATGTCTCAGGACCAGGAGGTGAGCTTCAACGAGGTGAAACAGGTGCTCCAGGCCGCGCGAAGCAGCATACCGAATTCCGAGGATGAGATAATACACACGATACCCCTTGAGTATATGGTGGATAATCAGAGGGGGATAATGAATCCCAAGGGTATGGCGGCGAAACATCTTCAGGTGAATGTGCATAATATTATCGCCAAAGCGTCAATGCTGACCAATATAAGGAAATGCGTGGAGAAGGCGGGTTTTGAGATACAGAACACCATCCTCTCGTCACTGGCCGCCGCGGAACTTGTTCTTCTTGACGATGAAACAGCTCTCGGCTGCATACTCATAGACATAGGCGGCAGCCTTTGCGAAACATCCTATTTTAATAAAGGCGGGATAAGAGGCTTTTTCGCGATCCGCAACGGCAGCGATTACATAACCAACGATATAGCGAGGGAGATAAAATCTTCGCGCCTCGAAGCGGCCAGGATCAAAGAGGATTTCGGTTTCGCCACACAGGCGCACATACCCAAAGAAGGCAAAATAGAGGTCACAAGGATCGACGGCAGGACCAAGGACGAGGTGAGCCTTAAAGATATATCGGAAATAATAAGCGGGCGTCTGGCGGATATTTTCGGCAAGAGCGGCATCAAAGGAAAACTTGAGGCTATGAAGATCAATCCTGATCTCGTGCCGAGCTGTATTCTTGTCGGCGGCGGAGCCAAACTGCCGGGGATGGAGGATTATGTGCGCGCGGAGCTCGGTTTTCAGACGCGGCTGGGCTACCCCGCCAATTGCGCGGGCGACGCGGCTGTTGTGGACGATGTTTCATGGACATCTGTCCTGGGTCTGCTCAAATACGATGTGAGCAAGGAATCTCCGTCGCTGACCGCCCCCGGCCACCGCAAACGCAGAAAAGGCCTTATTGAATGGCTTAAAAATATGTTTTAAGGGTTTTAAAGGAAAGAAATAAAAGGAGGATTATTATGATCACTAACCTTAAGGGTAGAGATTTTATCAGCGTGAGGGACTTTAGTAAGGAGGAGCTTGAAACCATACTTGAGGTCGCGAGGGATTTGAAATTGAGAAATGCCATCGGCGAAAGCCAGAAGCATCTTCTCGCCGGCAAAAATCTTGGTATGCTTTTTGCTTCGCCGTCAACGAGGACGAGGCTCTCGTTTTCAAGCGGTATTTCCCAGCTCGGAGGAAATGGACAGACATATAGCCCCGAGGAACTTCAGCTTTCCCATAAGGAATCGTGGAAAGACACGGCCGAGATGATATCAAGGTTTCTGGACGGTTTTGCTATCCGGCTGTATAATCTTAAAGCTCAGATGGGTGCGGAAACCTATGCGTATGGCGATGCCCGCGAAGTGTTGAGAGGTCTTGCGGAATTCTCAAAAGTGCCGATCATCAATATGCTGGATGACAAGGAACATCCCTGCCAGATCATGGGCGATATTCTGACGATGATAGAAAAGTTCGGCGGAATGGAATCTGTCAGAAGAAAGAAAATTGTTATGTCATGGGCTTATGACGAGAGAGCAAAATCGGCGGGCGTTCCGCAGACGATGATATCCGCGGGCTGCGCTCTGGGAATGAACATAACTTTGGCTTATCCGGATGAGCCGGGACTTTATGATGTTGATCAGGATTATGTTGACTATGCCAAAAAAGCCGCAGCGGTCAGCGGCGGCTCTCTCAACATAGAGCATGATATATGGAAAGCGTCTAAAGACGCGGATGTCATATACGCCAAATCATGGGCGCGTGACCCTGATAAGCACGCCAAAGTCGGGCCTAATTATAAAAAAGACTGGTGTATTTCTCATAAGCATTTTGAGAAAGCCAATGAAAGCGCCGTGTATATGCACTGTCTGCCGGCCAGAAGGAAATTTGAAGTTACGGACGCGCTTATTGACGATCCGAAGATTTCCATAGTGAATGATGAGGCGGAAAACAGGCTTCATGCCCAGAAGGCCATTATGGCTTTGACAATGAGATAAAACAGAATTTCAGGAGATATAAAATGGCAAAATCAAAAATGTTTGGTAAAGATGTTGTGACCACGCAGGAACTTTCGGTTGAGGAAATAGAAGAAATACTGTCTCTGGCCGTGAAGATGAAGGCGAACCGTTACGGGGAACCGTACAACAGTATGTTAGCGTTCAGGACATTTATAATGTTCTTCTATAACCCTTCGCTCAGAACCAGGCAGTCTTTCGAGGCCGCGGCGACGGAACTCGGCGGACACGCCCAGTTCATCGAGCCGAAGGCAATGAGGCTCAAGAGCGTCAAGAAGGGAGTCGAGGTAGCGGGTGAGACGATTCACGACGCCGCGAAGGTCATGGCGAGGTTCGCCGTGGGCATAGGAATAAGGATCCTTGAAACTTCCGTTGACAATTACGGCGACGGCAACAAGATCCTCAGGGAATATGCCAAGCATGCGGATGTGCCGATAATCAACATGGCGGATGATATCTATCATCCCTGCCAGGGCCTTGCCGATATCATGGGGATGAGGGAGCACAACAACAATCAGCCCACCAAAGGCAAGACTATTGTCCAAACCTGGGCGAAAGGGGCTCTTGCCCGCAGCTATTGTTCCGTGCACGAAAGCCTTCTTCTGAACTCCCGTCTGGGCGTCAATGTGAAACTGGCTTATCCGGACGATAACTATTCGCTTCCCGCAAACATAGTCGAGCAGGCGAAGAAAAACGCTGAAGCCGCCGGCGGCACTTTTGAGATCGTCAAAGGCGATCCGAGGGCCGCGTATAAGGGCGCTGATTATGTTTATTCGCGCAACTGGTTCGGTAAAGACTTCTATGAGATAGGCAAAGAGGCCGAGATAAAGCGCGCCGCAAGTGATAAGTACAAAGACTGGATCTGCGATGAAGAAAAAATGAAAACCGCAAATCCCGGGGCGAAATTCATCCACCCCATGCCTGTCGACGAGGGTGCCGAGGTCACGCGTGAAGTGAATCAGGGGCCACGGAGCATAGTTTTGGATATCGCCGAAAACCGGCTTCATGTTCAGAAAGCCATTATGGCTTTGACAATGTCGGACAAACTCTAAACGCGTCCGGACAATCAGAAAGCGTATATTTTAGGAGGAACAAATGAGTAAAGTAGCAGTTGTAGCCGTTGGTGGTAATTCGCTCATAAAAGACAAGGCGCATTCATCCGTGCCGGACCAGTATATGTGCGTCGTCGAGACGGTGAAGCACATAGCCAATATGATCGAGCGGGGCTGGAATGTCGTGATATCACACGGCAACGGCCCTCAGGTGGGTTTTATGCTTTTAAGGAGTGAGGCCGGGATAAAAGAAGGTTTGCATCCGATTCCCATGGACTCCTGCGGAGCCGATACGCAGGGCTCTATAGGTTATAATTTTCAGCAGGCGCTTTCAAACGAGTTCCGGCGACGGGGCATTGAAAAAGAAGTCGTAACGGTTGTGACAAGGGTTCTTGTGGATAAGGAAGACCCCGCGTTTCAGAATCCCTCAAAGCCGGTCGGGCCTTTTCTGACAAAAGAAGATGCTGAAACAAGAAAGGAAAAAGAGGGTTGGGATATAGTGGAAGACGCCGGACGAGGCTGGAGAAGGGTTGTTCCGTCGCCCTTACCCAAAGAAATACTTGAAGAAAACGCGATAGCCACGCTGGTTAAAGGCGGTTTCATTGTTGTGGCCGTGGGCGGCGGCGGCATCCCGGTGTACTATGATAAGGCGAAGAATATAATCAAAGGCTGCGCGGCTGTGATAGATAAGGATTTCGCGTCGGCTCTTCTGGCCTCCAACATAAAGGCGGATCTTCTTCTCATCTCTACGGCGGTGGAAAAAGTCTGTATTAATTTCGGTAAGCCGGATCAGAAACAGCTCGACAGGATCACAGTCTCAGAAGCTAAAAAATATATGGACGAAGGTCATTTCGCCAAGGGCAGCATGCTTCCCAAGATACAGGCGGTAATCAAGTTTTTTGAGAACGGCGGCATGGAAGCCCTGATAACCTGCCCGGAAAAAATAGGCGAAGCCATGGACGGAAAGACCGGCACATGGATTGTCAAAGACTGAAAAGGGCTGGACAATCCTGGAATATTTGGATAGGATAATCCCAATAGAGCGGGCGTAGTTCAGCTGGCTAGAACGCAACCTTGCCAAGGTTGAGGTCGTGGGTCCGAATCCCATCGCCCGCTCCAAAAATCTGGTTTGGAATTTACGGCGTCAGCAAGGAGATAAAGTGTTTTTAGAGGATGTTTTAAGTAAAAAGACCGTTGTGATAGAATTGAAGGGGCATGATAAAAATGCCATTATGGCGGAGCTCACAGAGTGCCTCGCGGCCGAAAAGGTTTTGTCGGACAAAGACACTTTTTTAAAGGCCATCAGGGAGAGAGAGGAACTCGAATCAACGGCCATAGGCGGCGGAATAGCCATTCCGCATGCCAAGCATGAAAGTGTCAAAAGGATCTTCTGTGCTATGGGCATGGTCAGGGACGGAGTGGAATTCAACGCTCTTGATGGAAAACCCGTCCACGCCGTTTTTATGGTGGCCTCCCCGCCTGACCTGAACAGGGAATATATCCAGGTGGTGGCCCGCGCGGCGAGGTTGCTGAAAAGCGATGTCATGATGCAAAAAATTTTCGCGGCATCTTCTTCGCAGGAGATAATGAAAGTCATAGCTGATTTTGACAGGATACTCCACAAAGCTTCCGTTGATGTCAGCACAAAAGAAGGCAGAGTAATTCACAAAGACATATAAAACATGGCGTCCCCGCCTTATGTTAAATAAAAAAGAACAACAGGAGTTTTCATTCCTGCTCAAAAGGGCTTTCAGTGAGGACAGGGTTCGTGACGATATCACGTCAAAATTTCTGCCGCGTGCGCGCAAGGTCAAAGCCAGCATTGTTGCCCGAGGCGATTATTGCCTCGCGGGCATGGCTCTGCTTCCGGCTGTTTTCACCGCGCGATCTAAAAACATAAAAGTGAGAGCGCTCAAAAAGGACGCCTCGCCGGTTACCGGCGGTGAAATCGTCTGCGCTATAGAGGGAGATGCGGGCATGATATTTTCAGCGGAGAGGGTTGCGCTCAATTTTCTCTCTTTCCTTTCGGGAATAGCGACCCAAACCGCCTCTTTCAGGAAGATCATCGACGATAACTGGATAACGGCCGGAAAGCCGGCGTTGCTGGACACAAGGAAAACGCTTCCCGGATTCAGATATCTTTCAAAATATGCCGTCCGCTGCGGCGGCGGTGTCAATCACAGGTTTGATCTGGCGGAAGTGGCGATGGTGAAGGACAATCACATCGCTTACGCCGGACTTGATTCTCTGATCGAGGCCTTCAGGGGAAAAAAAGTGATATTTGAAGCCGATGATCTCAAATCGGCAGAGCGGATCCTTTCCATAAAACCCTATGTGCTCCTCTGCGATAATTTTACACCGCGTGAGGCCTCGCGTGCCGTGGAGCTGAGAGACAGCATGTCTCCCCATACGCTAATAGAAATATCCGGCGGTATAGATGAAAAAAGCGTTCTGAAATATAAACACATTCCCGTCGACAGGATATCCTCGGGGGCTTTGACACATTCTGTGCGGGCCGCTGATTTTTCTCTTGAAGTTTAGCTCTAAAGACGGCGCGGATTTCAATGAGATAAGGGAAGACAAAGTCCGTGATATTTTAAAAAGCTTTTTCCCCTCATCGGGGCTTAAGATACTGGATGAATGCGTTTCGACGCAGACAGCCGTCAGGGAAGAAATCAAAACCTGCCCCGGAAGGCCTTTGCTCATTGTCGCACGCAGCCAGAGCGGCGCTTTTGGCAGATTCGGCAGAAAATTTCATTCGCCTCACGGGGGCTTATGGTTTTCGTTTTTTGTGCCGTCTTCTTTGGCCTTACTCAATGAGGATTGCGCCATCAAGGCCGCGGAAAAGATCAAAGACGGCCTTGAGGGGGAGCTTTCGCTGGCCCTCAGGACAAAAGAGCCTAATGATATTGTGACGCCGTCGGGTTCCAAGCTCGCCGGGATAATAGTCACCGGGTTTTACAGCGGTTCCAAATGCGTCGGCGCGGTGCTGGGCGCCGGAATTAATGTAAATAACGATACTGATTTTGACGGCGTGGATGCCGCCTCGCTGCGTGAGCTAACAGGCGACAGTGTCCGTCTGGAAGACATTCTGCGGCTATGCTTGCAAAGCATAGCGTCATTGGTGTATGATAAAGACTGATTTTAATGGAGGCGTGGCAGAGCGGTCGAATGCGGCGGTCTCGAAAACCGTTGTGTGCCTTTGGTGCACCGGGGGTTCGAATCCTCCCGCCTCCGTTTCCAGCAAATAGGAGCAAGCCAACTGCTTGGCTTGTGTGAGGATTCGAAGACCGCAGCGATGCGCGAGTTTTCCTGAGCGAAGTCGAAGGGAAGGCGAGCGCCGCGAGGGGCGGCCTGCGAGAATCCGCCGTCAGGCGGATTACTTGTAGGAGAATCCTCCCGCCTCCGTTTCCAGCAAAATATTAGGGAAAAGGGGACTTCTTGCATCTTTCTCCACTGTCAAGACGCCCAGCGTCCCCACATGGGCCAGCCACACACACATTGAAAAAAAGAGATCAAAAAGCTATAATGAGGCAAATTTAAAGTTAACAGGAGGAATAAAATGAGAGTTACTATTGACGCTGATCTTTGCACGGGCTGCAGTCTTTGCGAACAGACGGTTCCGGAAGTTTTTGAGATTGTTGACGGCGTGGCCGTGGTGAAAGGAGCGGTGACGGTGGATAAGGAAGAGGATGTGAAAGACGCCGCTGAAAACTGTCCCGTTGACGCGATAAACATAGAATAAGAATCAGTCTGATTTGGAACGGCCCCGGTTTTAGCCGGGGCCGTTTATTTTTAAGCACGTTGTAAAAAGGGAGATAAAAGCACAGTTATGGAGAAGAAAAAGATCATAGGCACGGATTTCGACGGGATAATAACCGATACGGATCCCGTTTTCAGGGAATATATCAAAAGAGTCACGGGCAAGCAGTTTTACAGAGAGCAGATCACAAAATATTTTTACGAGGAATGCCTGCCCATCACAAAAGATGATGTGGAGAAGGCCTATCAATTGATGCTGAAAGAAAATGTCTGGAGCCGAATGGAGCTTGTCGATGGCGCGAAAGATACTCTTATGGAGCTGGCGGAAAAGTTTGATATAGTGGTGATCACGGCGAGGCCCGCCGACGCGAGAAGGCAGTCCGAAGAATTTTTAAAAAGAAAAGGCATCCCGTTTAAAGAGATACATTTTATCAAAGAAGGCAATAATAAGATCAACCTGATCAAAGAATTCCCTTTTAAGTTTGAAGCTTTTATAGAGGACAGGCTTGATTTCGCGCGGGGGATCGCTCTTTCGGGCATCAAAACATATATGCTTGATTATCCCTGGAACCGCTGTTTGGGCGAAACGGCAAATCTTTACAGGGTCAGTTCGTGGAAAGAAATAAGAGAATCTCTTTCCGCCGCCCTGTCTTAATTTTCTTTAAGAGTAAACAAAAAGCCGAGCGCCAGCGCCCCCGCAGCGGCGCCGAGCGCGAAGGTGTAGGTGTGATTCATGTTCCAGAGGATGCCCTGCGCTATTCCTCCGCCTAAAAGAGAAAAGGCCTGTGTGATCTGCAGTTTACCCATGTTTCTGCCGCGTTTTGCTGACGGGGTCAATTCATTGATCCAGGTTTTGATGCTCACCGTTGAAAAGGCCGCGGTAATTCCCAGCAGGAGCATTGAAGCGGTCAGATACGATCCGGGAATGAAAATGAATAAGGCACATAAAATGATGAACAGGATGTTTGCGAATATCAGGCCCTTTCTGCATCCGTTTAGCGATGCGAACTTTCCAGCCGGCACGGCGGAGACGGCGTAAGCTAAGTTATAGACGATATAGGCAAAAATTCCTGAGGAGACAGGGCTCCCCGAGCTTTTTCCGTAGATCTGGATGAAACTTATAAAAAACAGATAGTTGATGTTTGCCAGTGAAAACAAGCCCGTATAGATAAACAGAGAGCTGATTTTGGCGAGGCCTGATTTCATCTCGCAGTTTTTTCCGGGTATGAGTTTTTCCCGGAGCATTAAAATCGGAGGCAGCGCGATAAAGGATATCGCGGCCCCGAAGAGGATTATCGTTTTTATACCGCAGCCTGTCTGCCACAGTATGTATGCCGCCAGAGTGCCGATGAGCGCTCCGGAGCTGTCCATTGCTTTTTGTATCCCGAAAGCTTTGCCCGCGTATTCTTGAGGGACAGTGTCGCATATAAGAGAATCCCTTGGAGCTATGCGCAGGCCTTTCCCTATGCGTTCTCCGCTCCGGGATGCCGCCACAGCCGCGCTCGTCGCTGAAACGGCGATGAGCAGTTTGGACAGGCAGGACAGCAGATATCCCGCGAATATGAGGTTTTTTCTTTTTCCTGTTTTGTCCGAGAGTGATCCGCTGAGATAATGTGCGATTCCTTCAAAAACCTGGGGGAGGTTGCCCACCAGACCTAAGGCCATGCCCCCTGCTCCCATAACTGCCAGCAGAGCCGGCAGTACGGCCTTTATCATTTCACTGGAAATATCGGTGAGTAAACTAACGGTTCCGAGAAGATATATGTTTGACCACATGATCGAATATCTCGTCTATTTTCATCGCCCGCGAAGCTTTGAACGCTATTATGTCTGCCGGTTCCTTAACTGCCGCGGCCATTAACTTTTTTCTGTCCGTGTGGATAATGTATTTTATAGCCGGATTGATTTTTTTAAACCCTTTGATGAAAGCGTCGCCGAATCTGCCCATATAATGCACGGATTCCACGCCCGATGCCGCGAAATCAGCGCCAGTTTCGGCATGGAGGCGTGAAGAATCTTTCCCCAGTTCCAGCATATCCGCGAAGACGACGGCTTTGCTCCCTTTTTCGTTTTTGAGAAGCGCCGCCAGCGCTTTTGCCGAGCCTGGATTGGCGTTGAAAGAATCGTTGACCAATATGCGGCCCTTGATCTTTTTAACGCTTATTCTCCCCGGGGGAGCTTTGAATGTTTTAACACTTTCTATGATTGTTTCCCACGGTATTCCGAAAATCCGAGCAGCGGCTATGGCGGCGGCTATGTTGAGCGCGTTAAATGCTCCGGGCAGGGAAGTTTTAAAGCTTTTTCCGCGGAGGATGAATTCGGTGCCGCCCAAACCCGTTTTTATTATTTTCACTTGGCAGAGGCTCTTCTTTTTCAGCGAATATGTTATGAGCTTTCCGCGGAAAATTTTTTTAAATTTCGCGGCGAATGGATCGTCGTTGTTTAATATAAGAGACCCGCACGGGCTAATATATTCGGCCAGTTCGCTTTTTTCTCTGAACACATTTTCCCTTGTTTTCAGGTCGCTCAGATGACTGTCGCTTATGTTCGTGATAATGCCGGTATCGGGCCGGGCGATTTCGCACAGGCGAAGTATTCCGCCTATCACATTTGTTTCCATCTCGGCGATCATGATGTCAGCGCTGCGGGGTGTGTTAAGAACCGTAAGGGGCAGGCCGATAAAATTGTTGAAACTTTTTTCGGCGGCGTTTACGCGGAAGCGTTTTTTCAATATATGGGCGAGCAGGTCTTTTGTGCTTGTTTTTCCGTTGGAGCCGCTGACCGCTATAACGCGCGGCTCTATTTTTGTTCTCCATAGCGCGGCTGTCTTTTTGAGAGCCGAAAGGCTGTCTTTAACGAGGATGACGCTTTTTCCGCTTTTGATAAGAGGGGCTTTTTCAACGATTGCCGCCGGGCATTTCTTGAGCGCTTCCGCGGCGAAACGGTGGCCGTCCAGCCGCGAGCCTTTAAGTGCGAAGAAGAGATCATCTTTGCGCAGGCGGCGGGAGTCTATGGAAACACCTGTTATTTTGACGCTATCTTTACCGCTGATAAGTTTTCCACCGGTCGCTTCTATAATTTCTTTGATGCTGAGAGATATCATTTCGAATTATAGCACAAAGCCGTATAAAACAGTAGAATTTCAGAAACATACTTGGAAAAATCTTTTTCGCTAGACGGAAAATTTTTAACGGAGAAAAAATCTAAAATTCCGCAACTCGCTTGCGCTCAAACAAGCGGAATTTTTACACGATTTTTTATCCTAAATTTTCCTATATCGCTCTAAATCGTTTTTCCAAGTATGTTTGAGCCATGACAGGAAGTTTACAATATGAGCATCGCGTCGCCGAAGGAGAAAAAGCGCCATCTGCGTTTTATGGCTTCCGCGTAACATTCCATGATATTTTTTCTGCCGGCAAAGGCGCTGACAAGGACGATGAGGCTGGACAGGGGTGTGTGAAAATTGGTGATGAGAGATTTGACGATCTTGAATTTATAAGGAGGAGTGATGTACATGCCCGTGAGGCCGGACCCGTGGCGGACAGTCATGACCCCGTTTTTTTTAACGGCGTTGCTTTCAAGTGTTCTCGTCACCGTTGTGCCGCAGGCAAACACACGGCGGTTTTCGGCTATCGCGCGGTTGACGGCAAGGGCTGTTTGTTCGGGTATGGTGAAGAATTCCTCGTCCATAAGGTGCTCCTCGATCGTCTTTCCGCGCAGCGGCGTAAAAGTGCCGAATCCCGTGTGCAGTGTTATAAATTTTATCTCAACGCCCTTTCGGGAGAGAGCGCCGAGTATTTCCTTTGTGAAGTGCAGTCCTGCCGTCGGGGCCGCGACAGCGCCGCAGTTCCTGGCGTAAACCGTCTGATAGCGTCGCGGATTTTGTCTGACTTCACGGATGTAGGGTGGGAAGGGTATTTTTCCATAGGAAGCGAGAATTTCTTTGACTTCGCCGTTGAATTTTACCAGAGCCCGGCCTTCAGTTTTTTCCGCGATCTCGCATTGAAGGGAATTTTTTATAATGAGCGTTTCGCCGGGTTTTACCTTTTTCAGCGGCTTTATAAGGCATTCCCATAGCTCATGCCCCTGTTTTTTTGACCGGCGCAAAACAAAAATCTCCACTTTAGCGCCTGTTTTTCTCATCGCAGTGAGTCTCGCGGGTATGACTTTCGTGTCGTTTAACACGAGAACATCGCCTTTTTGGAAGTATTTGATAATAGCGCTGAATTTTTCAAAGCGGCGTTTTCCACTTTTTCTGTCAAAAACCAGGAGACTGGATCCCGATCGCGTTTTTGCCGGTTTCTGGGCGATGAGCTCTTCAGGGAGCTCGAAATTAAAAAGAGATGATCTCAACCCGGCCCCCCTGCGAAAAATTTAAAGTTAAAAGCATGGGATAAAATACAAAATAAGAAGGCCCCTGCGCAAATAAATATAAAAAAAAGGGGACGGAGGAAAGTCGCTTGTTTAATTCTTTTGACTTTCCTCCGTCCCCTTTTTTTCGTCCCCTTTTTTCTTGTGTAACGGGGTCATTTATACTAAAATATACAAATGTGGACGCACTGATTATGTATTATGATAACAAGATAAATTCGCTTAAGCAGATTTTCGGCACAGACGAAATATGCCTGGGAAAAGACGCGCTAGTGGTGCGCTCTAAGGTATATCCGATTATTGATGATGTTATCATATTATCTGAGCGGGGAAAATACACGGAGAAAGTCAAGAAAATTCTCGGTGTGGCTTCTTCCGACGGCAGTTATCCGGACTTTTCTAAAGACGTTCAGGACACCTTCGGAAAGGAATGGGTTAAATACAGCGAAATAATACCGTCTCACAGAGAGGAATTCGCGCAATATTTTGATATTGTGGACATTGAATCCCTACGCGGCAGACGCGCCTGTGACCTGGGATGCGGCATAGGCAGGTTCAGTTATTTTCTCAAAGATGTGTGCGGAGAGATAATGCTCGTTGATTTTTCAGATGCCGTATTCGAGGCCAGACGAAACCTGGCGGGGCGGGAAAACTGCCTGTTTTTCATGGGCGATATCAGCGACCTGCCGTTTTGCGCTAATTACGCGGATTTTCTGTTTTGTCTTGGGGTGCTGCATCATCTGCCGACGGACGCGCTTGATGAAGTTAGAAAACTTAAAAAATATTCTCCGCGAGTTCTGGTCTATCTCTATTACGCGCTGGATAACAAGCCGTTTTATTTCAAGTGGATCCTCGCCGGGGTGACTTTTTTAAGGCGCGCCCTTTCAAGGAGCCGGAGCGTTTTTTTGAGAACGCTGATCCCGCCGCTTGCCGCGCGCTTTGTGTATTTTCCGCTTGTTCTCATCGGATCCGTGCTTGACCGTTTTAAAATGTCAGGTCTGGTGCCGCTTTATGATTCTTACAGGGGCAAAGGCATAAAAAGGACAGAACAGGATGTGTATGACAGGTTTTTTACGCCAATAGAACAGCGTTTTGAGAGAAGAGATATAATGAAACTGAAAGACAGCTTTGACAGTGTCACGGTTTCGGATAAGGTGCCATACTGGCATTTTCTGTGCCAGGCGCGGGAATCGGCCGCCGTGGCGGGGAGAGCTTAGAGTGGGTAAAAACGATATTAATGTAATTTCTTCCGGAGGGCTGGCTGATTTTCTTCACAAAGCACTGGTGCTGCTTACGCCCGCGCTGTGTTTTTCGGCGGCGGTATTCTTTTACCTTAAAACCTATGATTCGGCGACGATAAAGATAACCATTGTTCAGGTGGGAGGATCTCTCCTCATAGGGCTTTTCCTTCTGAAAAAATTGGAGGACGGGCTGCGCTTTTCCATTGAGGAAATGGCTTTTCTCATTCCCGTGGCCGCGTATTTTCTCTGGGGTTGTTTTTCTTACGCCGGCTCGCCTTTCAAAATATGGGCTTCTTTTGATGAATTTTGGAGGCGCTGTATTTATACGGGCCTCGTCTTTATAGGTTTTTTTGAATTCAGAAAACTCAAAGATGTGCAAATCCTCACCTCCGTTCTGATGCTGACCTGTTTTGTCGTTTGTTTTTACGGCGTTATGCAGAAGCTGGGTTACGACCCCTACGCGTGGAAAGGGGCTTTCGGCAGCCGGCATTTTTCCACCTTCGGCAATCCCAATTTTTTCGGGGCCTGGTTGGTGGGCGCGGCGGCTCTGCCGCTCAGCATGTTTTTCAAAACCAGAAATCCCCTTTATGCCGGCCTTTATGGCATGGCCGCCTATGGTGTGTGGATCAGTGTTACCAAGGGCAGTTTTATAGGTTTTGCCGTGATGACGGCCTCGTCGCTGACGCTGACGGCGCTTTTTGCCGGGTTTATTAACAGAAAAAAAGTGTTAAAGATCTTAAAATTCGGCCTGCCGCTTTTATTCGCGCTTTTGCTGGGTCTTGTCTACATGGCGGGCAACCCTATTTCATATAAATTCAGAATTTTTACATGGATGTCAAGTCTGGAAATGCTGAAAAAGCATCCCGTCGTAGGCACCAGTATTGGCAGTTTCAAGGAAGTGTATCCGATGTTCCGTCATCCCGAAATATTCTGGATTGAGGGCAAACATAACACCGAGACGGATCATGCGCACAACGACTTCCTGGAGATTTTTTATGAAGAGGGAATGATAGGATTTGGATTTTTTCTGTTAGTTTTGTTTATAACATTTTATTCAGCGATAGGAAAATTATCAAAACTTGAAAGAGTGCCGTCGCAATCGGCCAGCAAAGAACTTATTGACAGGACATTTCTTCTTATAGGCTGGATGTCGGGGGCGCTGGCGATGCTAGCCCAGGCGGCGGTGGATGTTCATATGCGTTTTGTGTCATCGGGGCATCTTTTCTGGCTCATGATAGGTGTGATAGGGGCGCTCACTTTTCCCGAAAAGGATAAAAAGAAGTATATAATACCGCTGGGGGATCTTTCCAGGATAATCCTGCAGTTCGCCGTCATCACCGTGACGCTTTATTCCATGCTCTTTTTCAGAAAATTTTTCATAGCCGATGTGAATCACAATATAGCGATAGCTTATTCAAAGCAGGGGGTTTGGGAAAGGGCGCTCTATCATTATGACAAAGTCATCACCCTCTGGCCGCGCTTCATAATGGCTCATTATTTTATGGGGAATGTCTATAACGACAGATGGGATAAGACGCCGCGCTATCACCCTCTGTGGGATAAAACAATGCCTAATGGCGTCGCGCGGACCGACCCCCAGCGGACAATAGCGAAATATGATGATGTGCTCGCCATGGCGCCCAATTATGTGCAGGTGCATTACCAGGAGGGTAACATATATCTTAAAATGGGCATGTACGAGAAGGCTGTTGAAAAATTCAATCAGGCGATGGACATAGACCCCATATTCGCCTTATCGCCTTTCAGGAAAGGTTATTGCCTCGTGCAGCTGGGAAGATACGCCGAAGCCGAGCAGGCTTTTGGAGAGGCGATAGCAAGGCAGAAGATCAAAGAGAAAGAGTTTGTAGAAGCATATCTGAATCTCGCGAATGTCCTTTATCTGTCTAAAAAATACGACGAAGCCGAGCTTAATTATAAAAAAGTTGTTGAAATAACCCGATCCAGGGAAGCGTACACGAGCCTGCTGAATTTTTATCAGGCCATCAATAAAAAATCGCTAGCCAAAGAAACATGCCTAAAGATTCTGGAAATAGATCCCCACGACAAAAGAGCCGCGGAAATACTGAAAGGGCTCTAAGCCCCGTACGCCGTGGCGCATCCGCCACGGCAGCTGCAAGTCCGCCGTGGCGGAACGAAGCGCTTTCAGCCGCGTTCTGGGTTTTTGCGGCGGCGATATTTTTCTCGCCGCTGATCTTCTTTACGGCCGTGACGCGCAACCCCTACATAATCCAGAATATTATTTTCCGCTCATTGACCGCGGTCGCCGTTTTGCTCCTGCTTTTTTCCAAAAAAGGTCACATAACTTTCGCGAAGACCTATCTTGACAAACCCCTTGCTGCTTACGGCATCCTCATCTCATTGTCGCTGGTGGCCGCGCTTATATATTATCCCCAGTGGAAAACGGCTTATTTCGTCTTCTGGGGGAAACGGATGATATTTTTTGTGTTCAACTGCCTGGCTGTTTTTTATATTTCTTTTCTTATGGCGAAAGACAGCTATTATAAAAAAATTTTGATTTACGTGCTCGTCGCAACCGCTTCCATTTCCGCGTTCTACGCCATTATGCAGTACACCGGACATGAATTCATATGGCCGCAGAACCTCCACCATTACGGCTCGCGCAGCGTGTCAACTTTCGGAAACCCCAACTTTATCGCCAGCTTTGAAGTTGTTATTATTATACTTTGTCTCTGGGGCTTTTCGGCCTCGGTCAAGGCGCTTTCAACAATTTTGTGGGGGCTTGTTTTTTCTCTTAATGTTTTTGCGCTCCTTATCACCCAGACCAGGAGTTCGTGGGGCGGCGCGGGCGTTGCGCTTTTTATTTATTTTATTTTTGCGCTCAAAAAGGGCTTGTGGAGAAAAACGACGATTGCGGTGTTTTTGCTTTTTTTGATTGCCTGGGTCTTTCCAAAATTGGCTTATCTGAAGGATCAGCCATCGGTTTTTTCAAGAATTACTTCTTCCGCAAATTTGTCGAATTCCGGGGACGCGGCGTCGCTGAACCAACGTTTGCTCATATGGGATGCATCCCTGAGAATGATCAGGCGGTCGCCGGTATTAGGCCACGGCTGGGGAAGTTTTGAGATACGCTATCCTGTTGAGCAGGGAAAAATAATCGCGGAAAAACCTGAATTCGGAGGTATGAGGACTCACGCCAATAATTCGCATAACGAAATTCTTGAACAGCTCTCTCAGCTGGGGATTGTGGGCTTTTTTCTTTTTGCCGCCATTTGGATAGTGTTCTTTTTTAGAACATCCCGCGCCTATTTTGAAGGCGGCAGCCTGCTGATCCTCGCCTGTGTAGCGTCGGCGGCGGGCTTTATTGCTGATAATATGCTCAACGTTACACTTAACTTTCCCATGCCGGTTATGGCCTTTTGGGCGGCGGTCGGAATTGCCGTGGCGGAAAGTTCGCGTGGTGAGTATATCGTTTCGCGAAAATTGAAGACGGCTTTGGCGCTTAAAATAATTTCAGTTGCGCTTGTCATATTTTTTATAAAGAAACAGGCGGATTATTTTAAAGGGGAGATGGATTATTTCACCGGTTTCACCCGTTCGCGTATGGGCGATATAGCGCGCGCCGCTGAAGATTGCCTCAAATCCTGGCGTTATTATCACTGGAACACGGATAATAACTATGAACTCGGCAATTGCTATATGAGATTGGGAAAATATGACAGGGCGGTGTGGGCATACAAAGAAGCTCTTAAAGCCAACCCTGGCTATGATGAGATATATTATAATCTCGCCATAGCCTATCAGAGCATGGGTAAAGCGGATGAGGCCGAAAAAAATTACAGGGAGGCCGCGGTGATCAATCCTGTGTCCGCGGAATATTTTCTGGCGCTCGGAAATCATTTTCTGCGGGAGGAAAAGGCAAGAGATATAAAAAAAGCCGAGGAATTTTACAGCCGCGCTTTTGAGCTGAAGCCGGATTCTCCCGATATCGTGAATAATCTGGCCTATGTTTATATGCTTAAGGGCGACCTGCGCAAAAGTTATGAACTCTATAAAAAAGCCATGGAAATCAATCCGGCCTATGATACGGCAAAAAGAAATTTAGAGAGTCTCCTGCCGCGCCTCGGAATTCCCGTGGAGAAGTGGCGGGATAAAGCCATAGCGGCGGTGAAGGCGGAGAATTTCGCCGGAGCTTTGCCTCTTTTCAGGGAAATAATAGATGCCAACCCGGGCGATGCGGGCGCCGCTTTTTATCTGGGGAATTGTCTCACATCGCTGAAACGTTTTGACGAGGCCGCCTCTGTTTATGAGAGGCTCGTGAAATTTTATCCCGGAGAAAAGAATTTCGCCACGAATCTCGCGAAAATCTATTACATGAGGGGCGACAGGAAAAAGGCCGTGAATTTTCTTGAAGAGATATCGCCCAATTTCCCGCGGGATAAGGATATAGATAGATTGCTCAATACATTTCGCGGTGTCGGGGGGCATTTTTGACCAATAGCGCCCACAGAAAGAAGGAAAGTTTTATGATTAAGACTTTCGGGTGCAAAACAAATCGCGCCGATTCGGAAAAAATAATTTCGGCGCTTTGCGGGGAGGGCTGGTCATTATCGCGAGGCGATCCCTCTTTGTGTATTGTGAATTCGTGCTGTGTCACCGCCCGGAGCGAGAACAAGGCTCTCAAAACAGCGCTGGCGTTTAAAAAAAATCATCCGTCCGCCGAGGTTGTTCTATCGGGATGCGTGACAGATTCCCTGAAAGAGGCCGCGTTGGAATCATGCATAGGCATAAAGCTGAAATATCCGCCGGTTTTCGCCTCAGTCCTGCCGGAAGGCCGGCAGCGGTATTTTTTGAAGATACAGAATGGCTGTGATAATTTTTGCTCATACTGCATTGTGCCCACCTTAAGAGGCGCGCCTGCCAGCAGAAGCAGGGAAAATATTATGCGGGAATTAGAGTGCCTTGAAAACGCGCGGGCGTTTCCTTCTGAGCTTGTGCTCACGGGCACGAACATCAATTTGTACAAGGATCAGGGCGGAGGCCTCCCTGATCTGATAAATACCATAAGAAAAAGATATAAGGCCAGGATAAGGCTGGGTTCTCTGGAGCCGCCTTTTGAGGAAGATTTTGTTAAGAAACTTTCCATGGCCGCGAATATATGCCCTCATTTTCCCGTGCCGCTTCAAAGCGGCAGTAACAGTGTGCTGAAAAAAATGCGCAGAAAATACAGCGCTTCTGATTTTATGAAGACGCTGGATGAAATAAGAAGATATTTTGATAAAGCCGCGGTTACGACGGACATCATATACGGGTTTCCGGGTGAAAGCGAAGATGATTTTAATGAAACGCTGGATTTTGTTGCGCAAGCGCAGTTCAGCAAGATCCATGTTTTTCCCTTTTCAGCGCGGCCCGGCACTCTCGCGGCCTTGTATCCGCCTTTGAAGCCTTCTGTTATAAAAGAGAGAAAGGCGCGTCTTCTGGCCGCGGCGGCGAAATCACCCGAAGATTACCGCCGCAAATTTATCGGGCAGGGCCTTGAAGTTGTCGCTGAGACAAAGATAGGGGAATGGTTTTACGGCACCTCGGACAATTATCTCAAGGTGAAATTTCCCGCGGGAAAGGCGTTGCCCGGCGATATAGTCAGGGTAGAGGTGGAAGGAACATTGGGCGGGTTTATGAACGGCGCCGCCGCGGAGACATTATGGACAGCAAACAGATAAAGCGGGATATAGAGGACAGAATCATGGAATGGCAGAAACAGCTGGATGAAAAAGACAGGAAGATCAACGCTCTCATAGAGGAAAATTCTTTATTGAAAACTGAGATATCCCGCAAACTTATAATGAGCCCCGCTTTAAAGGAAAGGCTGATGGGAGATGTGGGACGGCTTCTGGCGAACATGAAAAATGATTTGAGAAAAAGCGCCGTGAAAGAGAGGGATTTATCTTCCCGGCTGGAATCGGCGAGAGCAAAAGTAGATTCTCTTTCGGCCGAGATCGCCTCGCAGAATTCCGTTATAGAAAAACTTAAGGCGGATATTGCCCTCTCGTCCAAAAATGCCGATGCCGTCGCACTCGTCTCCGGGGCGAAACACGAAAAACAGAAGGCGGAAGAACTTAGGAGGCTGACGCTGGAATTTGAGAAAAAACTGCAGGAACAGGCCGCTGAGGCGTCCATGCAGATAGACGCGCTGATGAGGGAAATTTCGGAAAGGGAATAATGCCGGAATCAACTCAATATCACAGGACATCATTATCCGACAGCCGTCGATCACATCCCGCGCTATCCGTAGACGGCCGCTCACGTATGCGGTTCGCTGCCAATTCGCTCGGAGCATGGCGCGAAACTCCTCGCTCATATGGCCCGCTCCGGATAGCGTCTGATATGCTTGCCCGATATAAAATTTTCACTGCCGATGGATCCGGGATTATGAGAATTTGGCTTTTGCGCGGATTATTTTTGTTCATGGCGGGCTTTTGCGCGCCGGCTTTTAGCGCCGCTGCGCCCGATGCCGATCAGGATAAGATGATAGAAAAGGCGCTTATGGAATATCAGCGGGGCAATACGCCTAACGCGCTGGATATGATATATAAAACGCTTGAAAAATACCCCAAAAATTCCCGCGCTATAGATCTTTACGGGCAGATCAAGAATGACGAGGCCAGGAGGCTTTGCCGTGCGGCCGAGATATATTTCAGAAATGGTGAGCTTGATATCGCGCGTGCGAAAATAGGAGATAGCAGAGCTCTTTCGGTGGATGTTTTTCTCTCGTATATAGAGGAGAAAGTCATAGAGGCCAAAAGTTTTCTCAGCTCTCAGGATCCTGTCCAGTGCGCCGAGTCCTCCTCCGAAATCCTGTTTTTTGATCCCGGCAACAATGAGGCGCTCAAGCTTAAAGCGTTGCTCAAAAGCTCATTTTTCAGGGAACTTTACAGCAGCGTTATAGGCGAAAAGAAAAAAATCGCCGCTCAGAAATATACGGAAGCCATGCGGCTATCCGCCAATCCCGTGAAAGCGCTGGGCCTGGCGAATGACGCGCTCAAGCTGGACCCGGCCAACAACGCCGCCGCCAAATTGAGAAAACAGCTGCTGAAAAAGCTCTCGGAGGCGGAATCGTCGGATCTCGGTAAATCCGATAAACAGCGCGCCAAAGATGAAGAGAAGGCGCTCGAGTATTTTTTAAAGGCGGAAGACGCTTACAAAAAAAGAAGATTTGAAAAGGCTTTTCAATATCTTGAAAAAGCTCTGGCAAAAGATCCCGCCATGGAACAGGCGAAGAAGATGAAAGATGAAACGGGGACATTGATATGCGAGGCGGAATTGGCTTCCTCTTTTGAGTTTCTCGCTTCCGGAAAGAAGCGCGCCGCCTCGCGCAGCGCTAAAAAGGCCCGCCGTTTCGACCCCGCGATGGTGTCGAAAAAAGCGCAGGAACTTATGGCTGAGGCCAGAAGGCTGATGACTGCGGGTGAGAAAGAGAGAGCGGGAATCCTGTTTAGTCAAGCCGCACTCCTGAATCCGGGCTTTGAAGATGATAAAAATATGTCGGAGTCTTCGGTGGAACTCAATGAAGCGTGGTCTCTTTACAAAGGCGGTAATTATGAGCGATGCGCTGATATTATATCGGCCGCCTCTAAAAAATATCCAGGGAATATTGAGGTCACCTTTTTAGAAAGCCTGAATTTCGCGCAGATGTCTTTGGATAAAGGGGATTTTCTGCGAACAAGGGAATTCCTTCTGAAAGCCGTTAAACTTAATCCTTTGCACAGGGAGGTGTGGGATTTTTTTAACCGCATGGATGAACTTTTAAACATATTGGGCTATGATTTGGAAAAGCAGAAATAAGTGAGCTGGAGGGAATGCGATGAAAAAAATAAATATTTTTAACGAGGGGGCAGGATTAATCCTGTCCCCTAAGGAATTAATAAAAAGCATAATTATCTTTACGGCTTTTTGCGCGTTGGTCCGCGCGGAGATCGACCCCCGCGCTTTCGGGGCGGCTTTTGAGAATTTCCTCACCGGAAATTATGAAGCCGCATTTAAGGATTCGTCTGAGCTTTTTAAGACTGATCCCTCGGAAAAAAGGGTCAGGGATCTCCACCACAAGACGCTGGTGAAAATGGCTCTTTTAATGGAATCCCGGAAGGATTACGCAAAAGCCATGGCACATATCTCGGACGCCGGAAAAATAGCTCTCACCCCTGAAGTAAAAGAAATCAGTGAGCGTTTGTCAAAACTTATGGGCGGATCCAGGCCGGCTGTTGTAAAGCCCGATGCCGCTGGGGCAAAAAAGATTGCTCCAAAGGCGGAGAAAAAAACAGCGGCGAAAAAGCCCGCGGCAGAAAAAAAACCGGTAAAAAAACAGGAAGCCGAAAAAAAAGAAGAGGTTATGCGGGAAATACTTAAACCGGAGAACAAGGCGGAAATGCCTTATCCGACTTCTTTATTTATTCTGCTCGCCCTGAACCTTATGGCTGTTATGGGCCTGGGCTATTTTGTCGCGGCGGCTTTTTCTAAGAAGAAGGAATCCAAGCTCATGGAAGAGGAGAGGAGGATTTCGCAAATAGTGCAAACGCTCGGCAGCAAGGGGGAATATCAGGCGATTTTACAGAATCAGAAGGAAATGCTGAACGCTCTGGCTAAACTGCCTGAGGAAACATCAATGATGAAACTTCAGAATGCCGAAGTCATCAAACTGATAGAGAGACTGACAAAAAGTAAGACAGGCACCAATATAGAGCTTTCTTCCCATTCGCCCCGGGCGGGTATCGCCGGAGTGGACGATACCGCCAGGGTCAGAGCGGATACGGTTGAGCTGCTGGCGGAAATGTTCAAGGACTCGCCTATTATGGAAGAGCTTCTCGATCCCTATTTGCAGGATCCCAATAACAGGGTGAGGGGCAACGCGGCTATTGCCCTCTTTCCGCGGAACAGGCGCCGCGCTCTGGATAATGTCTCTGAGATGGGCAAGGCGGATGATGTCTGGATGAGGATGACCTCGGCATGGGCCTGCGGTGAAATGGGCGTTTCAGAGGGTGTTAAAATAATGACGCCCCTTTTAAATGACAGTTCTTTTCATGTCCGCAAAAGGGCGCTCGCGTCTTTCAAAAAACTCAAAGATGCCGGAATAGAACTGCCCATGGAAGCAGAACAGAAGATGCTGGAGATAGAGGCCGAGGATAAGGAAAATTAAACAATATTCCGGTTTTTCCGTTTTCGGAGTAAAATCGTAAGTATGGAGAAAAGAATCGGTTTTCTGGTTAAAGGCGTTTTCGCGGCCTTTGCAATAGGGGCGTCTTTTTGTTTTGCCGTGCCCGCTCCGACAGGGCTTTTGTGCAACAATAAAACAAATCCCGTGTACGTGGAATCGCCGGAGTCCTCTTTCGGCTGGAGCGCCTCAACGCAGGTGGCGTACAGACTGCTTGTTTCCACATCCAATGATTTCGGCATTATAAAATGGGATACTGAAATAGAGACGAGTTCGGTCAAATCCTGTGTTTACGGCGGCGTGCCGCTTTCGGGAAACACGACATATTACTGGAAAGTAAAGGTTTCCTCTTCTTCCGGAGAATATTCGCAGTATTCGGATACGGCAACATTCAGGATGAATTTGTTTTTGAAAAAAGCTTCTTTCGCCGGCGCCGACCTGAATGCGTTTGAAGATGTCGGTTCTATAGGAGTCGGCGATCTGGATAATGACGGTTATATTGACATTGTGCTTGGAGGCAAGGGAACAGAGGCCATGCTGCGTTTTTATAGAAATGACGGAACGGGCGCCTTTGACCTGATCTTTTCCACGCTATCGGGTAAGCAGCTTGGTGGGGTGCTGATAAGAGATATCAACAACGACGGTTTGAACGATGTTATCGCCGCGGCTGAAATAGGAGGCGGCGCAGCTAATGAAAGCTCGGTTGTCCTCATAAACACGGGCGGTTTTGTTTTTCTCTCCTCTGCCGAGTTTAACCCTAAAAAAACCTCTTCCGCCGCTTGTTTTGATTTTAACAGGGACGGCAAATACGATATAATAGAAGGGCTTACCACAGGCGGTACCGGTTCGGGGGAAGCGAACACTTTTTACGCGGGGCAGGGCAATGGCCAATTTGCGCAGGGGGTGTCTTTCGCAGATCTGAACGAGACGAATTCTATCGCCAGCGCAGATTTTGACAATGACGGCATTCTTGATCTTGTCGTGATGAATCAAAAAAACGCCTCCGATGGGGCACTCAGTCCGCTCGCCTACGCAGGTGTTTACAAGGGCAATGGTTCGGGCGGATTTTCCGCCGCTCCCGATTGGGTGTCTCCCGCTCCGGATTATTTCAATGCCGCGGGAATAGGGGATTTTAACGGCGACGGCTTGTGCGATTTTATAGCCGCCACAAGAGGCCCGAGCGAGACATGCGTCCTCACGGAAATAGGGATATATATGAACGGCGGAAATATGACATTCACAAAAGACTGCTCGGTCGGAGGCCCGCGCGCTTTCGCCACCTCGTTGGCTGTGGCCGATTTGGATAACGACGGCGACCTTGATTTTATAGCGGGATGGTACCGTCTTGGCGTCGGGAAATACACGCGGGTTTATATAAATGACGGCAGCGGTGATTTTTCTCTGCTGGATGAGACGGAAAACACGGTGTACGCCCAATGTGTGGCAATAGCGGATTTTGACAATGACGGTGACCTTGATTATGTCGCCGGCCATGGCGACGGCTGTGAGGTTTATTATTCAACGCTATCGGATGATGACCCTAACGGTTCTCCGTCGGCGCCGTTTTCGGGAATGGATTTCGCCTGGCAATCGGGTAAGCTGCATCTTAAATGGGGCTCTGGCGCTGATGATGAGACGCCGGATGATCTTCTGCAGTATGATCTGGCTCTCCGCGATGATGCGGGGAATGTGGTCATTTCCACCGTATCGGGCACGGTGTTCAGCGAGTGCTCCGGTTTTTATGGTAATATGCTCTACAGTTCATGGACTTTGTTGAATGTTCAGCGTAAAACATACTTTTTTTCTGTCACGGTGTTGGACTCGCAGGGCGCCAGGAGCGCGCCTTCTTCCGAGGTCACCGTCAATGAAAAATCATATCCCGGCTGGGAGGAAGACAATGTTCTGCTGTCCACCTGTACGCGCAACTACACTTTGGCAGAGATTCTGATAGATCCGGCGAAAAAAGGCGTGATTGTCACGGATTTTAAATTAAAAGATTTTGAAAGCAATCAATGTACGCTTAAAGACTTTGAATATTCCCTTAATGCCGGTTTATCGTGGGATTCTCTTGACGGTTCTATGGTTTGCGAGGGGTTTGATTCTTCTTTTATCTCGGCGC
Organism: Elusimicrobia bacterium HGW-Elusimicrobia-2; assembly: GCA_002841685.1. Lineage (GTDB taxonomy): Bacteria > CG03 > CG03 > CG03 > CG03 > CG03. The sequence goes on along the minus strand of PHAM01000001.1, from coordinate 27,676 downwards.
AGACTTTAAGTGCTTCCGCCAGGCACACTTTCTACTGGAAGACGAATCACGCGTCCAATCCGCCAGTCGTTATATCAACGCAATGCGAGACCGTCAGCATAAGATTTAAAGCCAATGACGGATACGCGGACAGCGGATATTGTGTCTCCGGCATTTTTGAAATAGATAATGAGAGGCCGGAGACTCCGGGGGATCTTTCTCCAACGGGCGTTTATACATCAACCAGCGTGACGCTCAGCTTCGGATCTCCTTCAGCCGACGTGAATTTTGACGAATACATCATATATTATAACGATGATCCGTCAGGTATTGTGAATGATTCCGGTGACAGTATCGGTTTATGGCAAGCCGCTGATGATATTAATCTGGATGCGGAAGATTTTAACGGGGTTTCTTCCACGACAATAAGCGGACTCAGCGACAACACCACTTATTATTTCCGTATTTACGCATATGACACCTTCGGGAACAGCATGGGTTCCGACGATAAAGCCTCGGCGGCTACCAATAACAGGCCGACGCTGAGCGCTATCTCCGTTTCGCAGAGAAGTGACGGCAGCGGGAATGTGGATTTTCTTTACAGGGGCTTTGACGCGAATAACGATTCGTGGTCATATGATGGCCTTTTTTTAAAGAATTTTGACGGGGCGATGATAGGAATCTCATCTAATACAGCAGACAGCGCTTTCTCCGATCCTTTGTGTTTTTGCTCGACAGGCTCTCTTCAGGATTTTGTCTTTAACGCGTTGAACGATATCGGGCAGGTTTATTATAACAATGTTAAAGTGACATTTATTATTTCTGACGGCATTGACGAATCCTCCCGGCTTTATTCGTCGTCTTTTATGCTGGACACGCTGGAGCCTTCGGGAATAACGCGTTTCAGGCACAGGGGGCACGACTCCTCCCATGTACAGCTTCAATGGAATCTCAATGATGATGACACATCTATCTCTGTGATAGAGCATAATTTTTTGAAATATGTGATCTATTACAGCACTTCTCCGGGTGTGGATGAATATTGTCTCTCGTGGGGGCCGGTACAGCAGACGGTGCTGGGGTCGATCACCACGCGTATCGCCAATGTGGGTGATCTCTCGGCTGGCACCAGATATTATTTCAGGCTCTGTGTTTATGATTCTTTAGGGAATACCTTCTGGCCGGACGAGGAAATAAGCGTTATAACCGGAGACGGGCCTTCGTCATGGATGGAGAATGTGCCCGCGCAGTCATCTTCCGGCGACGGAAGGATATCTGCGCGAATTTTTTGTTCGCATCCGGATGATTTTGATTCTTTTGTCAATGTGAGTTATTCCACAAGCGGCTCCGCCGCAGGGGCGCCATGGCACGCTGTTACATTATCTACGGCCGTGACAGCTTTTTATTTTGACGGCGCGTTCCATCCTCTTGCCCCGCCGGAAGTGGATAATTCCGATTATTTTCAGATAGGCACAGCGCAAGAACCGCTCATTATGTCTTCCGGCACCCGCGTCGCACTGGATGTGGTGTGGAAAAGCGCGGAGGATCTTCCGGGCGCCTTATATGAAAGCGTTTTTTTGAGAACTCTCGTAAAAGATGTATACGGTGTGACACAGTTTTCAGCGGCCGTATCAAACCCTTTTACCGTGGATAACCTGAAACCGGTTACTGGGAGCGCCAGCTACAGCCACGGAGAGGAATCCTATTCCCCTGTAAATTCCGCGGAACTGATCATTTTTTGCAATAAAAGACCCGATGTTATTTCCTATGAAAATATTTTCATATCGACATCGCCGCTTTTTCCTGACGGGTCTTCACCGAGGATAAGTCTTGAAGAGACGGAATATGACGAGGCATCATCTTCATCAACTCTATATTTTAATCTGTCGCTTGAAAAATGGCGTCAGATAGCTTTTTGGGGCAGGGACGCGGAGAGTTTGTATATTCATTTGACATCCGCTTCAATTAAAGATTCCGCGGGCAACACGCCGGATGAAACAAGCATGGAAATTGTCTGGATCAAAGACACTAACCCACCCTATCCGGAAAATCAGTTTTACGCTCAGAATGAGAGTGATCCGGCAAAATTATCGGGTTTCCGGCTGCAGTTCAACGATGAGATATCGGGCTGGGCGGAAGATATCGGTACGCTTTTATCTGTCTACACTTCCAGCACCGGCCCTGAAACAAAGGTGACGTTTGAAGACGGAATAACCATCAGCAGCGCCTCCGCGAATATTTTCTGGTTTTATCCCTCCGAAGATAAGCATGTAGAGCTTTTAAATCTCGGCATTACCACACTTTATCTGGCCTGCGGCGAATTGGGTTATGATTACTCCGGCAACTGGCTCGAGAGCATAAGCAGGGAAAACGCCCTCTCTGTCCCCCTGACGCGGGAGACCAGCGCCCCGTGGGTTATTGATTACGCGCCGGATACCCTCTTGAAATCAGACGTTGACGCTGATATGTGGATACATTTCAGCGAATCTCTTCATTCCGACTCGGTGACGAACGCGAATGTTTATCTGACAAAAATCAAAAACCATGAGGGTATTGCCGTTTCCGAAAATGTTCTTTCGGATGTCAATTATATTTCTTCGGCCTGTGTAGTGACCGTCTTGCCTCATTCCCTTCTGGAATATGGTTGCGGTTATAGAGTGACGGTGACAACAGGCATTCGCGACATGTCTTTGAATTATTTGCCCTCTGTTTTTTCCTTTGAGTTTGAGACGCTATTTGATCTTTCGTCAGGATTTACGCTGTCCACCGGTCCTGCCGCTATCACAGTGCCTGATGGGGTTCTTTTCGGTTCCGGGAGGATAGAGATGCTCCTTGATGATGAGAACGAAAAAATAAACGCCGCCTTCGCGCGCGAAAGCGCCATGGGCGCGCCGTCGCACAGCAGGATCATCGGCGGTGTCGTGACGCTGGGCCTTTACGATGATTTTGATAATGTTATTTCAACAACTTTCGCGGGCAGCGTCACATTATCTTTCTCTTATGAGGACAGCGGCTCCGACGGTTTTGTGGACGGTTTATCGCCTCCCGTCAGAGTGGAATCCCTGGCCATCTACTGGCTCTCGGATACGACTTCCTGGATAAAGCTGCCCAGTTCCCGGCTCGTTAAATCGCAGAAAAAAGTCCAGGCGGATCTATGGCATTTTTCAACTTATGCCCTGATGGGCGGGCCGCTTTTCAGCATAGAAGACGCTCATCCATATCCGGTGCCCTATAAAAAGAGCGAAGACATAGGCAATGGTATAATCTTTTCTTTTCCTTCGGGCAGTGACGCTAAAATAGAAATATACGATATTATGGGCCGGCTCCTCAAGGAATTCAGCTATACGGACGCTACGGCCTCACCCCCCGGGCTTTTTACGGGCTGGACGGATGTCAAACTTCCGTCGGGGGTTTATATTTACAGAATAAAATCGGGCGAGAATGAGAAGAGAGGGAAGCTGGTGATCATACAATGAAACTGAAATTTCTCAGAAACCTGCCGCGCTGTAAATACACGACTCTTGTCCGCGCCGGCGTTGCGCTGCTGCTGTCGGTTTTATTGACAATGCCGCCGGGCGCGACGGAAACCTCTTTTCTGCAGATGCTCTTTGTGCCGGCGGATCCCTTGAGCGTGTCTCTCGGCGGCGCGAACGCCTCTCTCGCGGGGTCGGGCTCTTTCCTGATCAATCCCGCTCACGCCGCGCGGGCTACGAGGCCTGAGGTGTCGGCGGGTACGGTTTTCTGGTGGGAGGATATATCTTTGCGCGGTGTCAGCGCCTATCTTCCGCTTAATGCCGCTTTCACCGCGGGATTTTGTTCTCTCAGTTCGGATTACGGCAGCATTGACGCCTACAGCGCTCTTGATACGCCGATGGGTGCCGTTACGGCCGGCGATTCTTTCTTTGCCCTCGGCGCTGGTTACCGCGCGGATGCATTTTCATCCGGCTTGAGTTTTGTCACTCTGAGTCAGCGTTTATCGGCTGAACATGAGGGGAGCGCCGCGGCTTTGCATTACGGCGCGGAATACAGCTTTGGGCTTCTGAACACGGGTTTCTCTTATTTTCTGCCTATGGGTAAAATGGAGCTCGGCGGCGGCTCATCACCCCAGACAATCCCGTCTATTATGAGGGCTGGCGCAAACTTACGTTTTCTGGGAAGCATCCTGTCTTTTGCCGGGACATTCCCGTCGGAAGGTGAGGCTTTCCAGTCCTTCGGTATAGAGATTCCGGTGGGAGAAGTTTTGAGATTCCGGTCGGGTATGAACACAATAGATTCAATTATGGGTTTCAGCGCGGGCGTCGGGCTTAAATATGACAGATTCTCATTTGACTACGGTTTTACCTCGGTGGAAATAGGGGATGCTGTACATTCTTTTTCCCTCGCGGCGCGACTGGGATATTCCACATTAAAAACCCGTCTCTATCGTGAGGCAAGGTCTTTCTTCAGGCAGGGCTTTTATGAAAAATCACAGCAGAAACTCAATGAAGTCCTTATTCTTGACCCGGATTATAGAAAGGCTAAGGTTTTGGCGTCTAAAATAGCTAAGATTCTCGACCGTTTAGAAAATCCTTCCACAAAAGAAGAGCAATGATAGTTTTGGAGTCGCCTATTTTCTTTTTCCGCACCATTTGAACAGCTTCATCCAGGTCGAATTCTATTTTTTCTATAAATTCATCATCGTCGGGTTTGGCCCCGGTGTGTTTAAGGTTTAAGGCGGCGTAAACATGTATCGTTTCGGTTGAAAAAGCGGCGCTCGGCTGGTATTTGGAAAGCAGTATGAATTTGCCTGCGGCCAAGCCGGCCTCTTCTTTCAGTTCCCTTTTTATACAAGCCAGCGGTTTTTCACCGCGTGAAAGTTTGCCTGCCGGTATTTCAATGGTGAATTTTCCCACCGGATAACGGTACTGGCGTACAAGGACCACTCTGTTCCCGGGAAGAACAGGCAGGGCGCCGGCCGCCCCCGGATGGTCAGTGTATTCCCTGACTGCTGTTTTGCCATTCTGCACACGGACGGTGTCGGCCAAAAAATCAATAGCTTTCCCTCTATGTATCCTGTTTTTTTTGACGAGTATTTCTTTTTTCAGCATTTTTAATATTATCAAATGGTCATAATTCGCGCAATCACAGAGAGCGGCCACGCAAAGCTACACTACACTCGCTATCGTTTGCCCAAAGTGGCAGCTTTGCGCTTGCCGAATCAGCGCTGATTTAATACTATTTGGACTGAATTATGAGCGATATTTTAACTGAGATTGTAAGACAGCGGAAGATGGATGTGGGCGAAGACATGAAACGGCTTCCGCTCAGCCGCATGAAATCGCTGATCAGACGAGCCGCGAAAACGAGGGATTTTGCCGGAGCCCTCAGGAGCCGGCCCTATTCGCTGATCGCCGAGATAAAAAGGTCATCGCCGTCGGAGGGCGTGATCGTCAGGCGTTTTGACCTGGAGAAATTGGCCGAAATGTATGCCTCATCCGGAGCTGACGCCGTTTCTGTGCTGACGGAGAACAGGTTTTTCGGCGGGAATCAGGATATGATAGGAAAGGTGAAGAAGATATGTCCTCTTCCTGTGTTGAGAAAGGATTTTATTTTTTCGGAATATCAGGTTTATGAATCCAGATATTACGGCGCCGACGCGCTGCTTCTGATCGCCAGGATTCTGGATAAAGATTTGTTAAGAAATTTGTTTGATTTAAGCCGGCGGCTTGGAATGACGCCCCTCGTTGAGCTTTACTGTGAGCGGGACAGGGAGAAGATAAAAGGTATGAGAATACCGGTGCTGGGTATAAACACGAGGGACCTGAAAAGCGGCGAGATCAGTTTCGCGAAAGCTGCCGCTCTTGCAGGTAACGTAAAAACGGAAACGCTTGTGTGTGAAAGCGGTGTGACGGGCAGGAGGGACATAGACGCGGCGGTGAAAGTGGGATTTAATTCTTTTCTCGTCGGCACGGCCATCCTGAAAAGCCGTGATAAGAGAAAATTTATAAGGAGCTTGACAGCAAAATGAAAAAGAAAGGATCATCCAAGGGTGTGAGAATAGCCATTGTCGGTTCAGGTTATGTTGGCCTTGTGAGCGGCATATGTTTCGCCGAAATTGGTCACAGTGTCATCTGCGTTGATAACAATAAGGAGAAAATCAAGAAACTGAAAAAAGGTTTGATGCCCATCTATGAACCCGGCCTTGATAAGCTCTTGAAGAAGAACATGAAAAACGGCCGGCTCAAATTCTCGGATTCCGTGAAAAAAGCGGTGCCTGTATCGGATGCTATTTTCATAGCGGTCAACACCCCTCCGCGCCCTGACGGCTCATGCGATCTCCAGTATGTGGAGGCTGTCTCCAGAGAGGTGGCGCTCTCAATGAACGGTTACAAAGTTATTGTTGAGAAATCCACGGTTCCCGCATCAACCGGTCAGAAAATAAAACAGACGGTCAAAATATACAATAAGAAAAACCTTCCGTTTGACGTTGTATCCAATCCCGAGTTTCTGAGGGAAGGGAAAGCCATAGGCGATTTTCTCAAGCCCGACAGGATCGTCATAGGCGTTGAGAGCAAAAAAGCCGAGGAGCTCATGCACAGGATCTACGCTCCGGTTAAGGCGCCGCTGATAGTGACAAACACGGAAACTTCGGAATTGATAAAACACGCGTCCAACTCTTTTCTCGCAACAAAGATATCTTTCATAAACGCCGTGGCGAATATAGCCGAAAGGGTGGGCGCTGACATAAAGGATATTTCTCTCGCCATGGGGCTCGACAAAAGAATCGGCGGGCGTTTTCTCGACGCGGGGATAGGTTTCGGGGGCTCGTGTTTTCCTAAAGACGTGCTGGCTTTCATCCATATGGCTCACGAGGAGGGTATAGACTTCAAGCTGCTCAAAGAGGTCTACGGAATAAATGAGAGCCAGCGTATGACAGTGATAGACAAACTCAAGGATATCGTGTGGAACATAGAGGGGAAAAAGATCGCCGTTTGGGGACTCGCCTTCAAACCGGACACGGATGATCTGCGCAACGCCCCTGCCATAGATATCGTCAGGGAACTTCTTAAATTCAACGCGCAGGTCTGTGTTTATGACCCTGTCGCCATGGACGGTTTTAAAAAAATATTGGGGAAAGAGAAAAATCTCAAATACGCTCAGGCCATGACTGCCGTCAAAGGAGCGGACGCTCTCATGCTGCTGACGGAATGGGAAGAGTTTTCCAAAGCTGATATGAAAAAGGTAAAATCGCTGATGAGGGTGCCGGCTCTGATAGACGGCAGGAATCTTTATGATCCCGCAAAAATGAAAAAACTGGGATTTCTTTACAGGGGAGTGGGAAGAGTATGAGGATTGTTATCACCGGCGGCGCGGGCTTTATAGGCTCGCATCTGTGCGACAGGTTTCTGAAGGAAGGCGCTGAAATTATCTGCATGGATAATCTCATCACGGGATCCATGGAGAACATAAAACATCTGTTCTCAAATCAAAAATTTTCTTTCATGGAATATGACGTGACGAATTATATTTATGTTGACGGCGCGGTGGACGGTATACTGCATCTGGCCTCCTGCGCCTCTCCCGTGGATTATCTTAAATTCCCGATACAGACTTTGAAGGTCGGGTCGATCGGCACGCACAAGGCGCTGGGATTCGCGAAAGCCAAAAAGGCTGTTTTTCTCATGGCTTCCACCTCGGAGGTTTATGGCGATCCTCTTGTCAATCCGCAGAAAGAGGAATACTGGGGCAATGTCAACTGCGTGGGCCCCAGGGGTGTTTATGACGAATCAAAAAGGTTTGCGGAGGCCATGACCATGGCCTATCATTATTCCCACGGCGTTGACAGCAGGATAATCAGGATTTTCAACACTTACGGCCCGAGAATGAGGGCTCATGACGGCAGGGTTGTGCCCGAGCTGATAAACCAGGCGCTTGAAGGCAAGCCCCTGACCGTTTTCGGCGATGGTTCGCAGACGAGGAGTTTCTGTTACATAGACGACATGGTGGAGGGTATTTACCGTCTTTTCAAAAGTGCCGAAAACGATCCCGTGAATATAGGCAATCCGGACGAGAAAAAAATCCGGGATTTCGCAGAGACGATCATAAACATAACTGGCAGCTCCAGCAAAATAGTGTTCGGCAAATTGCCTGCCGACGACCCGAAGGTCAGGTGCCCCGATATCAGCCGGGCTAAAAAAATACTGGGCTGGTCTCCGAAAGTGCCTCTAAAAGATGGCTTGCGGAGCGCCGTCGAATATTTTAAATCACTGAATTTGAGATCCGGGGGTGTGAGATGATACCGATAACGGATTTGCTCGGACAGTACAATGAAATAAAAGATGAAATAGCGAGGGCTGTGGATAAGGTACTGAGAGAAGGGAAGTATATTCTCGGGCCGGAAGTGGTTGAGCTTGAGGAAAGGATAGCATCTTCTTGCGCGGCGCGTTACGGTGTGGGCGTGGCTTCCGGAACGGACGCTCTTGTTCTTTCCGTCGTAGCCGCGGGAATCGGGGAGGGCGATGAGGTCATTACCACGCCTTTCACATTCATAGCGACCATTGAGGCCGTTATAAGAGCCGGCGCTAAACCGGTCTTCGCCGATATTGACCCGAAAACTTATAACATGGATCCGGCCTCTATTGAGTCAAAGATCACATCCCGGACAAAAGCGCTGATGCCCGTTCATCTTTACGGCCTTCCCTGTGATATGCCGGCCATAATGGGAATAGCAAAAAAACATGATCTGAAAGTGATAGAGGACTGCGCACAGTCTTTCGGCGCCGCCATAGACGGCAAAGTGACGGGCAGTTTCGGCGATTTCGGCTGTTTCAGTTTCTTCCCCGCCAAAAATCTCGGATGTTACGGCGACGGGGGAATGATAGTCACGAACGACGGGGGATACGCCGAAAAAATAAAACTTCTGCGAATGCACGGATTTTCCGCTGATTATGATTACCGTCTCCACGGTTTCAACAGCCGCCTGGACACGCTGCAGGCCGCCATTGTGAATGTGAAAATGAATCACATAGACGAGTGGATAGAGAAGCGAATTCAAAACGCCGCCGGATATGCCGAAGGCCTTAAAGAGGTCAAAGAGGTTGAGGTGCCGTTCATCCCTGACGGGTACAGGCACTCCATGAATTATTACGCTCTCCGTATTTTTCCCGGACGGGAGACAAGGGACGGCCTGAAAAAATATCTTACGGAAAAGGGCGTCGGTAATAATATTTATTATCCGCTTTCTCTGCATTTGCAGCCCATTTGCGCCGATATGGGGTATAAGAAAGGGGATTATCCGGTTTCGGAAAAGACCCAGGACGAAATTATAAGCCTCCCCATGTATCCGGAGCTTGAAGCGGAAAAGATAGAGTTTATATGCGGCGAGATTAAAAAATATTTTGGGGTTTAGGAAATTTTTTGATTAAATCAATATTAAGGAGATAGTAAAATGACACAGGATGACAGAATGGATGATGAGATAGATCTGGGACGGATGTTTATGACGCTGTGGGAGAAGCGCAGCATTATAGCTTTTTGCACAGCGGCGTTTTTTATAGCGGGACTTGTTTTCGCTCTCATTCAGCCGAAAATATATGAGAGTTCTTCCATGCTCATGATAATTCCCTCAAAAATGGAGTTTCTTAAAAATCCTCTTGACACCTCACTGAGTCTTGATCTGAGCGGAAAATCCAAGAGCGCGAGTTATATTTCCATGGCCGATCATCTCGCTCTTATGAAGGCAGGGGATATAGCAGAGAGTATAAGAGCCGAAATAAATACTGAGGGCGTTACGGCGGCCGGTGTGTTGGGGATGCTTTATCCCGAAAGAATAAAAGACACTTCAATGATAAAACTGGCTGTCAAAGGCAGGGACCCCGAACTCTGCGCCCGCGTAGCCGACGCATGGTCCAGAGCTTATATGGATAAGGTCATAGCCATGATTTCGGGCGAGACGGAGGCATCCCAGTCTTTTCTTTACAGCGAATTAAAAAAAGCCGAAGCCGAAATGGTGGCGGAAGAACGGAAACTTTCAGAGCTTTCCATTAAAAACAACATTGATTTGAAGTTGTCCGAGCTTGAGGTGAAAAAAGCGAAACTGCAGGCCATCCAGACGTCGATCATAGGAAATGAAAAAAAATTAAAAATCCAGCAGATACGTTTGGCGGCTCTGAAAAACGAGATCAAAAAACACAAACAGTACAAGAGTCTGGCCAAAGGGGTCGTGGACGATGTGCTGTGGGCTAAAATAATTGAGGGGAAAGATCTTTCATCTGTAAATGGCCAGAAGATTTTTTCGGAAGAGCTCAATCCCATTTACAGCAAACTTGAATCAGAGATCGCGGAAGTTGCCGTTGAAGTTGAATTCCTCTCAAACGAGTTGAATTATCTGAAAGCGGAAAAAGAAATACTATACAAAGATGTGTATGCTCTTGATACGCACGTCGCGGAGTTGAATGTTATCAAAGATGAGAGTTCGCGGTCTCGCACCATAGCCAAAACCAGATATAGTTCTCTTTTTTCGCGTATAACGGAGGTCTCAATAGCTTCAGCGGCGAAGTTGGGCGATATCAAGATCATATCAAAAGCCGTTGTCCCCTGTTCCCCTGTTTCGCCGAACAAAAAGAAATTCGTCGGTCGTGCCGCGGCCGCCGGTTTTTTTATGGGTATTGCGGCGGCTTTTGCCGCCGGCTTTATAGAGAAACAGAAGTTCCCGGCTTGACATTTGATAAAAAAGGGATATGAAAAAAGCGCTTATTAAGACCGCGGAATTCCTTTTGTCAAAAGAGTGCTGATTCCCGGACGCTTCGGCGGTCAATTTTTCTATGCGTAAATCCGGAATAGATCTTGAGAAAAAATCCTCGGCGGTTACATTATCTGATATGGAAATATTCGTCTTCCCCGAACTTCTTTACAGCCTTGTTCTCGCGAACATAATGTCGCCTAAAATATGGCGCTGGCGCCTTCATCCGTGGTTTGGGGGAATACAAAAGATGTCTCCTCTCAGGCGGATCCACAGGCTCAAGCAGTTTATCATGGACAATTACGCTTTCAATCTGGATATTGAGACATGGGGGCTCACATCCAAGAGCAGGGAAATGGCGCGCTTCAGTGATTTCGTGGATGAAAAAATCCTCGCCCGGTCAAACGCGCTTTTCGGTTACGAGGGCGATAAATATTATTTTGACATAGACATAAGGCGGCATTTCGGCCTTGAAAAATACACGGATGAAATAATACCTTACTGGAAAACCGAAACGGTGGAAGCCATGGACGCCTTCCGTCACAAAAAATTTTATTCATCCGGCGCTGGGGAGTGCGTTTCGCTCGCGGCGCTGTACGCTGCGGCGCTTTTTATCGTCGCGGGGATTCCGCTGAAAGATATTTTTCTTATGGGCACACCCCTTCATTCGCAGAATTTCGTGAATCTCGGGAAAGGCGTTCTTACCAACAACAGAAGGATTGTCACAAAAAACATGTGGTTCAACGGCACGGCTCTTTCCGTTAAAGCCCGCAGGGCTCTTGAAAACGAAAAAGTCACTGTTGTCTCTCATGAAAGCGGTTACATCCACACGCTCTATGAAAAAGCCACAATAGATCCCGGGGAATACGGGCTGCTGAGAAAAAAACTGGGGTGTTATCTGAAAACCGACCTCACGGCTCCGGTGCTGGGGGCCTTTCTCCGCCGCCACAGTGATCTTCATAAATGTTTCCAGGTGAGGGGCATTATCCGCGGCCATGACCGCTACGTGGGCCTGGATACGCTCTTTGAATACGAGATGAAACATCCTTATTTGCTCACAGACAGCACAAGAAAAGAGCTCATCGACACAGTCGCGCCGACGGATTTCCACGCTTGTGCGCTTCCCGGAAGAATCGTGCTAAATGATATAGAGCAGTATCTGCTTTCTCATTCTGTGGATTTTTCAGATTTAAAAAGTGTTAAAATTTTTGAAGAAAAATTTTCCATAGGATGTTTCAGTTTCCGGAAACTCATCTCTGCCATCAAAGAATTCTGCGTCACTGCGGCGGATCTTCCCGATATCAAAAAGAAAATAGTCGTTAAAGAAACGCCGTTGGGTATAGATCCCGGTATGGACAGACAGGCTGTTATCAAAAGACTCTCGGCTATACGAAGGGAGAACGAGAGCGCTGATCTGGCTTTTTACGCCTTACGCGACATGAGAGAATGCGAAATAGGGCCTTTTGCCTATGCCGCGCTCACCCGCAACCCCGTCTCGCTGGAAGCTGCCCAAAACATGACTGATAAAGAGGCTCTTACGCTCGTGCGTGAGCTTAAGAACGAGTCTATATACGAAGAAAATTACCGATTGGCACAGCCGGATGAGGTCTGGAACTTCGGCCGGGCCGACGGGCTTGAGAAGGCCTTTCTCGCCGCCAATATCTTATATGCGCGTTACCCGCGGGAAGAATCGAGCATTGAGATATCAAAAGGAGAGGCTCTTTTAAGGCACGGAAAAAGAAAAGAAGTTTTTCCTTCCCGTAAGAAAGTGAAGGGAAATAAAATAATTCTGGGACTGTGGTGATCAAAAGAAGCGTCCTCGCCGCGGCAGTGGCGGCGTTTTTCATCTTTATATACAATCTTGCGCCCGGCGTATATGTGGGTGATTCGGGCGAGCTCATCGCCGCCTCATCAACACTGGGGGTGGCTCACCCGCCGGGCTATCCGGTTTTTGTCATAATCACCGCGGCTTTGTCAAAGATTTTTCCCGCGGGCAATATAGCCTACCGCATGAATTTTATCAATGCGCTCTTTGTGTTTTCCGCGATGCTCTTTATGTGCCGCTTTACATCGGCGAGCCTGCTTCTGTATTTTGCGCTTGCTCCTGCCGTGTTCTCATCAGCGGGGGCCTGCGAGGTCTTCACGCTTAATCTTCTTTTCGCATGCGCGATAATATACCTGCTGTATTCGCCTTTTAAAAAAAACGCTCTGGCCGCGGCTTTCCTCTTCGGGCTCGGACTGGCCAACCATCAGACGCTGATCCTCCTTCTGCCGGGAGTAATATATCTGCTCATTAAAAGAAAAATGTTTGATTTCCCTTTTGTCCTTATGGTTTTTTGCGCGGCCATCACTGGTTTTTACGCTAATTTATTTTTAATCGTCCGCGCGCAGAGCGGCGCCGTGTTCAATTGGGGTGATCCCTCTACCTTCGGCCGATGGATAGATGTGCTCCTTAGGCGGGATTACGGCACTTTCGCCCTTCACGGATCGCATCATCATGTTACGCTCAATGCTCTTCTGGATTACCCCCGCCTGGGTTTTATTTTTTTCGGGCCTCTCTTTATTTTTATCCCTCTTTTGTATTTTTCTCATTTCAGAAAAGCGGACGGGTTTAATCATTTTCTTTTTATCTGTTTTCTTTTCAGCGGCCCGCTTTTTTTCATGGCCGCAGGGCTTTCCTCTTCAAGCGGAGCTTTTATCGAGGCGATAACGGAGAGGTTCTTTCTTCTGCCTTCGGCGATCCTGATTATGCTCGCCGGAGGGCTTTGGGGCTTTCTCCGTCGGAAGAAAATTTTCACATCCACCGTATGGGCATTCGCACTGCTGTTCATTTTTTCCATAAAAGGGCAATCGCTGAGAAATTTTTATTCGCTTTCCGATTTCGCGGATTCCGTCATCAGGGCCGTGCCGCGGGGAAACGCTCTCATTATAGAGAAAGGCGCGGTGGGAGATGACCTGATATTCGCGCTCGCCTACAAAAAATGGGCGCAAAAAGTGAAAATGCCGCCGGTATACACGTCTTACGGCGCCGTTTTCCCGTCTTTTTACGGAGAAGATCCGCCGCGGGAAACTTCCGGTTTATGGAATCCTTCCCCCGCCAGAGGCTATGCGGCGAAGATGAAGTTTATGTTTTCGGGCCCGGAAAAAAGTTTTTTCGCTTTTTCAAAATCCCAGTTGCCTTTTCCGGATTATGGTTTTGACGGCTTGCTGTGGACGAAAGACGCTTTGCGAAACAGACCCAATCCCGCTTTTTTCTGGCGTACTTCAGGCCTTCAAAACTATAGGGTGCGTTCGATTGAGATCCTTGATTATTATTTCAGGGCGCTAAAAAACCCAAGTCCCGGCACCGCGCGCATATGTTCTCATTTAGGCAAAGACATAGACTGGCTCCTGACCAATATGGGGCCTGTCTGGGCGGGGCTCGGCAGGCGAGACGAAGCCCGTAAGTCATATGAAGCGGCAATCAGTATCAATCCCGCCTTGCCGGAGGCCTGGAATAACCTGGGCGTTCTTGATTTTGGGGAGAGGGATTATGATTCTGCCGCGCGTCATTTCGCCGAGTCTGTCTCTCTCACGCCGGATGATGTGAGATATTATAATCTGGCGCTGTCGCTGGGCAAGCTCGGTAAAACGGCTGAGGCGCAGGCCGCGTTTAGAAAATGCCTTAACATAAACCCTGTTAGTTACGCCGCTTTGAACGAACTCGGCCTTATTGAGATGAGATCGGGCAATATCGCGGGGGCGAAAGAATTTTTTCAAAAGGGCCTGTCTATAAATCCCGATGATGAGAATTTAAAATACAACCTCGCGCTTGTGAAGAACGGAGAATGAAAGTTTTTAAAATACTGTTTTTTTTGCTCCTGTCCGCATGCTGTTTCGCCGGAGATCTTTTTGAGCTTTGCATAATAAAGAAAAGCGGCGGCTCCTCGCCGCTGTCAAGCTCTGTTGAAGCCGTCCTGAAATATCTCGCCTCGTCCACATCCATAGATCCCCCAACGGATGCGGTTTATCTTGAGGTGGGACAGGGTATCTTTGATTATCCCTTTCTCTGTGTTACGGGAAAGGGGTCGCTGAAGGATTTTACGAGAAAGGAAACGGCTCTTCTGGCCAAGCATCTTTCATCCGGCGGTTTTCTGTTTATAGATGAGACCGAGTCCTACGGGCTTGATGATTTTTACCGCTCGGTTAAAGATTTCAGCGCCGGAATTTTCCCCGCCGCAGCGCTTGAAAAAATACCGGAGGATGATGTTATATTCAGGAGTTTCTATCTGCAGCCGAAGGCCGCGGGACGCAATTCGGTTTCTCCCTCGCTTTACGGCGTTCGGATAGACGGGCGCTGGGTGATCGTCTATTCGCGGAACGATATTTTCGGCGCCTGGGCCAGGGATGAGAGCGGAAGATTTATTTACAGCTGTTATCCCGGGGGCGAAGCCCAGCGGCTGGAGGCCGTGAAAATCACTGTGAATATCGTGATGTATTCTCTGACCGGCACCTATAAAAAAGACATCATCCACAGGGATTTTATAGAAAGGAAACTGAAATCATGGTAACGATGTTGGGATTCTGCTGTGAGGCGTTTGCTTTATATAATGATTGAAGATCTGACTCTTGTATTTTTCGCGCTGCTGGCCTATCTGACGATACGCCGACGCGGAGTTTTTTACAGGCTCGCGGCGCTCGCGGTTGTTTTCTTTCTCATCGCCAACCCCGCGATCAGAAAAAAGAGCAGCGCGCCCGCTCCTGTTTTGGCCGTTTGCCTTGATACTTCCTCGAGTATGGCTGTTAAAAACGGCAAGTCTTCCCGGCTTGAGGCGGCGAAGGGAGCGCTGCGGAGGGAATTGCCGGATCTTAAGAAGAAATTCAAGCTGGTTTTTTACACATTTGATTCCGAGCCGCGCCTGCTTGGGGAAAGCGCGTTTTTCAATTCCCGCGCCTCCGGCGGCGCCTCGCTTATCTCCCGCAGCGCTTCCGAAATAACAGCATCTTTGCCGGAAGGCGGCTCCATGCTTCTTCTTTCCGACGGCCGAGACACGACGAGCGAGTCCTGTTATTTCTCAAAACCGGTGCATTGCGCCGGGTTCGGACAGCTTCTTGAGGATGACATGTCGCTCAAAATACTGGAGTATCCCGAAAAGGTGTTTCAGGGCTCCGTTTCAAAAGCGCGTGTGCGCGTGGAGTGCCCGCCCGGTCGAGGCCCGGCGCGTATAAGAATAGGCCGTCCTGGGGAGAAAGGCGGCGAAAAGCCGGTCGTTTTTTCGGAAGGTGAAACTGTCAAAGATATCGATGTCGAATTTATCCCGGGTGAGGCGGGGGATAATATCAGATATAATGTTGAGCTTCTGCCTTCCGACACTAATCCTGGGAACAACTCCGATTTTTTCAGGGTGTCGGTTTTCAAATCACTGATGAAAGTTCTTTTTATAAGCGGCCGGCCAGGCTGGGAATACAGCAACCTGCGGGCTCTGATAAAATCCGACAAGAGGATAGACCTCACCTCTTTCGTGATACTGAGAAACCCTTCGGATTATGTTCCTTTCCCCGACAACAAACTTTCTCTTATACCTTTTCCCGTGCGGGAAATCTTTTTAAACGATATCACGAATTACGATCTTGTGATACTCCTTAATTTTGATTACACAAAATTCATAAGCCCCGATTATCTCTCGCTACTCCTTCGCCATATTAGATCAGGGGGGGCTCTTATGCTCATAGGCGGAGAAGATCTTTTCAGTAACGGGAATTATTTTAAAAGCCCGCTCGGGGAGATTCTTCCGGTCACAGAGTGCCCGGGCGGATCTTTCAGCGAAGAAAAATTTTTTCTCAGGGCCTCTCCCTCCCATCCCGTAACTTCCCTTATTTCCGGTATTTCCGCAGCCGGAGATGTGCCGCTCAAGGGCATGTCTCCCGCCTCGTCGCTCGCGCCTGATGCGCAGAGTGTTCTGACAACTTCCGGCGGCGACCCTGTTGCCGCCGTCAGGAACGAGGGTAAGGGCCGGGTCATGACGCTTTTGACAAACAGCCTCTGGCGCCTTTTTTTCGCGGGCCCGGAAACATCGTATTTTTACCAGGAATTCTTTAAGAATTCTTTCGCGTGGCTGACGCGTTCTCCCCTGCTTGATGAGATAAGTCTTTCGGGCAGAAAGAATTATAAAATCGGAGAGGACTTGCTTTTGCGGATACAGTTGAGGAACGCGTTGCATTCCGGCGTCACTGTCCGGCATGTCGCGCCCGGGGGACAATCTTATCTTCCGCCGGTTATGGTGTCGCCGGGCGTTTTTGTGGTGAAAAAGATAATAGAGGAGCCCGGCCCGCACAGCGTCAGGATATCTGTTTCGGGTGAGAGGGGTGTGCGCGCGGAGAAGGTCTTTTCATTCACGGTCACGGAAAAAAGCATAGAAGAAGAAAACACTTCCGCCAAACATTCTCATCTGCGTGAGATCTCGCGCCTTTCGCTCGGAAAATATCTGGGAAGCGATTTATTCCGCGCCGCGGATATTCCCGCGCCCGTTGACGACTCGGGCTTTTACCATCCGGCGATGAAAAATTATTATCTGATCTTTACGGCTCTGTTCTTCGTGGGGCTGTGGTTTAAAGACAACACGCGATGATAAATGATGATTTCCTGAAGAGACTGGGCGTTCTGCACGGTGTGCGCGTAATGGCCGCTTTGGCCAATTGTCTTTTGATAAGACTGGCCTCGTTCGCGGCGGGCCTTGCCGTTTTTTCACTCGCTGATCTTGTTTTTCCCATGAGTTTCCGTATCAGGAGTTTTGTGCTGATATTTTTTGGCTTTTACTTTATGGTGAGACTGTCCGCGGATTTGATTGAAATTTTTAGCTCCGCCCGCGAGAAAAGCGCCCGGGCCGCAGGGGATGATGTGCTCAGGGCCTGGGATCTTTCGGTGAGCAGGGAAAAACTCTCCGGGCTCGGTATTTCGCGGGAGCTTATAGACGAGGAAATCAAAACGGCCGCAAAAATTGTGAAAGATATCCGGCTGTTGTCGTTTGTGTCGTTGAATCCGAAAGCCGTCCTTGCCATGATAGCGGCGGGATCTGTGTTGTTTTTTAACTCTGTTTCCGCAAGGAGAGTGATTATTCCGCGCGGAGATGATATAAAAAGCTATCTGTCTGTCGAAATGGAGAAAACCGCCGTCAAGGGCGAGCCCTGGGAACTGCTCGCGCGCGCGGCCCCCGGGGCGAGACCGCGGGCTATGTTTTTGTTCCCTTCTTCGACATGGGTGGAAAGGAAACTTGGGGGCGGCGAGGGTCTGTTTTCTTTCAGGATAGAAAAGTGTCTCGTGCCTTTTAAGATCAGGTTCCGGTGGAAAAATCTATATTCGGAGGTTTATGATATCAAGCTTCTTGAAAGGCCGAAAGTCCTTTGGCGGAAAATAAAGATCAATTACCCCGCTTATCTGAACCTGCCTGAGGAAGAGAGTTCTTTCGGCGGTTTTGCCGCTTTTCCGGGAACCGTGGCGGAGCTGATAATAAAATCGTCGCAAAAACTTGAAAGCGCCTCTATTGCCGCTGTTTTTGAAGGGAAGGAAAAGAAAATAAAAATGACTGTATCGGGGGATCAGGCAAAAGGATCCTTCACGGCATCCGGCGCCGGGCACTGGAAGGTGGAGCTCCTCTCGCGCGATGGGCTCGTCTCTTCGGGAACGGTTGTGTGGAAGGTGGACGCGGCCGAGGACAGTCCGCCGTCGGCATATATACTGAGCCCCGGAGAGGACCTGATAATAAATGAGAGTTTTTCCGGAATTGATATCGCCTGGCTCGCCGAAGATGATTTCGGCGTCAAGGAGGTGATGTTCTGCTCTTCAAAAAACGGCGGGCCCACCGTAAAAACAATGATCTTTAACAGTTATTCCAAAACGTCCCGCGGAAAATGGGATTGGAAACTTTCGCGGGTCATGGCGGCGGCGGATGTGATGGAGTACTGGATTGCCGCCCTGGATGCATCCGGAGCGCGAGGATTGAGCCGGCGTTTCACCGTTACATTAAAGGATTTTCTGCACACACACAGGGAAAATATGAGAGGAGAGGAGGCGTTAAAGGAAAACATTTTCGCCCTTTATCAGAAGCAGGCGGAATTGAATATTAACCGCGAGGCCCTTAGCGCCGATGAGATTACGCGCCGGCAGAGAGAAGTCGAGAACAAACTGCTCTCTCTTTCCGAGGATGCCGCAACCGTGGCCGCGCGCACGGAAAAAGACCCTCTTTACAGCAGCTATTACAGCGCCGAATACAGGGGATTAAGCAAAGCTCTGGACGCTCTGGCCGCTGATTCCCGACGCGCTAGGGATGAATTGAAAGCGGGGGATCAGAAAGGCGCCTTTGATACACAGGATGACATCGCGGAGTCTCTTGAAAAACTTTCCGCTTTCAGCGAAGAACTTTTTAAAAGAAGTTCGATGGATAATATGGGAAACATCGCCCGCGAATCATCCGAGGCGGCGGGTAAACTGAATGATTTTCTCGGCTCAACCGCCCCCAATGAAGAAATGCTGAAGGAATTGACGGAACTCGCGGGGAAAATTGAACAGCTCATGAGAGAGCTGGCCGAAACAGTTAAGAACATGCCGCAGAATCTGCCGGAGGAATTCGTGAATTCCGATTCAGTCAAATCCATGGATTTCAATTCCGTCGAGAATTCAGTTTCAGGACTCAAAGAGGCGCTTTCTTCAGGCGACATCACTTCGGCCGTTGAACACGCGAAGGCGCTCCTTAAAAGTTTGAGCGGTATCAGGAAGAATCTTGAAGCGGGTTTTTCTTCTGTCGAAGCCCCGTCGCTCCCCCGTAAAGAAAAAGACACGGCGCTGGCGGAAATAATAAGCGGCGAGGAAAAGATAATAGCAAGCAGCGAAGCGCTGCTCGCGCGGGGCCGGGACAGGCTGAAAGAGCAGTCCGCCCGCAGAGCGCAGGAGCTGAGGGACCGTGCTGACGGGGTTAAAAATTCCGCCTCGCGCCTGCTGAACGACAGAAACAAATTGTTCGCTAAAGAGGCCGCGCGGCTGACGCCGGGCCTTTATAATTTCAACAGAAATGTTTCGGATTTCGCTGAAAGATTTATGGATAAGGGTTTTGATTTTGAAAGGCCTCTTGAAGATGCCCAAAAACAGCTCCGGGCGCTGGCGGCCATGGATATCAGCAGTTCAACAGCGAATATACTGAGCGAAGCGCGGGATGAGATAAGGGATTTTTTTGATATTTATTCCGATACCGCCACCCTGGCCCTGAATCAGGATGAGATGGAATACTCTATGGAAATATCGTCGGCGCAGACGGCCCTTGCCGGACGCGCGGCGTCTCTTGAAAAAAAGATGAGCGAGTATTCAAGGCAGAGCGCCCAGTTCCCCGCCGCTATCGCGGGAAATGTCAGAGCCGCCCGCAGAGAGATGATTTCCGCAGCATCTTCCCTGAAGGCGGGCCGTCCGGCGGATTCTCTGACCTTTCAGGAAAGGGCGCTTTATCAGCTCAAAAAAGCCCAGAAGGGAATGGATGATTTTGAATTCAACCCGCAGTCTGAACCCGGCGGCTCCTCCATGCCCTCATTTTTTCCTTCTTCGGGCGGGAAGGGAGATTCCCCGGGGCAATCTTCTCCCGGCGCGGGGTTTAAGCAATATGATTTTAACATTCCCCTTCCTCTGCGGCCCGGTTATGACGCTGAGGGCGAGATCATCAATGACGCCATGCGCGGCGAGCGGCCGCTCAAATACAAAGATATGCTCAAAGAATATTATGAGCAGCTCCTGAAATAAAAAAGTGGCCGGCATCATTTTTATTTGGTAAAATGCTCACTATGAAAAAAAGCGGAATAATAACATTTCACGGGCCGAAGTTTGTTTTTTTCGGGTCCGGCGCGGCCGCGCGTATCCCGCGCGGAAACGCCGTTGTGAGTCCCTCGGTATACAGGCATTTTACGGCGCTGATCAAAAATATTGACCCGGACCCCGTTTTGTTTTCCCGAGCGTCCTCAACCGGCGAGCCCTGCGAAGAAGACATTTTAAAGCTTGCCGGGGTTTTAAGAAAAAAAATAAAATCTTCTCCGGATCTGCCCGTGATAGCCGTCGGCGGCGGCTCTGTCATAGACGGGGTGAAACTCGCTCTGTGCATAGCGGCTTGTCCGGGGCTGACTTTTGAAAAAATTTATAATGAAGGCATTCCCCGCGGAAACTATCCCCGGCTGATCGCCGCGGAAACTACATCCGGCACCGGTACGGCTGTCACGAGCGTGGCCGTTGTGACAAAAAAAGACAATGTTAAAAGGGGTGTCGTCTCGCCGTATCTTATACCTGATGAGGCTTATTATGACAGCGATTTTATAGCGTCTTTGCCCGAGGATGTTTTCGCTTCATCCGCCATGGACGCTCTGACCCATGCCGTTGAGGCCTATGTTTCCGCCATAGAGAATATCCCCGCGGACACAATGGCTCTTAAAGCCGCGGAGATGTTAGGAAAAAATGTGCTTGCCGGCTATAAAGGTTCCGTCTCCGCCCGTGAACAGGCGCATTGCGGAAACATGATGGCGGGCCAGGCTTTTTCAAACGCCAGGCTGGGCCTCTGTCACGCTCTCGCGCACTCCATAGGCGGGCGTTTCGGCGTCGCCCACGGCAGAATAAACGCTATTCTGCTTCCCTCGGTGATAGATTATAATTTTCCCGAAGCCTTTGAAAAATATGACAGAATAGCGTCCTCACTGGGCATAGCGCCCGGAGGTCTGGCGGAAAATATAAGAGAACTCAACTCAAAAATGGGGATAGACAATTCGCTGTCTTTTCTGGGCGCGAAATTTGAAGCTATGATAGATGATATAGCCGCTGAGGCCGCAGTGTCTTCCCTTATGGCGGTCAATCCCCGGCCGGCTGTTAACGGAAAAATCGCGGAATTTCTGCGGGTTTTATCGAAGAAGGGGTCAGGTCTTGACATTAGACATTGTTGAAAAAGGCGACCCCCATTTTTGTCTAATGTCAAGACCTGACCCCAGTATGTTTCTATTTGAAAATTTTTCCGGTTTCCTTGTACCAGAGCAGCAGATCCAGTTCCGCGGGAGGTATGTTTAGATCCTTCGCTAAGAGCATAAATATTTTTTCTATCTCAAAATATTTTTTTTCATTGATTGACTCGGGGATTTCCTCTATCACTCCGAAAGTTTTAAGGTTCCGCAGAATGTGCCTGTCGAGTATGGCCAGATGTTCTCCTTTCCCTATATTGCGCAGAAAATGGCTCGCTTCCTTGAAGCCGTAGCCCTTTATGTCTTTAATGAGGCGCTTTCGTAATTCCAATGGATTGTTTTCCTGCTTGAGAAAATGCATTATTCCCGGCAGTTTTGATCTCGCTTCCAGTATATAGAGGGATTTATTGTTAGGGAAACGGACCTTCCGAAGCTCGGCGGCTATATCTTCCTCCCCGCCTTTAAACAGCAGTCCTTTGTTTTTAAGTTCGCCGACCGCCGCCCAGCAGTAAACGGCTTTTGACTGGGGGGTGAGAAGGCAATAAACCATTTCTGAAAATATTTTTTCTTTGCTGCCGGATTCTCCTGTTCTGCGGAAACTTTCAAGAGCTTTCAGCAGCTCACTGCGCACCCCGCGCCAGAGGATTTTTATTTTAGCCGGCCGCAGAGTGTTGACCTGGGATCTTAATGTCATCCTCTTCTATTTAAGAAGGCCCTTGATTATCAGGGCCACGGCGTCTTTTTCGCTGAGGCCCCGCGCCATCAGTGTCTGGAGCTGTTTGGAATCCACACTTCCTATCGCGGCCTCGTGCGTTATGCGGGCCTGGGGGTGGCTCACCTCTACGACGGGAATGGCCGAGGCCACTGCTTTATCCTGCACGATTTCCTTGCAGTCGACATGACCCCGCGCTCCCGGAGCCGAAGCCGTGAGTTTGTTAAATATTTCGGCTCTGGCCGTGTCCCGAACAGCTATTCTTGAATTCAGAAATCCGCGCGAATTTTTTCCGGTCAGATGCCCCGTCTCGTTTATTTTGATAATGTCGTCCGCATAGCCGCTTATTCTGGCTGTCATCTCAAGAGAGCTGTCTTCGCCGCAAGTCGTTTCGTAATCTATGTCAATCAGCCCGACCCTGCCTTTTACCAGCTCAAATTCCGTGGCGAAACGCGCGCCTTTTTTAAGATTGACTTTTGCTTTGGGGTACACCTTTGTGCCGCCGGATTCTCCGTGCACATGTCTTTCAAAATACCGGTATTCCGCGCCGTCTTCTATGTTTATCACCGCCTCCATTATGTGGCTTATATCAATGGCGTTAGGGAAGCTGCAGTGGGCGATTATGGATATTTTTGAATTTCTTCCGCATCCGACATCCATGATTATTTTCTGCGTTCCTTTTTCAGGGAGCATCCCGAAACATATCTGAACAGGGTTTTTTATCACCGCGTTTTCTTCTATTCTTATAACCGCGCGGATACCGTCTTTTATTTCCTCAACGTCCAGCTTTAACCCCGGGACAAGATGCGATCCCAGCACCTTGTTGTGGTGCACGACAAGATGGGCAGTGTGCTTATCATGCAGTTCATCGGCCGTTTTGTTTATCGAACTTAGAAGCTCATCAAGAGCCGAAGGTGCGCCGTGGCGTGCCGTTTTTTTATCTGTCATAGGGTATCCCCTGTTCCGCCGCGTATTTGAGATCGCAGGGCATGCATTTGTCATGAAAATAGGAGCTTATTTTTTCAGACGAGCCCGAATCTCTTATACCGCCGTGGCACATGAGCAGGGCTCTTTCAGACTGTTTCAGCACCTGCAGGCTGTGAGTTATGAGGATGACGCTGCTGCCCTTTTGTTTGAGCATCTGCATGACTTCGAACATTTTATCCAGCGCTTCCACGTCAATCCCCGAATCCGGCTCGTCCAGAAGAGTGAGTTTCGGCTCCATAACGAGAATAGAGGCTATCTCCACTCTTTTTCTTTCGCCGCCGCTGAGGGTTTTGTCGCAGTCACGGTTCAGATAATTTTTCGGGCTGAGCCCCACCGCGTCCAGCGCCTTTTCCAGATTTTCCTCGGCTTTGTCTTTAGCGGATGCTTTGAGAAAATCTCTTATGCTGATGCCGTCAAAACGCGCCGGTTCCTGCCAGCCCAGTGTTATTCCAAGCTTCGCCCTTTTGTCCGTGTCCAGCTTTTTTATGGATTTCCCCTCGAAGAGGATGTCTCCCTCTATGTACCTGAAATCCGGCAGGCCCATGAGGACGGACGCGAGCGTGGATTTTCCTGCGCCGTTGGGCCCCACCACGGCATGCACTATGCCGGACTCAAAAGAGGCGTTTATATTCTGCAGTATATTCTTCCCGCCCAGTTTTAAGGCAAGGTCCCTTAATTCAAGAATGGTTTCAGTTTTGCTCATCCGCTATTAAACAAAAAAAGACGGTGTAATTCAATTGGACGCGGAGTCTCCCTGAGCTAATATCCGAAACTTTATGTCTTGACAAAATAACAGGAACGCCGTATAATATGTTCAGTACGAGTTGAACGATATGAAAAAACAGCAATCTGATATAAAGAGAGATATGATAAATCTCGCCGGAATGGGCTTTTCCCGATTCAGCCTCAGTCCCATAGCCGGTCAGATATACGCTCTTCTTTATATGAGCGACGGGCCTGTCACGCTCAACGACATGGTCAGGGAGCTCGGGATCAGCAAAGGTTCGGCTTCAATGAACATAAGGGCCCTTGAGACATGGGGGGCGGTGCGGAAATTGTGGGTTAATTCAGACAGAAAAGATTACTATGAGGCAAATCCCGATATAATGACCATAGCGCTCAAAAGATTCAAGGAAGGTATGGTGAAAAGACTTGATGAACTGGCGCCGGCGCTTGAAAAAGCGGGGGATTCGGATTTGAAGGGCGGTGCGGCCGCGAAAGACGCCGAATTTTACAGGGGAAGGCTCGCCGAGATCAAAAAACTTATGGGTGGTATCCGTAAAGCGATAGAGATCATCCCCGAATCAGCGTCGGATAAAAAGTTCAGGATAATCAGTAAAATAATATCCGTCTTAAAATGAGGATCTGCATGCTTATACCGCGATTTTATCCTGTGATGGGAGGAACGGAAAATCAGTGCCGCCTTCTTTCAAAACAGCTCTTTAAAATGGGTCACGGCGTTTTTGTGCTGACGCAGCGAGAGAAAAACACCGCCGCCTATGAGACGCTTGACGGGGTGGATGTTTACAGGCTTCCGGGTTTTGCCTTTCCGGGGATATTCTCGTTCGGCTTTTTTTTCAGCGCTCTTTTTTTTCTGTTTTCAAATAGGGTTAAATATGATTTAATACATGTTCATCTGGCGACATCCGCCGCTCTTGCGGCTGTTCTGATCGCCGCGATTCTCGGTAAGGGATGTGTGGTCAAATTCGCGGGGGCAGGCAGGACGGGGGATATCGGCACTTCGTGCGGAAAGCCATGGGGCCGGCTGAAACTCTATATTCTGAAGAAATCCCGCGCGCTTTTCACGGCGCCTTCCGATGAGGTCGCCTCGGAGCTTCTGGGTGCCGGATTTAATAAGGAATCCGTTGTAAAAATCTCAAACGGTGTGGAGTGTTCTTATTATTCGCCGCTTCCTCAAGATGAGAGGGCCGCGCTCCGAAAAGAAATGCGGTGGGGCGGAAAAAAAGTATTTCTTTTCGCCGGACGCCTTGAAGAACCGAAAGACATAGCTTTTTTTCTGGAGGCATGGGCGTCATCTTCGGATGAGCGCGGGCTTTTTGTAATTGCCGGAGGAGGCTCTCAGGAAAAGGCGCTCAGGGCGCTTGCGGAAAAAAAGAAAATAAAAAATATTGTCTTTGCCGGCAAAAGAAACGACATCCTCCGCTTTTACAGGGCCGCGGATTATTTCGTCCTTCCAAGCCGCGCCGAGGGGCTCTCCAACGCTCTTCTCGAAGCTATGGCATGCGGTCTGACGGTTATGGCCAGCGGTATCCCCGCCAACAGGGAAGTTATAGAAGACGGCAAAGACGGCTTCCTTTTTTCTTTTGATGATCCGGAGCGTCTGAAAGGAATAATAAAAAGCCTTTTTTCGGACGGCTCGGCGGATAAGGCTGCCGCAGATCGCGCTCCCTCGGCTTCCGCCCATTCTATGGCCGATGCCGCACGCGAAAAAATAATAAGAAATTATTCTATCTCCGCCGCGGCGGACAATCATGTGAGCAAAGTATATGGCAGATTTTAAACTCATAACTTCACCCGCGCAGATTGATATAGGCGTAAATATTTTTAGTGAAAGTAAAATACGGGAAAATTTTGAGGAGGCGCTATGACTTTTAAGAAGGGCAATATAGAAGGTGTGCAAATTTACGAACTTAATAAATTTAAAGACGGCAGGGGGTTTCTCACCGAGCTTTTCAGATCCGACACGCTCCCGTCTGATGTACGGCCTGTGATGTCGTATATTTCATATACAGGGCCGGCAATTGCTCGCGGACCTCACGAACACATGAATCAGACGGATGTTTTCAGCTTCACGGGGCCCGGGGATTTTGAAGTGCATTTGTGGGATAACAGGAAGACCAGCCCGACTTTCGGAAATAAGATAATTGTCACCGCGGGGGAGTCCCGCACCCTGACGCTGGTCGTACCTCCCGGCGTTGTTCACGGTTATAAAAATGTTTCGCAGAAAGACGGCATGGTTCTTAATTTTCCGGATCGCCTTTTTGCAGGCGTTGGTAAAAAAGAAAAGATAGATGAGGTGAGGCACGAGGACCTCGGCGACGAATTTTATGAGGATTTTACGGCGTGATCTGGCTTACGGGAAATAAGGGGATGCTGGGCAGCGATTTAGAGAAGCTTCTTAAAGAATACGGCGCTGATTTTATATCAAGCGACAGAGAAGTGGACATAAGCGATCGCGCGGCGGTGGAACAATTCCTCGGTGATAAAAAAATCAAGTGGATAATAAACGCCGCCGCCTACACCGATGTGGACGGTGCCGAAAGCAATAAAGATTTGGCTTTCCGGGTGAACGCGGAAGCTGTCAGGAATCTTGCGGAAGCCGCCCGCACCCGTTCAGCGGGGCTTATCCACATATCAACGGATTATGTCTTTGACGGTAAAAATCAGTGCGGATATGGGGAAGACGACGAAACTTCTCCCGTCAATGTGTATGGGCAGAGCAAACTGAAAGGCGAAATATATGTGAGAGATATCCTCCCGGAACATTACATTATAAGAACTTCCTGGCTTTACGGCGCGGGAGGGAGAAATTTTGTTTTTACGATGCTGGATCTGCTGAACACTAAAAAAGAAGTTAAGGTCGTATCCGATCAGATAGGATCACCCACATATGCCTCCGATCTGGCGGAAGTTGTTATGAAAATAATAAGAAGGGAAGATCCGAAATACGGCACTTATAATTTCAGTAACAGCGGTTCGTGCAATTGGTATGAATTTGCCTGTGAAATTTATCTCCAAGGCAGGAAGCTCGGCCCGCTCACAAAAGATGTGGAATTGATGCCTGTGGACACTTCTGCATTTCCCCGACCCGCCGCCAGACCGGCGTATTCGCTGCTTAAAAAGGATAGGATAAAAATGGAATTGAGTATCGGCGTCAGGCATTGGAAAGCCGCCCTGGCGGATTTTATGGGAATTATCCGGGCAGAAAAAATGTCCGCGGATAAGCTCCGCGAGACCTGATTGTCAACTCAAAGTACAAATGTCCGATTTCCTGCAACTTAACACTTAAAAGAATAACGGCGGCCCTTTACTTTGTCAAATCCGGCTTCATAAACTTTCCGGTTTGACTTTTAATTTTGCAGAAAATTTTGCAAAAAAATATTTTACTTAATCCAGTTTTTTTTATAGTATTTAAATCAGTATATTGTTGTGATAAAGTTTAGGAGTAATATATCAAGGGAGTCGTATTGTGTTATCTGTGATTGTAGAGCCTGTTGCATAAACCCCACCGGCGGGGAAAATATGATATAATTCAGTAACGATAACGATAATAAAAAGTGGAGGAAAAAATGGGATACAATTTC
>PHAM01000054.1 GCA_002841685.1 Elusimicrobia bacterium HGW-Elusimicrobia-2 | reverse complement strand
CAACATTGCTATGATCCCGCCTGTTGATCTTTGTTCTTTGCTTAAGAAAAAAATTGCTTTTTCAAATAAAAGGGGTTACGATGTATTTGCCGTTCCCTCGGAACGATTGAATTGGCGGAGACTTTCAAACTATGTTCGAACTTATAGTAGAAAGCACCTCATCATTCATTAAGGGCATTTTATAAGTTTCATCATCATAAATCAATTCACTCATTGATTTTCTCATTCATCCTCTCCCTTGATGGGAGAGGACTTAGGTGAGGGTGATCTTTATATTTTATTTGTCATTCCGAAACGTAGTGAGGAATCTTATTCATTATTCTTTTATGGCTCGCAAGCTCGCCATACGCAAGAGAGCTCGGAGGAGGCGGGGTTCAGTATTTTTATTGACTCAATTTTACAGTCTACTAAAATATTTGGTAGCATTCAGATAGGGCAATATCACATACCTGTGGCTATAGCAATATAGCAGTTGTAACCCCCATACTAAAAACATTCCTTTTGTCGTTAAAACATTATTTTTCTTTACATTTTTTTAACGCAAAGCGGAGAATTATTATGACACAGTCTGTGAAGTCGGGGATACTTGCTCGTTATGTCGGAACTTTAGTTTCACTTTAATTTTGTATTGTAAATGGAAATCGCCTTATCTATAATTAAATTTACTTCACTATCTGTTAATTCATCAAAAAATAATTTGCTGTATTTTACCCTCACTGCCTCAAAATAATTTTCTGTGGGATATATAACACAATCAACAGCAGCGACTACTGATAACAGATCCAAAATTTCTTTTTTTTGGTAGCCAAAACTTTCGGCTCCGGTCATCGTAGCAATAGCTTCATCATACTGATACCTTATTGCAGATGATAATATATGACCCGTTTCGTGAATTAAGATGATTTCAAGATATTGTTTAAATAACTCTGGATGCTTGATAAATATTTTTCCATATTTTGACCAAAATAAATTACCGACAATCAATTCTTTAAAATTGTTATCATTAACAGAATCAGCGCTATCCCTTACCATAATATCATGATGTCCTTGTTGTTCGGTTATTTTACTAAAACCAACTATTCTGGATAGATCAGAAAAATATTGTTTCCAGTCTTGAATATTTTCGATATTTCTTTTTTTTATCTGGAAATTTTTAATTTTATCGCGAATCTTCACATGCATTAATTTTTCAATATTTCTGGAAAATATCAGACTTTTACTCAAATGATCTAATTTCAATTGTGATAATTTATCAAGTTCTACTTTGGGGAAATTATAAAAGGGTTCCTTTGTACCTGAGATGTCTGATCCAAAAATTACCCGCATGGCGCCAACTTTATTTAAAACATTTTCAATTGCTTCAAATGATGCATCGCTGGTATCAAAGTAAATATTAGGATTATCAAAGAAAATATCCATTTTGTCATACCCGCCGCTTAATTTTCCCATATGAGGAATTATTACTTTAATTTCAGGATTTCTGTCTATAAATTGAGCTGTTATCTTTGTTTCTTCCTCCAAAATTACAGGCAATTCCAATTCTTTGATAAGAGAGAGTATTTCTTTACATTCAAGTTTGTTGTAATCATATCTTGGCTCATCAGGATGACGATGCCATTTTATTCCTTTATAATCTTTCAGGTTATCCGGTACTATGAAATCGTTCCAGACAAAATAGAATGGATAAAGTTCTATTTCTTTTTCTCCTTTTGAAATTTCCAACACATAATTATTTGCTTCTATTCGCCTTTCAGGGGTGTCGGTTAAGCGGTACATGTCTTCAGGAAAAGCAAATACCGCTGCTCCACAGCACCCGGCTTCTTTTAAATCTTTCTTCATTTTTTCAAGCGTATAGATTTTTGTCCAGTTGCCGCAGTGTATATGAGCATCTATCATTCTCATAAGATATCCTTCATTAATTTTCCTGTTTCCCACGGTACTTTAGCTATACTAACACCTGCCTTTTTAAGTGCTTCAATCTTTGAATCCGCCGAGCCCATACCACCTTCGATAATAGCCCCCGCATGACCCATTCTTTTACCAGGAGGAGCATTTTGCCCGGCTATAAATGCAACTGTTGGTATTTTATTTTGGCTCTGTAATATATACTCCGCTAGTTCTTCCTCCATTGTTCCACCAATTTCTCCAACAACAACTACTCCTCTTGTTTCTTTATCTTTCTCAAAAAGTTTATACATCTCCTTGAAGGTAGAACCCACAACAGGATCTCCGCCCAAACCTACAATTGTGCTCTGCCCTAATCCTTCTTTGACAAGATAATAACAAATCTCAACTGTCAAAGTTCCACTTCGAGATATAACGCCAATATTACCTTTTTGTACATATTCAGTGGCTAAAACACCTATTTTGCTTTCTCCTGGAGTTAAAAGTCCTGGAGTGTTAGGGCCTATCAAAATGACATTATTCTTTTTTGCTTTGGATATAAATTTAAGAGAATCGTGAGGAGATATTCCTTCTGCGATTACGATTATAAGGTTGATACCACCATCAACAGCTTCGTTAGCAGCGGCCATGGTAAATTTTGAAGGAACAAATATTCCGCATGCATCAAGTTCATGTTTAACCAATGCATCTTTTACTGAATTGTATATGGGTTTACCCAAATGCGTTGTTCCGCCTTTTCCCGGGGTAACTCCACAAACAATGTTTGTTCCCATATCCAACATCTTACGAGAATGGAATGTTCCTTCCTTTCCCGTCATCCCTGAAACCAGAACTCTAGTCTTTTTATTTATAAGAATTGCCATTATAATTTTTTCAAAATTTCAATAACCCTTTTTCCGGCGTCAATATCATCTTCATAGAGTTCTTCTACACCAGCATTTTTCAATGTCTTCAAACCTTCTTCCGAACCTGTACCTCGCATGGCTATAACCAATGGAACATTCAATATTCCGTCTTTTATTGCTGCGGCTAAACCTTCTGCAATAACATCACATCTGGATATACATCCAAAAAAATTGCCGAATATAATTTTAACATTAGGATTGGAAAGAATTATTTCTATAGCTTCCTTTGCCTTGTGGTAGGTTCGTCCGGATACTTCAAGAAAATTAGCCGGTTTACCACCAAAGTATGTTATGATATCAAGTGTTGCCATATTCAACCCGGCTCCATTGCCTGTAACTCCTATATTACCATCCATTTCAACATAGCCGAGATTAATTCTTCTAGCCTTGGTTTCCAGAGTGGTATATGTGTCTTCTTCTTTTTGATATTCAGGATGTTTATAAATAGCCTCATCATATATTGATATTCTAGCATCAGCCGCTATTAGTTTATCATCATCGGTAATAACAAGAGGATTAATTTCCGCAACATCACATTCATAGTCTGTAAAAATACCATACAGAATTTCCGCAATATTTGTTATTTGTAAAGTGATTTCATTAGCAAACCCAAGTTTTCCAACTAAATCTCCAATTGTATCTTTATCAAATCCATCAATGATGTTTATGGGGAATTTGATTATAGCTTCAGGATTTGTACGTGCAAGATCTTCAATATCCATACCACCTTCTTTTGAAATCATGAAAACTATTTTTGCTTCTGATCGCAGTATGCTGTAACCTAAGTAAAGTTCATGCTTCACATCAAGTTTTTCTTCAATAAGGATTTTTTTGACCTGCAAACCTTTGATTTTAAGTTTTAAAATATGTTCAAAGCTGCTACGTACTTCATCCTCTGTATCCACTAACTTGATTCCACCTGCTTTACCACGTCCGCCTGTCAGAACCTGGGCTTTTAAAACAACTGGTATATTGGAGAGATAAGATTCCCTATCTATGCTATATTCTTCATATACCCCCCCCCTTGGAACAGGGATGGAGTGCTCTTTTAAAATTTTTTTACCCTCAAATTCGTAAAGTTTCATAATTTTATTATAGCATAATTTACAATCTCCTGTCTAATACGATACGTATCTTCTGAAACTCCGCCAACTGAAGTTGGCGACTTGTACCGTTTTCTTCGACGTTCTTCGGACTAAGCCTATCCATCAACGGGCAGAGTCTGGTGTTTTAACGTCATAATGCATCACAATATTTTGCTAAGAAGATTTTAGAGGACTTAGAGAAATACAGAACTGATGAAAGCAAAAATATCTCGTCGCTCTCGGAAAAGTTTGAAAAGACTTTGACTGATATTAGTCAGAGGTTGGATCGCTTGCTTGAAGGTTACATCAGCGGACTGATTGACCCTGCCGAATATCAGAATAAGAAAGCGCCCTTGATTGAAGAAAAAATTGAACTAAAGCAAAAAATAACCAGTTCGAAGAATGAGAGTAACAGTTGGTTCGAACTCGCGAAGGATATTGTTTTAACCTGTAATTCCGTCGAGAAAATAATAAAAGAGCGGAATTACGCAAATTTGGTGAAAAT
The DNA here is from genome assembly GCA_002841685.1 of Elusimicrobia bacterium HGW-Elusimicrobia-2. GTDB lineage: Bacteria > CG03 > CG03 > CG03 > CG03 > CG03. The sequence continues at coordinate 7,541 of PHAM01000054.1, read as the reverse complement.
TTGCCGAAAAACCGGTTCGAACTTCGTATTAAGGGACAATACCCTGTCATTTTCGTTCCGAAAGCCGTTTGATTTCTTTGCAGGCAGGCGACCCACCTATCGCCTGCCGATGAGATTTGTTCCGACGCAGGAAGGCAGAGGTAATTGTTTCTTCCAAAAAAAATGAAAGGGGCTCTCTTAAAAATGAAATAAGCGCCGCAGGCGGACGCGAAATTTTTGAGGGGGTATTCAGTCAAAAAGCGGAACGATTGAATTGGCGGAGAGGCAGGGATTTGAACCCTGGGTACCTTTCAGTACATACGCTTTCCAGGCGTACACCTTAAGCCGCTCGGTCACCTCTCCGTAAATGGCTCTCATTTTAATTTTTTAATTGCCTTTAAGCAATGGGGACGGTTCCTATTGCTTACTACTTTACGAGGCCAGTGTCTTTCAGAAAGCGGGATGGCGTGTGGTAGATCCACCTGCCCCAGAGCCGCCGGCTCATGGACGAGGTGAGGTTGAGGACTTCCTTCGCCCTCGTCATCCCGACATAGCAGAGGCGCCTTTCCTCCTCCATCCCGTCCACATCGCTGAAATCGTCGCCGTAAGGAAGAAGCCCTTCTTCCATGCCGGTCAAAAACACGACAGGGAACTCGAGCCCCTTGCACAGATGCAGCGTCATGAGGCTGACGCCTTTTTCATGGAAATTCTTCCCGTCCCTCTCCCTGATGAGAGATATGTCGTAAAGAAAATCCCTTATGCTCTGGCCGGACTCCTCCTCGTGGGAGCGCACGGCGTTGACGAGCTCCTGAAGGTTCTGAAGACGGTCCTTGGCGTCAAAATTCCCCGAGGCCTCAAGCAGCGGCACATAGCCGGACTCATCCAGCACTCTTTTGACGAACTCAAAGCCCTGCATGGAATCCATCATCTCATGCCACCTGAGCACATTTCCGGAGAAATTCTTCAGCCTGTTCTTTGTCGCGGCGCTGAGAGGGCCGTGTTCTATCAGCTCTTTCAAAGCGTCAAATAAACTTAAACCTTTTTCTGAAGCAATCCTTGAAAGAGCGTCCATGCCCTTTGTTTTCTTCCCCATTCCGCGCGGGGGAATGTTGATGATCCTGCTGAGGTGCCAGTCATCGTGGCGGTTCAGTATCACATAAAGATAAGCGAGGGCGTCCTTGATCTCTTTTCTCTCATAGAAACCCGTGCCGCCTATGATCTTGTAGGGTATGCCGCACCGCCTGAACGTTTCCTCAAATATCCGCGACTGCGCGTTGGTCCTGTAAAAAATCGCGATATCACTGTAATCATAATTAGAATCGGTGTAACTCATTATTTCCTCGGCAATGCCCTTGGCCTCGGAAATATCGCGGCTGAACATCGCCACCCTCACATCTTCGCCGCCCTCTTTCCTCGTCCACAGTTTTTTTACCCGCCTTGTCGAGGCCTCGTTTATGACGGCCGTGGCGGCGTTGAGTATATGGGCCGTGGAGCGGTAATTCTCCTCAAGCGTGACGACCGCGCAGTCGGGCCAGTCCTTCTCAAAATTCTTTATGTTGTCCACATTGGCCCCGCGCCAGGAATATATTGCCTGGTCGTCATCCCCCACAACGCAGAGATTCCTGCTCTTTTTGGCCAGCTCCTTGACGAGGAAGTACTGCGCGTAATTCGTGTCCTGATATTCGTCCACGAGTATGTGGCTGAACTGCTCCTGATACCTGAGAAGAGCGTCGGGATGTTCCTTGAAAAATATTATCAGATCCAGCAGCAGGTCGCTGAAATCCTTCGCGTTGTTCTTCTTCAGTGCCTTCTGATAGGCCCTGTACACCTCGACGAGCCCCCCGACGGAGCCGTCCTCAAAAAGTGTGTAGAGCGAGGGGCTCTGCGAATCCAGGAGCTTCCCTTTGGCTATGTCAATGTAGTAAAGCGCCGTCCGGGGTTTTATTTTTTCATCCAGACCCTGTTCTTTCAGTATCTGTTTCATGAGATTCCGCTGGTCGGTCTCGTCAAAAATACTGAAGTCCCATCGCAAACCGTAAACCTGGTATTCAATCCTCAGCACCCTCAGGGCGAAAGAATGAAAGGTGGAGACCCACAGCGCCCCGGCCACATCCCCGACGAGGTTCAGCACCCTTTCCTTCATCTCTCCCGCCGCCTTGTTGGTGAAGGTGACGGCGAGTATTTTCTCCGGGGGCACACCCCGCGCGACGAGATTGGCTATCCTGTAGGTGATGACCCTGGTCTTCCCCGTGCCCGCTCCGGCAAGGACAAGGACGGGGCCTTCGGTGTGCTCGACAGCGTCCAGCTGCCCGGGATTCAGGTTATCCTCAAGATCCAGAGGCCTCATCTGGAAAGCAGAAAAACCGTTTCCATAAAAGGCGTGTTGGGGAACATGTCAAAGGGTATTGCCCTCGTTACTTTGTAGCCGTATTTCCCGAACTCAATGAGGTTCTGGACGCCGGTCTCTATCTTGCATGAGAAAAACAGTATCTTATTTATGTCCTTCAACGCGACTCTTCTTATGGCTTTTTTGCTCATGCCGGACCTGGGCGGATCCAGGATGGCGTAATCAAAACTCTTACGGCGTATCAGCGCCAGAGCGGTTTTCACATCGCCGCATATCGGTTCGGCGTTCTCTATTCCGTTTGAGGAGAGATTTTTTTTCATTATCTCCACCGACTCGTTCTGGATCTCTATGCTGTAAAGGTATTTGATGTTTCTGGCTATATAAAGCCCCATACCGCCGGAGCCGCTGTAAAGGTCGAGCACATATTCGTCACCGGTGAGATCCATCATCTCGCGGGCCTTCCCGTACATCATCGCGCTCATCATCGTGTTGGGCTGGAAAAAAGATTCGGGAGAGATCATGAAAGAGGTGCCGTCCATATTCTCGGCGAGGTATTCCTTTCCGCTCAAAAGAAAAAGTTTTTCGCAGTCGGCAATGTCGGACAGCCGCGAGTTGATGCCGTAATAAACGCTCTTGATAAAAGGGAATTCCTCAAAGATCTTCGCGAACTCCCCCGCTTTAGCGAACTCTGCGGCGGTGACAAGGATTATCATCATCTCGTCGTCGGTCTTGGAACACCGCACCTTCAAATGTCTGAGAAAACCCGCGTGCGTTTTCGGATCATAGGGCTCAAGAGCCCCGGCTTTGGCGTATTTCCGCACCTTATCCAGCACCCCGCCTATGCGCCTGTCAAAAAGAAGGCAGCGCGTGAGATTCTCTATCCTGTGGAAAGAGCCCTTGTAATGCTGGCCTATGAGAGGTTCCTCGACTGTTCCGCCGAAAGTAAATTCCATCTTGTTCCTGTAATAGAATTGATCCAGAGCGGGTATCAGCTCTTCTTTTTCGCAATGAACAAAGGGCGCGAGATTCTGTTCAAGTGTGGCGCGTTTGTTCGCGAGCTGCTCCTCGTACGGGATGTCCAGCCACGAGCAGCCGCCGCAGCGTCGGAAGTGAGGGCACATCTGTGTGTTGGCGCTATCCATTGTCGTATTGTCTTCCATAAAATTTTTATATTTTTGTAGCGCATACGAGAATCGAACTCGTACTACCGCCTTGAGAGGGCGGCGTCCTAACCGTTAGACGAATGCGCCATTAAATTCAGGCTGGCATTTTATTAGATTTTCAGACTTTTAGCAATGGTACGGAATAGATTTTTGCCGGGCTTTAGCTTATTGTAATAATATCGCCGGAGCGCGCCGCGCTCATAGCGCCGGGCGCGGTTTCAAGAACGGCATCTGTGCCCCGGGGGGCTAATGCCATGCGCCAGGGCTTTACATTTCGCGCCGTGCTCGCGATCTCGTATGAGCCGTTACGCTCTTTAAGAAAAAAAACATCTATGGCGAACTTCATGAAAAACATGTGTATGGATTCGCAGGGAACCAGAAGAAGGCCGTAATCTTTTTCTATCCGGGTTCTTCCCAGCAGGCCCCTGAAGCGGGCCCGGAATGTATCGGCTATTTCAACCTTGCTTAAAAGGCATTCGCCGTCCTTATTATAAAGACGGGCGGACTTCAGCGCTTCATTCATCCGCCAGCTTCAGGCCGAGTTCACGCAGCTGACGCTCCGAGACAACATCAGGCGCGTGGGTCAGCGGGCAGAAAGCGTTCTGAGTTTTCGGAAAAGCGATAACGTCTCTTATTGAATCCAGGCCGAGGAGTTTCACCGCCAGCCTTTCCATGCCTAGGGCAAAACCGCCGTGAGGAGGGCATCCATAAGAAAGAGCGTCTAGAAGAAAGCCGAATTTTTCGCGGTATTCGGCCTCGCTTATTCCCATGATCTCAAAAACTTTTATCTGCTCTCTGGCTTTGTGAATCCTGACCGAACCGCCGCCGATCTCCTCTCCGTTTATAACAAGATCATAGGAATGGGATTTAAGAGATCGCGGGTCATCGGCGAATATATCCCCTATCGGCGCCGTGAAAGGATGATGCACCGCCTGGAGCCGGCCCTGGGCGTTTTTCTCAAAAAGCGGGGCCTCGACGACCCAAACAGGGAAAAAGCCCTCTTTTTTCATCCCTCTTCTGAGCGCGAAAATCTTTCTCAATTCTCCCATGAGGCAAAAAGAATCCCCCGTACTTCCGGCGAATATCACCCCGTCGCCGGGAAATTTTTTCCTCAGGGCGTTTTTTTCCTCGTCACTAAAGATTTTGACCACGGGGCTTTTGAGTTCATCGCCGCTTTTCTTTATCCAGACAAGCCCTCCGGCGCCAAGCTTTTTGGCGTCTTCCACAGCGTCATCAAGCTCTTTTCTCGAAAAATCCCCCGCGCACAGGAATGCCGCTATTTTATTGCCCTTCTCTACGGACGAGCTGAAAACCTTGAATTCGCTCTTCCTGAAGATCTCTGTTATATCCGAAAGCAGCCCTATGTTCAGGCTCAGGTCGGGCTTGTCAGAACCGTATGAGGCCATGGCCTCTTCAAATTTCATAAAAAGGGCTTGCGGCAGTTTGTGATCAAAGGCCGCGAATATCTTCTCAACGAGATCCCAAACGGTTTCCATTATATCGGTAGAAGACGCGAAAGACATCTCCATGTCTATCTGCGTGAATTCCGGCTGACGGTCCGCTCTCAGATCCTCGTCCCTGAAACACCTTGTTATCTGATAATAACGCTCAACTCCCGAGGCCATGAGCACCTGTTTAAAAAGCTGCGGCGACTGCGGGAGGGCGAAAAATGAACCGGCCTTTGTGCGGGAGGGGACAAGATAATCCCGGGCGCCTTCCGGCGTTGATTTAGTCAGCATCGGTGTGGGCACATCCCAGAAACCGAGCTGCGCGAAGTATTCCCTCGTTATCCTCATTATCCTGTCAACGGCCTCGAGGTTACTCATCATATCAGGGCCCCTCAGATCCAGAAACCTGTATTTCAAAGCCGCCTCATCACCCACTTTCTCGCCGGGATAAAAAGGCAGAGGAAGAGCCTCGTTGAGGATCTCAAAAGACATCACTTTCAGCTCTACTTCTCCGGTGGGAATTTTTTTATTCACGGCATCTTCCGGCCTTTTGGAGACTGTTCCTTTCACCCTCACCACGAATTCGGCGCGAAGAGCAGCCACGGCACCGCTGTAATCCCCGCCTTTGTTGGAAGCGTCGAACACAAGCTGTATTTTGCCCGAGCGGTTTCTCAGATCGGCGAACATGACACCGCCGTGGTCCCGGATGGAATCTATCCAGCCCGAAAGTTCAATTTCCCTCCTCTCATATCCGGTGTTGATGGAATTGACTGACAGCGCTTTCATGTTTTAAAAGAAACGGAACACCACGATCTGCATTATGATGTTCGCGAATATTCCCGCGACAATATCGTCGCCCATTATCCCCCAGCCGCCCGAAAATTTCTCGGCGAACCTCACCGGGCCGGGCTTGAGGCCGTCAAAAATGCGGAACAGTATAAAAGCCGAAAAGATCATCCAGAAAGTTTTGGGAAGAAACGCCGCCGCGATGAGGAAACCCATTATCTCGTCTATAACTATGCGCGGGCAGTCTTTCTGCGCGAATATTTCCTCGGCTTTGCCCGCCACATAAACTCCCAGCGTAAGGCCTAAGATCAAAAGCAGCCAGAACCCGTTCGGATAAAGCCTTGAATCAGGCCATAACACAAAAATAACAACGCCAACGAGCGTGCCTATAGTCCCTTCCCCGGGATGCGGCGCGAAACGGGAAACCCCGAAACCCGTCGCCAGAAATTTGATCACTTTATTCATAATCCCTCTCCCTTACTCCCTTAATTTTTTCATTTAATTTTTTATTACTTTTGGGGAATTGTAAAAAACTTTCTCCGCTCACAATTTTTTTACCCGTTTTATTCTCCAATTCTTTTCGCGCATTTTTGGCAATGCGACCGCCTTTTCTGGCTGGAATTTTATTTTTTTCCAATCCTTTGGTTTTCATAGATTCGGCAATCTGACGGGTGGACAGTTCCGCCAAGGCCGTAAAAACCAATTCCGCATCTGTCATATGATCGCGCAAATTTTGTGTTTTCAACCTTTTTAAATTCTTGTGTTCTTTAATGGACAGATCGCTCCATTCCTGATGGATAATATTTGTCAAAATGGCATATCCGTCTTTTTCTTTAACTTCATTGTCTTTCCAGTAATCCGTCAATTTATTTCTGATTTCCTGGCCCATCATTCTTTGCTGAATCCATTTTTTGCTTCGCCCCATTCTTTGCCAATAATCCCGTCCGCGATTAAGCGCTTTCTCCGGATCGCTTATTTCCTGCATTCGTTCATAGCCGACTTTGGCAAGCCAAAGTTTAACCGGTTCAGCTTTTGGACTTGGCACAGATTGAATAAGGCGCAACAATGTTTCCACATCCGCGACATCGGTTTTGTAAAATTTTCCGTCAGCAGATTGCAATTTGAGTTGGTCACATTTTGTGACCAACTCACTCCCTTCATTTTTCAGGCGGCTTTTAAGTGTTGTCCAGTAACTTTTAGATTTTTTAAAATCGGGCTGTTCAGTAAGAACAGCAATAATATCAATTACCGAAAAATACCACTTTTGTTTTTCCTCATCCCAAAGTCGGCGAATTTTTCGGCCTTCAAAAATTGCGAGCTGTTTCTTGTTCATTTTTTGCATAAAATTATTTTAAATTCAAATATCCTCTCCGAACAGATAAAAATATTTTTTGATATACCTGACGCCGCTGTAGATTGTGGATGCCACGGCAAAGAGCATCAGATACATGGGAAGCTCATAAACAAAATCAAGCCATCCGTAATAAAATTTCCATTTGCCCGCGGCGCTCCGGAGCAGTATTATCAGAAGCGTCGTGATTACAGCCGTCAGCTGTACCGTCGTCTTCACCTTGCCTGAAATCAGCGCGGGTATGGATATTTTCCGCCGCGCCGCCAGCACCCTGAGCCCGGATATGATGAATTCCCTGGATATGATCGTCACGACCATCCACCAGTACACATGGAGCCATTCAACAGTCGTAAAATAAACCAGCGCTGATGTCACAAGAAGTTTATCGGCAAGGGGGTCCATGAATTCGCCGAGAACCGTCACCTCTTTTCTGCGGCGGGCCACTATTCCGTCCACGCAATCCGTGG